>UQUH01000010.1 GCA_900544245.1 uncultured Coriobacteriaceae bacterium | reverse complement strand
AGGAAATCGCTAGGCTTGGCTGCTTAGCGTCTCCAGTGATTGGGGCGCACCCCCCTGGGGCAAGTGGGACAAGGGGAAAAATGTGTCACGGGGTCTGACCCCCTGACACATCGTGAGCGTGGGCGGCGTGCATACGTGAACGCTTTGTGGTGTTCGGAATATCTTATTGGGTCTTTCGCGAGGGTGGGATAGAATACTTAGTCGATTAAGCTGAATGAGATCGGAGTTCAAAAGTGGCAATATTCGGCAAATCGTCGCGTGGTGCCCACGCAGCGGGCGGTCGCTCGTCAAAGCCGCGAGGCAAGGCGACGCGCGTGCCCCAGGTAGACGAACAGCAGCCATCAGGCGATGCACGCAGAACCAGGCAGATGGACGCCCGTCTTCCGCGTGTCGACGCGGAAAGCAACATCGACGTACGTCGTAACGTCGGCGGTAGCGGTGGACGCCAGCGCTCTGCCGGCCAGACGGGGCAGCAATCGCCCCTCTCCACATCGTCCATGCCCGCGGCGACCGAGGCCGTCGGCTCCTATGCCGACCTCGCCCTCGACGAGAACGCGAAGCAGAACCTCGGGCCGGTCGTCATATCGCTGCGCAACGTCACCAAGGTCTACCCGGCTCAACCCAACAGGCCAGCACTCGCCAACATCACGCTCGACATCCGTTCGGGCGAGTTCCTCTTTCTCGTCGGCCATTCCGGATCGGGCAAGTCGACCTTTATTCGCATGCTCAACCGCGAGATCGTACCCACGAGTGGCGAGCTCGTCGTCGCGGGGGAGAACCTGCGCACCATCAAGAGCTGGCGCATCCCGTACCTGCGTCGCAGCGTCGGCTGCGTGTTCCAGGACTTCAAGCTCCTGCCCAACAAGACGGCTTTCGAGAACGTCGCCTTCGCACTCGAGGTAATCGGTAAGTCACGTCACGTCATCCGCACGCAGGTGCCCGAGGTGCTCCGCCTCGTTGGCCTTGAGGACAAGATGGACAAGCTTCCCGATCAGCTTTCTGGCGGTGAGCAGCAGCGCGTTTCGATTGCGCGCTCCATCGTCAACCGACCGCCGATTCTCATTTGCGACGAGCCGACCGGCAATCTTGATCCCCAGACCTCCCTGGGCATTATGCGTCTGCTCGAGCGCATCAACCGCACGGGCACGACGATTCTCGTTGCCACGCATGACCGCGAGATGGTCGACCAGATGCGTCGTCGCGTGCTCGCACTCGAAAACGGCACACTCGTCCGCGATCAGAAGAAGGGAGTGTACGGCTACGATGTCTAAGATTCTCTACTTCCTCAAAGAGTCCGTCGTCAGCTCGCGCCGCAACCTGGGCACGACCATCGGCGGTATCGTCACCATCTTCCTGTCGCTCCTCATGATCGGCGTGACCATCATCATCTCGATCATGATCGGCAACCTCGCCTCGTCGTTCGAGGACGAGGTCAACGTTCGTCTCTACATCGCCGACGAGGCGACCGACGAGCAGATAGCGAGTCTCGACAACTACCTCAAGACCCTCGAGAACGACACGGGTAACGTCGCGTCGGTCGATTTCCGCAACAAGGACCAGGTCCTGGAGGACTTCCAGCGCCAGACCGCGAACAACCCCGATATCGTGAACCAGCTCGATGGTAACCCGCTGCCGCGCACGTATGTCATCACGCTGCGCGATACGCACAAGGTCCAGGACACGGTGAGTGCGATTCTCGGGAACGAGGCGTTCACCGCGATCGCGGACAATCCCGACGATCCGTCCGATTCCATCAAGTATGGTCAGGGCACCGTCGAGCGCCTCTTTGCCGTCACCAACGTTATTCGCTACGCATGCATCGTGGCGGTCGTGCTCCTCGTGTTCATCTCGCTCGTCTTCCTCAACAACACGATTCGCCTCGCGATTCTCGCCCGCAGACGCGAGATCTCGATCATGCGGCTCGTGGGCGCGACCAACGGTTTCATTCGCGGGCCGTTTGTCACGGAAGGCGCGCTGCAGGCACTCGTGGGCGCCGTGTTCGCGATCATCGTGCTCTCGATCGTGCGCGTGACGGTCTTTCCCGCGCTCGAGAACATGGTGAGCTTCCTGCCGCTGTCCGTTGACCCGGGCGTGTATTCGGCCATCTACCTGGTGCTCATCATCGCCGGCGTGTGCATCGGCATGCTGGGTTCGGCCATCGCCATGCGTCGTTACCTCAAGGTCTAGATGCCGCGGGCGTTCGAGGACATTCCGCGCGACGTTCCCGCGCTCCGGCAGGCGCAACTCATATCCGAGCAGGCGGTTGCCGCGGGTTTCGAATGGGAAAGCGTCGGGCAGGTCTGGGATAAGGTGCGCGAGGAGGTCGGCGAGTTCGAAAGCGCCGAGCCCGGCAGTGCAAACCAGGCCGAGGAGCTTGGCGACGTGCTGTTCTCGCTCGTCAACGTCGCTCGCAAGGAGGGGATCGACGCCGAGGACGCGCTCCTGCGCACCTGCGACAAGTTCCGGAGCCGCTGGTCCGTGATGGAGCGACTTGCCGCGCAGGAAGACGCAATGTCGCTGCAGGATGCGACGACGGCGCAGCTCGTCGGACTCTGGAAACGGGCGAAGGCCGTTCTGGCGGCTGCCGATACCGAGCTCGAATAGGGTTTGCATGGACGCAAAGACGGACAAGAAGCCGCAGGGAGCCAAGAAGCGCAAGCCGTCACGGCGTGCGGGAGCCCCCAAGGCGAAGAAGGAGAGGCGCAAGCGTTCGTGGCGCGTGCCCGCCATCGTCGCGTGCATCGTGCTCCTCGCGGTCATCATCCTGTATCCGGTCGGGCGTGACTACTACCAGACGATGCGCACGCAGCAGCGGCTCCAGGCCCAGCTCGACGCCGTTACCGAGCGCAACGAGGCGGTCCAGGCCGAAAACGATGCCCTGCAGACCGAGGAGGGGGTCGAGAACCAGGCACGCTCCGACCTAGGCTGGGTGAGGGAAGGGGAGAGTTCGGCCGTCGTCACGAACGAGCAGGGCACGGTCGACAACACGTCGAGGCTCCCCGAACATCTCGACGAGAAGAGCATCACGGCTCCGCAAACCTGGTACTACACCATTCTTGATACGATATTCTTTGTTCACGAATAGGCTCGTGCAGTGATAGCATTATGGGCCCGCACGTGGGGGCGTGGCGGAACTGGCAGACGCAGCGGACTTAAAATCCGCCGGCCTTTGGTCATCAGGGTTCGAATCCCTGCGCCCCTACCAAATCGCATTCATATGCGCTGCGCAAAGATATACAATGTCTAACCAAGAGGAATGCACGACCAAGGGGGAACAATGGCTTTATTTGGCAACTCTCCGACCGCCCACAGGCTGCCGGAATACCGCGTCGCGGCACTCGCATCGCTTGATCTCGAGGAGCACATGAAGGACAACCCGCTCGTTCTTGACCGTCCCGGTCATATCGAGTGGATGGTCACCGAGGACGAGGACGGTTACCTTACCGCTCACGGTGCCATCAGGGTTCCCGTCAACATCGTCTTCGCTCCCGCTACCGAAGAGGGTGCCGATCCGGAAATCGAGCGCGTCATTGTCAATGGCAAGCGCAAGTTCGATCGTCGTGTCGAAGAAGAGGAGCTGCACGACAAGAACTATGGCCTCGACGTCAAGAAGGCGCAAAGCGAGAGCTTCATGCGCTATCGCAAGAACATCAAGGGCTAGCCAGGAGATACGGCGCAAGGCGTCTTCTCGTCGTAGCGGGGGTATGCGCAACATCATGGTCAATCATATCTTCGAGAAGTTCCTAAACGAAAAGACGGCGAGCTTCGATAGCTACATGGCCGAGTTTTTCGGAGAGGGCACTCATCCGGACATGTGGCGCTATCTCTACGGGCCGCTTTCCGAGTTCTCGAACAACGCCGGCAAGCGCCACCGTCCGCTCATCTGCATGCTCGCATGCAGGGCCGTCGGGGGCGATGATCAGATGGCGCGCGCCGCCGGCGCGGCCATCGAGCATTTTCACACGGCCGCCCTCATCCACGATGATATTGCCGACGAGTCCCAGCTCCGGCGTGGCAAGCCATGCCTTCACCATCAGATCGGCGAGGGCCTTGCCATCAACGCGGGCGACCTCGCGCTGTCGCTTGTCACGGGAACGGTGCTCGTGGACGACTCGCTTTCGGACGCGGTCAAGCTGCGCGTGCTCAAGGAGCTCGTCGACATGACCACGCGCACGATCGAGGGTCAGGCGCTCGATATCGGCTGGGCGCGCGACGAGCGCTTCGACATCACCGTCGAGGACTACCTGACCATGGCGGCGCACAAGACCGCCTTCTACTCGGGGGGTGTCCCGCTCGCCGTCGGCGCCATCATCGGCGGGGGCAGCGAGGAGCAAATCGAGACGCTTCGTGCATACGGCATGTCGACCGGCCTGGCGTTCCAGATCCAGGACGACCTGCTCAACCTCGTCGGGACCGAAGAGGCAACGCGCAAGGATTTTCGTGGCGACATCACCGAGGGCAAGCGCACGCTTGTCGTCGTGCATGCCCTCGAGCATGCACAGGGCAACGCGCACGACGAGCTCATCGACATCCTCTCCTCGAAGGAGACCGATCCGGAGTCTCTCGAACGTGCCGTGCAGATCATGCGGGGGGCGGGGTCGATCGACTTTGCCCGTTCGTACGCTATCAAGCTCGCGCATGACCATCAGCACGATGTCGAGGCGGTTCTTCCCGCGACTCCCATGCGCAAGCTGCTCGTCTCGATGGGCGATTTCTTCGTGAGCCGGCTAAGCTGAGGCACGCATGAGGACCATTGGCCGAAACGATTGCGGCGCCGCCGTCGAGGATGTCCAACGACGCCTGCGCGTCATGGGCTACGAACTTGCCGTTGACGGCGAGTACCTTCAGCGTACCTGCGATGCGGTCAGGATGTTCCGTCAGTCGGAGGGACTTCCCCCGGGCGATTTCGTTGACGAGCGCACCTGGTCCGCCCTCGTCGACGCGAGCTTCTCGCTTGGCGACCGTATGCTCTACCTGCGCATGCCGCACTTTCACGGCGCGGACGTGCGTTCGCTGCAAAAGATTCTCGAGGTGCTCGGTTTCGTCGTCGGCAGGTCCGACGGCATCTTCGGCGCGCATACCGAGCGCGCCCTGCGCGACTTCCAGCTGAGCGTGGGCATCGTGGACGATGGCATCGCGGGCAACACCACCTACGACGCAATCGAGCGGTTGCGCCATGCATGGGAGGGCAAGGAGCCCACGAGTGTCGAGAGCGCCCAGATGGGCTTTGCGCGCGCGGCCGAAGCACTCGAGAAAATGGAGGCGTGCTTTTACGGCCTTGACGAGATCGGACGTGGCGTTGCCTCGCGTGTGGCCAACCTTGCACGCGCGACTTCGGAGGACGCTCATGTCATGAGCGCCGATGCGCTCGAAGCATTTCCGCCTTCCAACATGCTCATGGTGGGCATCAGCTCCGATAGGGTCGACGGGCAAGACGGCATCCCGCTCATCGAGTTCTCCAATGACCTCATGTTCGCGCGCCGCATCAACATCGCATTATCTGCCGCCAAGACAACGCCACGCCGCGTCATCATCGAAGTGCCCGCCCGGGGTCATTCCGACGAGACGGGTGACGTGGTCGGCGAACGCTGGGAGCAGCATCTCGCCGTCCTTCTTCTCGACGCCTTCTGTCTTTCCTTTTGATGGTCGTCTTCTCGTCTTGCGCTGACGCATCTGACGAGGCCATTCCAACATGCTTTTACGGCCACGCCTCAAGATATTGTGTTCCATGCGTGCGGTTTAGACAGATATGTGCGTGGGTGTTACCATAGTTGTCCAACGAGCTAAGGCAAACCGTCTGTTCTGGCGTGCGAATGCGAACGGGCAGTTAGGATTTTTAATTATGCATATCTCCATAAAGCGCAAGGCGGCTGTTGGCTTCGTGCTGTCCGCGGCCCTTGCCGTCACGCTCTTCCCCGCAAGCGCGGGTGCCGTTACGGCTGCGCAGAAGCAATCGGAGGTCCAAAGCGTTTCGGCGCAGCTCGACTCCCTCAATTACGAGCTGAGCCTGGCGGTGGACGACTACAACAAGGCAAACCGCGATCACGACCGCGCTGTCGCCGAGGCCGAGGAATGCCAGCAACGTATCGAAGATGCTCAGGCCAAGATCAATTCGCTGCAGACGCGCATCGAGACGCGCGCCACGTCGATGTACCGTTCGGGCTCGATGACTTACCTCGACGTCCTCATGGGTGTGGGCTCCTTTGATGACTTCGCGACCGTGTGGGACACCCTCAACACCCTGAACGCCGAGGACGCGGACCTCGTCGTGAGCAGCAAGCAGGCAAAGGCCGAGCTCGATGCTGCCAAGGCAGATCTCGACGCCAAGCAGGCCGAGGCCCAGCAGCAGCTCGAGATCGCCGAGTCCTACAAGAGCGAGATCGAGTCAAAGACCGCCCAGTATGAGTCAATCTACAACGGCCTGAGCGCGGAATATCAGGAGCTTCTCGCCCAGGAGCAGGCGGCGCAGTCGCAGGCTGCGGCTGCCGCGAGCGCGGCGTATTTCCCCTCGGTCTCCAATGGCTCGAGCAGCCAGGGCAGCTCCTCTCGTCCGAGCGCGAACCTCGGTGGCTCCAGCGCCGTCGAACGTGCCTATTCTGCCATTGGCCTGCCGTATGTTTATGGCGCGAGCAGCCCCAGTGCCTTTGACTGCTCCGGTCTCGTGAGCTGGGCCTTGACGGGGAACTTTGGCCACGCCTACCTTTCGCAGGACTTCTGGGCCATGCCCGAGGTGAGCGACCCGCGCCCGGGTGATGTCGTCGCCTGCCATGCCGGTCACTGCGGTCTCTACATCGGAGATGGCCAGATGATCGAGGCCCCCCATACGGGTGCCACGGTTCGCATCTCCGCGGTGCGCGGCAAGATCGTGCGCCCATAGGGCAGGGGCAACGACGTACTGGCAAGGTGCACCCGAAAACGCGCATCCTCCTGCATTTGTGATGAGTCTGTGGCATTGGCCTCGTTCCTGTTGGTAAGCGCCGACGGCGGTGGTACCATAGCCTGCGCAGAGAACCCAATATGTATTTCAAACGTTGCATTGGGGGACGCGCCATGTCTACTATTCTCAATCGCAGAGCACTTGTCGGCTCGGCTATCGCTCTGGGCGCGTTTTGCGCTGTCAATCCCACGCAGGCACTTGGCGTCACCGCCGCCCAGAAGCAGGCGGAGGTTCGCGCCGTCAAATCGCAACTTGAGGCCATGGCGGGTGACGTCTCGGCCGCGGGCGACCGCTACCATCAGGCAATGGACGCATACAGCGATGCGACGGCACGAGTCGAGGAGGCGCAGGCCACCATCGCCGAGATGAGCGAGCGCATCGTTTCGCTGCAAGACCGCCTCGACGTGCGCGCGACGGCCATGTACCGCTCCGGCTCGACGTCATATCTCGACGTGCTCCTGGGCGTCAGCACCTTCGAGGATTTCGCGACCGTGTGGGATACCCTCAATACCCTGAACGCCGAGGATGCCGACCTTGTCGCGAGCGCCAAGATAACCAAGTCAACGCTCGAATCCGCGCAAAGCGAGCTCGTCGAGCAGCAGCAGCGTGCCGCCGAGCAGCTTTCGTCTGCCGAGGCGTACATGAACCAGGTCCTCGCCAAGCAGGACGAGTACGACAGGATCTACAATAACCTGAGCTCCGAATATCGCCAGATCCTTGCCGAGCAGGAAGCCGCCGAGGCCCAGGCGAGCGCACGCGCGCCGCAGGAGTTCGTCCCCAGCCCGGTCGAGGTGACTCCACCCGCGACGTCAAATTCCTCGGGATCGGGCGGCTCGAACGGAGGCGGCTCGTCTTCGTCGGGTGGATCGAGCTCGATTACGGAAACGCCAAGCGGGGGTGGCGAGGCTCCCAGCCTGCCCACGAACGCGAGCGTGCTCGACTACGCGTATTCGAAGATCGGGTATCCGTACGTGTGGGGCGGAAAGGGCCCTGACGAGTTCGATTGCTCGGGCTTTGTGGCGTGGTGCTATCGCCAGATCGGCATTTCGCTGCCGTCCTATACCGAATCCCTCTACGCACGCGCGAAGGCGCGCTTCAGCCCAGGTGAGGCCCAGCCCGGTGACGTGCTCTACAAGCCCGGCCACGTGGGGATATCCACCGGTGGGATCAGCTGCGTCGAGGCGATGGGAACGCGCTGGGGCGTCGTCGAGAGTTGTCGAGGAGGCTGGACCGCCGCCTTGCGTTTCTAAGCCCCTTACCGGGGACTATGCCGTTCACTGCGTCTATATGCACGAAATGTGCGCAGTTTATGGAGGGCTCCGATCTTGGGGTAGTATGCCTCCTTGCCTGCTGCAATTACTGTCTACAAATCAAGCACCACATGCACTGCGGGCGCTAGGAATCTTTTTCTCATGCACTTACATAACCGCAAGCCGGTCCTGGGCATCTCGCTGATGCTCGCCTTCGTTCTATCGCTTTGCCCCGTTGCGCTGGCGGCACCCTTCCAATCTGAGGTTTCTTCGCCAAACGGAGCGACCGTCGCGCTCATCGAGACCTGTCGCGAGCAGGTCGATGTCGTGAACGCCGAAATCGAGGCCGAGCGCGCAGCTGCCGAGGCCGCCGCCATCGAGGCCGCGAAGCCCGAGTCCGTGCGCCGTGCCGAGGCATGCCTGGGCGTGCCGTACAGGTCCGGTGCATCGAGCCCTGGTGGCTTTGACTGCTCCGGTTTGGTGAGCTATGCGCTTACCGGAAACTACGGGCACGCATACACGTCCTACGCGTTCTGGAGCATGCCTGCGGTGGATGATCCGCAGCCTGGCGATGTCGTGGCCTGCAGTCCCGGTCACTGTGGTCTCTATATTGGCGATGGCCTGATGATCCACGCTCCGCAGTCTGGCGAGACCGTGCGCGTCGAGGCGACTCGCGGCAAGGTCGTGCGCCCGTAGCAAAACAAGCATGACGCATACCCATTCAACGAGGGGACGGCTGCCTGGAGCGGCCGTCCCCTTCCGTCTTGGAACTCCGCGATGAGGAGCATGTATACTGTTTGGGATGCCGGCAGCCGTCGCGAAAGGGGCGATCATGTTTTGCAGGGCGTGCGGAGCGGAGCTAGCGGAAGACAGCGTGTATTGCGCCATGTGCGGGACCAAGTGCGCGGATCCGCGACCGGCGGAGTCGACGCAGCCCGTCCATGATGCGCCAATGCCCTCCGAACCCCAGCCGCCATACAATGCCCAGGCGCCTCGTCCCGGTCAGCCCCAGCCGCCCCAATCCGATCAGCCCCAGGATTCCCGCAAGGGTCCCAACGTTGTTGCCATCGTGGGCTTCGTATTCGCGGTCATTGGACTCATTCTCTTCTGGGTGCCCATACTTGGCTGGGCAATATGGTTCGTTGGCGCCATCCTATCGCTTATCGGCATAACCAAGCGTCCACGTGCCCTCGCCATCGCGGGCACGATCATCTCGTTCATCGACGTCATTCTCCTTCTCGTCTTCATCCTGGGAGGATGTGCCGCGATTGGCATTGGGGGCTGCACCATGGCAGGCTTGAATGCTGGCACGCAGCCCTATGTGAGCACGCGGGCGTCCAACTCCTCGAGCATGACTGGCGACGAGGTCATCACGCTGACGGCCTATACGATAGGCGGCGAGCGTTTGAGCGGCACCGTGCGCCGGGATGCGAACGACTACGTGCTGCCCTATTCCAGCACGCGCGAATACACCAGAAGCGAGCTCCAGGCCATGGGCCTCACTCCCGCCGAGCTGTGCATCGCGTGGAACGAGCCCTTCGCGCGGGAAGGCTATCACTTCAAGAACGAGGACCTTCAGGACTACTTCGAGGGCACGAGTTGGTATAGGGATCGAAACGCGCAGGTCAACCTGACGGGAGCTGCCGCAGCAAACAACGAGCTTTTGCGCGAGCTTGCCGACACGACCGGCGATGGCTCCAAGTGGAAAGACCTTGCGGCGGGCAACTAGCGCTTGATACGCGTGATCTGGGTTCACGTCATGGGAAACCACACGATGAGACGAGGCAACGGGGGCGCGCGCCGCATTCCGGGCGTGATCATAGCGCTCGTGCTTGCCGCGCTTGCCATCGGCATGGGCCTCGCGGTCTTCAATCAGCCGTTTCTGGATATATGGAAATCTCCGATGCAGATGCAGCGGTCTGGCGATGTCGTCCGCACGACGACCGCGATGACGCCGGAGATGCAGGAGGCGGAACGCGAGGTTAGCGCATTGGTCGCCCCCTACGTCGAATCCGTTGCGGTGGCCGTCGTCTCCCTCGGGGAGGACGGCGGTTTTTCCATCAACGGGGACGAGCGCTTCGTCTCCGCCTCGATGATCAAACTGCTGATTCTCGCGGAGTACATGCAACAAGTGGATGCGGGCATGCTCGATCCCGACGGAATCCATGTGCTGGACGAGAGCGACATGGTAGGCGGAGCCGGTGTCGTCGCCGGGTCTTCGAGCGGGGCGACGTTTACCTACGACGAGCTCGCATGCCACATGATCAAGTACAGCGACAACACGGCGGCGAACATCCTCATCGACACGCTGGGCATGGAGGCCATCAATCACCGGGCTAGCGCCCTCGGCCTTGCGCAAACGGAGCTGCAGCGAAAGATGATGCATTTCGATGGGGATGCGGAAAACTACATGAGCGCGAACGATGCGGCGGCGCTGCTCTGCGGGATCGCGCAGCATGGGTTGGCGAGTGATAGCACGAGCGAGGTGGCCGAGTCCTACCTGCTGGAGCAGGCCGATTCGGAAGGCCTGGTTGCAGGGCTTCCGTCTAGCGTACGCTTCGGACATAAGACGGGGGCGTTGGATTCAGTACGCCATGACGGGGGCATCGTCTACGGCGAGAGCCCCTATGTCATCGTGGTGCTGACGAGCCTGGATGAGGCAAAGGCGAACTCCCTCATGGAGGAGATTTCGCGCATGGTGTACGAGGCGCTGGAATAGGAGATGGAGATGGCGCCAAGTGGCATGATGGCAGAAGCTGTCGTGGTCTTTGACTTGGCGGAGTCTTTGAACAGCGGGGTCGCATGGCGGGGATGGGTAGAATTGGGAGTCTTCTTGATGCCTGAACGGCGTGTTCATACCATGTGATTTATATCCCCCGGAAGAACTCCGAATACGAGATTCCGAAACCATTGACGATTTTCTCAAGCGTATCGAAACCGAAGTTACGATTACCTTTTTCTATGTCAGCAAGGTAGCTGCGATTAATCCCAGTCATCAGGGCAAACCTATCTTGCGTAAGCCCATGCTGCTTACGAAGCTCCTTGATACGCAAACCGATTTTGTTTCTTATATCAGTCTTCTGCATAAGCGCATGCTATTGACTGTGGTATTTTGAATGTATGAAATCAGAAACAATTCGCGACAAAACAACAACGTCACGAAATAGCCAGCAACAAGAACCAGAGAGTATGCATCGAGCACTGGATGAAGATAGTGCCGGCGGGTTGCCTGCGCCATCCAAGCTTATCGTGAAGTTTAGGCACCAGATACACATCGTGCCCATAGATTCCATCGATTATGTTGAAAGCGCAAAGCGCAAGGTGCTTATATATACCGATCATGAAATCTTTCAAATGTATTCGACCATGAAAGATATGGCAAAGCGCCTTCCGGAGCACTTCGTGCGCTGCCACAACAGTTTCTTTGTGAACATTGACCGCGTTGCGACAGGCGGGGCATCGACGCTGACGCTGCAATCGGGAGTGGTTATTCCTATTAGTAGGCGCTATGCAAAGCAGATACGGGAAAGGCTCCAAAAGATCACCGAAGAATCGTTCCCTAGCATGTGATCTTTTGCTGCGCATAGCCGACCCAATCTCTGCAATCTGTAACGTCATGGCGTCTAGTTGTTGCATATTGCACGCTTACCGCTTCTTTTCTTGGCAGAATTACGCAAGGTCTTCACGTCTTAGTTCTGCTACGACCCGTTAATTGAGGAGAGAGAAAAATGAAGATGTGTGGCAACCGCACAAAAAACTCCTATCGTGTGCCCTCGGCACTGCTTAGCCTGCTGTTCGCATTTGCTGTGTTCTGTTTATGTGCTTGTAGTCAGGCCTCTCCGATTGCCGGGAAATGGTGCCAACAGACGGAGCTTGGCATAAAGACTCTTACCATCACAGACGATAGATGGACGCTCGAGCTCCCTGATGGGCAACAAAAGGCTGGGCAGGTGGACTATCACAATGATGAGTCCAAAAACGGGAACAAAGGGCAGCTAGTTTTATATTTTGGACGTTCAGGTACAGATAGTCCGGCGCAGGGATCATCGCCTAATCAAGTTTTGTATCTTATGTCGGGCGAGACAAATGGCGATAGCCCATCCATGACCACGAACGAAGCCGCTGCGTTAGCCCGAGCAAATGAATTTCTTGAAGGGCGCGGTGACTCTGAAGGAAAGGCCACCTCTCTCGATGGTAGGTGGTATAGAGAAGGCTCTCCGCATCTCAAAAAGTAATTTGCTGCGTTTTAGGCAAAAGACTCGAGTAAGGCCTGTTTGAGGCAATGGGTTGGCAGAGTGTATGACGCATGGTGCTTGGCGATTCTTGCTTGTCCAGCGATTTGGCAGCTTGCGAAGTGCGCAGCATGAAAAAGGTCCCCTTCGGAATGTTCTCTCCTGCGCGTCTTCGCTGATGATCGCGAGTTATTACACCGAATCTCCCATTTATGCCGGGTATGGAGAATAGCATTTCAAGCCATGCTAGAGTTGCCCTGTCGTGACTAGCTACGATGGTATTGCTCGAGCTGGCGTTATTGGAGATGTGCATGAAGAAAGCGGCTGTCTTTTTTGCGGGGACTTGTTTGATGGCACTTGTATTTTTTTGTGCGTGCGGACAGGGGAATGTGCCCAAGTCCAATCAGGCTCAAACGCAAAGTTCTACTAGTGCACAGGGCACATCAAGAAGCGGTTCTTCTTCCAGCGTCTCGGAGGTTCCGACCTATTCCTTAGATCAGGTAAAGAACTCTGATGGTGGAATAAGGGGACATAGAATATTTATTCTGCATGGAGATGTATGCATGCCATTAACCTATGATGCATATAAAGACTGCTCTCATCCCGATGGGTCGATTATAAAAAACACGACCGCCTGCGTTCTTTATAAGGATGAAGATAGCAAGAGCACAGTAACGCCTGTTCTTGATTTGTCTGCTGGTGACAAGCTAATCACAAGAGATGAGTGGCAAAAGGGGAAAATGTATGCCTACCCAATAGTCGGTACGGGCTATGTGGAAAGCACCACGCGCGACACACGCATACATGATTACAGTGAAGTAAACGGACAAGAAGTTGGAGAAAGCGACGAAAAGGTTGTCGAAGCTCTTCGCGCGTTGGGCGTCCATGCAGATGAGGGTCTCTATACATTTACGTCTGACGCGCCAGCCTCCTTTACCATTGGAGGATACGGAGGCGTTGACTTTATCGAGAAAACCGTAAATGTCGATAAGCCATACAGCTTGGCATACAGAGAGACGCGTGCGTTTTCATCTGATCCTTCGGAATTTGGCGCAGCCACATTGCGGCAGGAACGCACCAAAGAAGGTTATTTCCTTATCGACACGTCAGAGCTCACCAGCGGGAAGTATATGATTCTCAATCGAATTAACGAAAGTAATCCGGGCTATAGCATCTTTGAAGTCAGATAGTCGACTTGCTCGCCTATATCGTTAGACAAAAGTCTCCCCCAGCCCTTTGCTGTGACTGCTGAATACGCTCACGAAAGTAGGAAATTATGGAATTGAAACGATACGCGAAAAGAATAGTGACTATTGCAATACTTTGTGTTTTGGGGATGGCTGTGTTGCCACTTTGCTCGTGTGGAGCTCCTGAATCTATGTCAGGAAAATGGTTTCAGTCTACGGATGATGGCGAAAAGACATTAACTATTGCTGACTCGCTTGACTCCTGGGAGCTTGCTTATCCAGACGGGCATAAGCAAACGGGCACTTTGACAAATAGGGAAGAAGACGGATACGTGGTTATGCACGACGGTCAGCTCCAAGCGTCTTCTGATGGTTCGCATCCGGAAGATCAGCTTTGGCGCGATGGGGCGTATCTCTATTATCGAGAGGGAGTGCAATCCTCCACGAATGAATGGGAAAGAATGATAGAGTTCAGTAGCGCCTTGGCATCTCGTATGGGATCAGGAGATTCGACAGACTCAAATAGTGTTTTTGCGGGCATTTGGCACCGTGAAGGATATGTAGATCAATAAAAGGTCGTTATGCTGGCAGGCCAATATGCTGATTGCAAATGACTCCATCTTTCGTGTCGCGACGTGTCAATAGTTATCCATCGAGTTATAACATGTTATAATATTTCTTCGATTGGAGGCATTATGACAGCGACTACGCTTACAAAGGTCGGTAACAGCATGGCCGTGCTGCTTCCCAAAGCCTTGCGCCAAGAAGCATGTATCGAGCCAGACGTGCCCCTGCGTGTTGATTCGCCCAGGAAGGGCGTCGTTGTCATCACCGCCGTCTACGATGATTCGATCGATCGCCTGACGCGGCTTCAGGAGGCCGAGCGGCGTATCGCCTCCCGTAAGGCACATGCCGAATGGCCAAAGGGCAAGACGGCAGATGACCTTTTGCGTGCGGGAAAGGAGCGGGCGGCTCGTGAAATCACTGCTCTTTGACGCCAACGCGCTTCTGTATTGGGTGTATCCCGCATCACCTTTTCGTGATGATGTGTCGCAATTGCTCCAAGAGGCATTCCAAAGCGACGCTTCGTGCTACGCTCTCTCTTCCTCGCTTAACGAGATTTATTATGCGCTCCATTCTCACTACATGAGCGAAGAGGATGCGCGCGCGTCAATCCGTGACATTGCCGAGGCGTTCGATCTAGTTGACCTGACGGGGCCACTGGTTTTCGAGGCGCTCGATTCGAACGAACCCGACTACGAGGACGGTCTGATTCGCGGCACAGCGGAGGCTCTGCAAGTCGATGCGATAATTAGCTATGATAAGAAGGCGTTTCGCAGTTCGTTTGTCCCCAAGCTAACTGCTGGGGAGGCGCTTTCCCTTTTCGATGAGCAGTCATGAGCCCCAAGTCTCGATGTCGCGAGAGCGACTATTTACGCTCCATGCAAAAAACTGCTGCAGCTTCTTCATAATCTGCTAGAATCTATCACCGCGCATTCGGGATGTGGCTCAGCTTGGTAGAGCGCTCGCTTCGGGAGTGAGAGGTCGCTGGTTCAAATCCAGTCATCCCGACCAGATTACCAGCAAGGGGTTTCTGCATTTGTCGGAAGCCCCTTTGTTTTATTATGGTGCGATACGTGATAGTCTTGCACTCGCCGCACGGGCGGTGCACGCATACAAGGCTTTGGAGGATATGATGAGGATTCCCTTTCTGGGAGGCATTGGCGTTCCTGAGCTAATCATCATTCTGATTGTGGTTTTGCTGATCTTCGGTCCCAAGAACCTTCCCAAGTTGGGTAATGCCATCGGCAGGACGTTCAAGAGCCTGCGTGACGGCATGGACGGCAAAAAGAAGGATGATGAGTCCGAGAAGACGGTCGAGTCCGAGAGCGAGCCTGCGGCAGAGGCCGAGGAAAAGCGCGATGAGGCCCTCGAGGACAAGGTAGTGGATGGCGACGTCGTCGTAGGGAAAGAAGAAGTCATACTCGTCGTCGTAGAGACAGACGAAGCCCCCGCCAAGAAGGCCGAGTAGCGCGAGACTGATAAGAAGACGCATGCGCGGCTTAGTGACCCGGGCATGCAGAGATAAAGGGAGCAAGGCATTATGGCGAACAACGCAAACGATGTGGTTCTGACCGCAGATGGCAAGGCAAAGCTCGAAGAGGAGCTGCGCTATCTCGAGACTGACAAGCGCGACGAGGTTGGCGAGCGCATCCGCATCGCGCGCGAGTTCGGTGACATCTCCGAGAATTCCGAGTATGACGATGCCAAGAACGAGCAGGCCATCCTCGAACAGCGCATCGCCGAGATCAATGACGTTCTCGCGAATGCCCAGGTCGTCGATACCCCCAAGAAGGGCAATCGTGTCGTCATCGGCTCGACGGTCACGCTGACCGACGACGATGGCCGCGAGCGCGTCTTCACCATCGTCGGTGGCGCCGAGGCCGACAGCGCGCAGGGCAAGATCTCCAACGAATCCCCCGTAGGCGCTGCCGTGCTCGGTCATAAGAAGGGCGATGTCATCGAGTACGAGGGCCCGACTGGCCGCAAGATGAAGTTCACGCTCACGAAGGTCGGCCACTAATCATGTCCGACGCACAAGAGGAGATCGTCGACGATCCCGTAGAGGTTCGTCGCAACAAGCGCCAGGCGCTCATCGACGCCGGGCGCGATCCGTATGGCCATGCCTTTGCAAGCTCGCACACGGTCGAGCAGCTTGACGAGCAGTACGCCCATCTCGAAGACGGGCAGGACACCGAAGACGAAGTCGCCATCGCCGGCCGCGTCATGGCCAAGCGCGCGCAGGGCAAGGTCGCCTTTCTCGAGCTCATGGACCATACGGGCACCATCCAGCTCTTTTGCCGCATCAACGTCTTGGGCGAAGACGCCTTCGAGGAGCTGAAGGACCTGGATGTGGGCGATTGGATTGCCGTGCACGGCACCATGATGCGCACGCGTCGCGGTCAGCTTTCCGTGGCCGTCTCATCGTTCGAGCTCATGTCCAAGAGCCTGCGCCCGCTTCCCGAGAAGTTTCACGGCTTGCAGGACAAGGAGACGCGCTATCGCCAGCGCTATGTCGATCTGGTCGTGAACCCCGAGGTTCGCGAGACGTTCAAGAAACGCTCGCGCATCATCTCCGCCATTCGCCGCTTCATGGAAGACGAAGGATACTATGAGGTCGAAACACCGTTTTTGAACCCGATTATCGGCGGCGCGAACGCAAAGCCCTTCATCACCCATTTCAATGCGCTCGATCGTGATTACTATCTGCGCATCGCTACGGAGCTTCCCCTGAAGCGCTTGCTGGTGGGCGGTTTTCCCAAGGTGTTCGAGCTGGGGCGCATCTTCCGCAACGAGGGCATGGATCCCTATCACAATCCCGAGTTCACCACGATGGAAGCCTACGAGGCCTTTGGCGATCTCGAGTCCATGATGGACTTGGCCGAAGGCTGCTTCAAGGCCGCGGCCGAGGCTGCCTGCGGCACGTTGCACATCGAGTACCAGGGCACGCCCATCGATTTGTCTGGTGATTGGCGCCGTGCGACCATGATGGAGTTGGCCAGCGAGTATGCGGGCGAGGGCGTTTCCTTCGAGCGCACGCGCGAAGAACTCGTGGCCATTCTGGAGAAGAACGGCGGTCATGCCGAGGTCGCTTGGGGCAAGGGCAAGCTCATCGCAGAGATCTTCGAGGCCGTTGCCGAGGAGAAGATTATCCAGCCCACATTCGTCATCGATCATCCGCTCGAGATCTCTCCGCTCGCGAAGAAGCATCCGGACAATCCGGATCTCACGCAGCGCTTCGAGCTATTCATCTTGGGTCACGAGTACGCCAATGCCTTTACCGAGCTCAACGATCCGGTCGACCAGGCCGAGCGCTTCATGGAGCAGGTCAAGGCAAAGGACATGGGCGATGACGAGGCCATGGGCTTCGACGCGGATTACATTCGCGCGCTCGAGTACGGCATGCCTCCGGCTGGAGGCATCGGCATCGGCATCGATAGGCTCACCATGCTGCTCACCGATGCGCCTACCATCCGCGATGTGCTGCTGTTCCCGCACATGCGCGACGAGGCATGAGACAAGAGCGCCCCGACGATTTTGTCTCATTTCAATGGCGAAGGAGCATTTCATGAAGTTCGACAACATGGTCCTGTACGTCAAGCCCGGCTGTCCGTTTTGCCATCGCGTCCTCGACTTCATGGCTGCCAACGGCATCCAGATCGAGACGGTTGACTCCACCAATCCGCAGCATCGCCAGGAGCTGCTCGACATGAACGGCACGACGCAGTCGCCTTGCCTGGTCGTCGATGGCGAGCCCATGCTCGAATCCGCCGACATCATCGCGTATCTGCAAAGTCGCATCGCATAATCTCCCCTCGTCGTTCCAAGTATGCGTCGCTGGGGCGTTGGGTAGCCGTCATCGTCTCGTCATCGCGTTTCTTGACCGCATGTCTATACTGGGAAGACCATCGCTCTCTTTCGAGGAGGCATCCGCGTATGTTTGAAAAGTTTACCGACAAGGCTCGCCGCGTCCTTGTTCTCGCACAAGAGGAGGCGCGCGAGCTGGAACAGCCCTACGTGGGCACCGAGCACCTGCTCCTGGGCCTGATTCGCGAAGGCGAGGGCATCGCCGCGCGCGCTCTGCATCAGCTCAACGTCACCTACGACGAGGTCATCAGTCAGATCAAGGAAATCACCGACCAAGACGCCCCTGCCGCCGCGGGGCACATCCCGTTTACCCCGCGCGCCAAGCGCGTGCTCGAGGGTGCCCTGCGCGAGACGCTGCAACTTGGCCAGAACTACATCTCGACCGAGCACCTGCTGCTCGGCATCATCCGCGAGGGCAACGGGGTCGCCATGCAGGTCCTCGCGAACATCGGCGTCGAGGGCAGCCAGGTGCGCGAGGCGGTCTCCGAGCTCATCAACAGCGCCCCCACGCCCGTGCCCTATGCCCCGATGGGCGCGCAGCAGCCGGGCGGGCGCCCCAGCCAGGGCTCCGCGCTCGAGGAGTTCGGCACCGATCTCACCAAGCTCGCGTCCCAAGACGCGCTCGACCCGGTCATCGGGCGCGAACGCGAAATCGACCGCGTCGAGCAGATTCTCTCGCGCCGCACGAAGAACAACCCCCTGCTTATCGGCGAGCCCGGCGTGGGCAAGACCGCCGTCGCCGAGGGGCTTGCCCAGCTCATCGCAGATGGTCAGGTGCCCGACGTGTTGCGTAACAAGCGCCTCGTGACGCTCGACGTCTCCGCACTCGTCGCCGGCTCGAAGTATCGCGGCGAGTTCGAGGACCGTCTCAAGAGCGTCGTCAAGGAGGTAAAGGACGACGGCAACATCATCCTGTTCATCGACGAGATGCACACCCTCATCGGCGCCGGTAGCGCCGAAGGCTCCATCGACGCCGCCGCCATCCTCAAGCCGCCGCTGTCACGTGGCGAAATCCAGGTGATCGGCGCGACGACCACGGACGAGTACCGCAAGCACGTCGAGAAGGACTCCGCGCTTTCCCGTCGTTTCCAGACGGTCATGGTCGAGGAGCCCACCATCGAGCAGTCCATCGAGATCCTCAATGGCCTCAAGGACCATTACGAGGCGCATCACCGCGTGCACTTCACCGATGCGGCTATCGAGGCGGCCGTCGAGCTCTCCAACCGCTACGTGCAGGATCGCTTCCTGCCGGATAAGGCGATTGACCTCATCGACGAGGCGGGTGCGCGCATGCGCATCAGCAACATGTCGGTCCCCGAGGACGTCGCCAAGGTCTCCGACAAGCTCAAGAAGCTGCGTGCGCAAAAGGAGGAAGAGGTCAGGCACCAGAACTTCGAGGCTGCCGCCCACCTGCGCGATAAGGAGAAGGAGCTCATCCGCGAGCGAGCGGAGCTCGAGGAGAAGTGGCGCGAGGAGGCGGCGCTCAACGTCGCCACCGTCGACACCGACCAGATTGCCGACGTCGTGTCGCTCGCGACCGGCGTTCCCGTCTCGAGCCTGACAGAGGCCGAGACCGCGCGCCTGCTGCGTATGGAAGATGCCCTGCACGAGCGTGTCATCGGGCAGAACGAGGCGGTAACCGCGCTCTCGAAGTCCATCCGTCGTAGCCGCGCCGGGCTCAAGGACCCCAGGCGTCCCATGGGATCGTTCATCTTCCTCGGCCCCTCCGGTGTGGGCAAGACCGAGCTTTCCAAGGCGCTTGCCGAGTTCCTCTTCGGCACCGAGGACGCCCTCATCAACTTCGACATGTCCGAGTACATGGAAAAGCACACGGTCAGTCGCCTCATCGGCTCTCCGCCGGGCTACGTGGGCTATGACGAGGGCGGTCAGCTTACCAAGGCCGTACGCCAGAAGCCGTATTCCGTCGTGCTCTTCGACGAGATCGAGAAGGCGCATCCAGACGTATTCAACGTCCTGCTGCAGATTCTCGAGGAGGGCCATCTTACCGACGGCCAGGGTCGCAAGGTCGATTTCCGCAACACGATCATCATCATGACGAGCAACGTCGGTGCCCGCGAGATCACGCGTGAGAACCCGCTCGGCTTCTCGACGACGAACACGGGCAGTCTCACCGACAAGGAGATTCACGATTCGGTCATGGCCGAGCTCAAGAAGCTGTTCCGCCCCGAGTTCCTGAACCGCATCGACGAGACGATCGTCTTCCAGTCCCTCACGAGCGAGGACATCGCCCAGATTATCGACCTCATGATCGACGACCTGCGCCAGCGCCTCATCGTCCAGGGCATGAGCATCGAGCTCACGGAAGCGGCCAAGAGGCACGTTGCCGAAAAGGGTACGGACACCGCCTTTGGCGCCAGGCCGCTGCGTCGCGCGATTCAACGTCTCATCGAGGATCCGCTCTCCGAGGAGGTGCTCGAGGGCAAGTGGGGCGAGGGTTCCATCATCCTCGTCGACTACGTGGGCGACGAGCTCGTGTTCGCGCCGGGCGAGGGTGAGATTCCCAAGCTCAAGGCGCGCAAGACGCTTGCGCTCGAAAGCGCCGGCCCGGGAAGTTCGCTTCCTCCGGCGCAGGGCAGCGCGGAAGCTTCCGACTAACGCGAAACGGGGCAGTTTGGCCAGACCAAGTTGTCTCGTTTTCAACAGGTTTCTGCAAATGTGCCAGGGGGTCTGACCCCTTGGCACATTCATGTCGCGGGCACCTGCTTTCTTTATCCCATGTTATGATGGACCTACGGTTGCGATGAGGGGAGGATGCTTCATGGGTGTCATTCAGGGTATGGACGACGTCATGGAGATGGTCGCCCCCGGCACCGACTTGCGCATCGCACTCGACATGATTCTCTCGGCCGATAACGGCGCTCTCATTTGCATCGGTGATCTCGAATCCGTGCTCGCGCTCAGCGATGGCGGCTTCGAGATCGACGTGGCCTTCACCCCCAACCGTCTCTTCGAGCTCTCGAAGATGGACGGCGCCATCTTGCTCGATGCGCACGCGCGGCGCATCGTCCGGGCCAATGTTCACCTTTCGCCTACCATGGAGTACGAGACCAAGGAGACGGGCATGCGGCATCGCACCGCCATGCGCATGTGCGCGCAGACCGACACCGTTGCCATCACCGTCTCTCAGCGACGCAACGTCATCGATCTCTACTTTGGCGGCGAAAGCAAGACGCTGGGCAGGCCCCTCAAGTCGTTCTCCCAGCTCGACAGCATGATACTGGCGCTGCAGAACGCGCGCGAGTCCATCGATCACGAAATCAACCGGCTCATAGCGCTTGAGAACGCCGAATCGCCGGACGCGTAACCGCGAAGACGACAAGGAGGAGTCGTGGCAGACGATACGAAAGGTCTGGTCGAGGTGGACATCGACCCCATTTCCATCCCCGCGGCCCTCACCCCGGCAGAGGTCGATCGGTTCGTCCATCAGATCAACACGCTCGAGAACGCGAGCAGCCTGCTTGCCGGTCACGTTTCCAAGAACCCCTCGACGGCTGCCATCATCGTCGCCGGTGGCGAAGGCGAGCGCTTTCGCAATCCCGGTGGCAAGCAGCTTTTCGAGGTGCTCGGCAAGCCGGTTCTCACGTGGTCTGCCGAGGCGTTCGACGCCGTGCCCGACGTGGGCGTCATAGTCATCGTGTGCCCCGAGGAGCGCCAGGCGGAGTATTGCCGCAAGGCGATCGACCCGTATCCGTTTGTCACGCCCATCGATTTTGCGGCCTCCGGCGAGGTTCGCCAGGAATCGGCCCTGAACGGCTTCGAGGCGCTTGCGAAGGAATACGAGATCGTTGCCGTGCACGATGGCGCCCGCCCGCTCATCACGCCCGAAATCATCTCCCACGCCATCAACCATCTCAAGGGTAACCTCGACATCGACGGCATCGTGGTGGGGCACCCGTCCGTCGACACGCTCAAGATCGTGAGCGACCGCATGATCGCCGCCACGCCGGATCGCAGCGCGTTTTGGGTTGCGCAGACGCCGCAGCTCTTCCGCACCGACATTTTCAGGCGTGCCTATCGGTCGGCCATGTACGATGGCTTCGTGGGCACGGACGATTCGTCGCTTGTCGAGCGCATCGGTGGTCGTGTTGCCATGTTCAACGGTCCGCGTGACAACATCAAGCTCACGGTTCCGGAAGATGTCGGTCCCGTCGTTGCCGCCTTGTCCGCTCGCGTCGCCCAGCGTGAGGAATGAGGCACGCTGCCGTGTATGATTGGCACGCAATCTTGTGACTCTTGTCGGAAAGGGCGTCGTATGAATCGAATCGGATTGGGTTATGACGTGCATGCGTTTGCCGAAGGGCGCAGGCTCGTTCTCGGCGGCGTCGAGATTCCGCATGACAAGGGGCTTGACGGGCATTCGGATGCAGATGTGCTCGTGCACGCCATCATGGATGCGATCGTCGGGGCGATGCGCGCCGGTGATATCGGCAAGCTCTTTCCCGATACCGATCCTGCGTATAAGGATGCGGACTCCGTCAAGTTGCTCGAGCACGTGGGCGCGCTCGCGCGGGAGCAGGGCTATTCGATCGAGGACATCGATTCAGTCGTCATGCTCCAGGAACCCAAGATGTCCCCGTATCGCGAGCAGATGCGCGCAAACATCGCAGCCGCCCTGCGCATTCCCGTCGACAACGTGGGCGTCAAGGCCACGACGACCGAGCACTTGGGCTATGAAGGTAGGGGAGAGGGAGCGTCCGCCCAGGCCATCTGCCTGCTCTCACACCAATAGCAGAAAGTTAATTGGGGTGTTCTTTCTCGTTGCGCAACAGATGCTTTTATAACCTGTAAAGCCTGGTGCATTCCGAAAGGCTCGTGAGTGAAGCAAGAAACGACAAAACGGTCTTGCGAGGACTGTCTGAGCGTGCGGTTTTTGCACGCGAGTTCCGCAGTAGTTTTGCCGTTTCGCAGTTTCGGTACGAACGCCGCCTTTCGGAATGCGCCAGGCGCCATTACTGTTAATATATTCGGACGTACGCAAGACTGCACCGAGGAGTGACCATGCAAATCTACAACACCGCGACCCGCCGCAAAGAGGAGCTCGTGACGCACGAGCCGGGCAAGGTGGCGATGTACGCATGTGGTCCCACGGTCTACAACTACATTCACATCGGCAACGCGCGCACCTTCCTCATCTTCGACATGGTGCGCAAGTACCTGAAGTATCGCGGCTACGAGGTCGCCTTCGTCCAGAACATCACCGATGTCGATGACAAGATCATCAAGCGCGCGCAGGAGGAGGGTAAGACGCCCGAGGAGATCGCGGCGTTCTATACCAAGGCCTTCATCGACAACATGCACACCTTCGGCATCGACGATCCGGACGTGCGCCCACGTGCCACGCAGGAGATTCCCGAGATGATCGAGCTTGTGCAACGCCTCATCGATCGTGGCCATGCCTACGAGGTCGATGGCGACGTGTACTTCTCGGTGCGTTCCTTCCCCAAGTACGGCGAGCTTTCCGGTCGCAATGTCGACGACTTGCAGAGCGGTGCCCGCGTTGACGTGGACGAGCGCAAACGCGACCCGCTCGACTTCGCGCTCTGGAAGGCCGCCAAGCCAGGCGAGCCGCATTGGTCATCGCCGTGGGGCGAGGGGCGCCCGGGCTGGCATCTCGAATGCTCGGCCATGTCGCAGAAGTACCTCGGCGTGCCGCTTGACGTTCATGGCGGTGGCTCCGATCTCGTCTTTCCTCATCACGAAAACGAGAAGGCGCAGACCGAGGCCGCATATGACGAGGACTTCGTCCGTTACTGGATGCATTCGGGCATGCTGCGCATCAACTCCGAGAAGATGTCAAAGAGCCTGGGCAACTTCCTGCTGCTCAAGGACGTTCTCGAAACTTGCAATCCCAGCGCCTTGCGCCTGCTCATGCTGCAGACGCACTATCGCTCGCCGCTCGATTTCTCCGATGCGCGTCTCGCCGAGGCCGACACGTCGTATGGTCACCTGTGCACGACCGTGCGCAACTTGCGCTGGGCCGCGGAACACGCCGCCGAGGACGCCGAGGGCAATCCCTCCGAGCTTGACCAGGCGCGCGAGGCGATGCGCACCGGTTTTGTCGAGGCCATGGACGATGATTTCAACACGGCGGGGGGATTGGCCGCAATCTTCTCGTTTGCCAACGAATGCAACCGCTTTCTCGAATCGCATGACCGCATGAACGCCGCCGACCGCGAGGCTGCGCTGCTGAGCGCGGATGCCATCGAGGAGCTCATGGGCGTGCTCGGCATAGCGATGCCGGCATCCGGTGATGCGGATGAATGGCCGGTGGAAGTGTGCGACCTCGCCGCACGGACCTGCAACTACGCGGGCGATGATCCGCACGCGGCGGCCGACGCCCTGCTCGAGGCCCGCGCGCAGGCTCGGGCCGAGAAGAACTGGGCGCTTGCCGATGCCGTTCGAGACGGCCTCGCGGCGCTTGGGTTCACCATTGAGGACACCCCCAACGGAGCGCGGGTCAGCTATGGAGAGTGAGCACCTCGAGGGGCGACACGCTCTCGCGGAAGCACTTGACGCAGGCGTTCCCGTCCAGCTCGTCTATGCGAGCGATTCCGCCCTTCGCGACAAACGCATCTCCAAGCTGCTTGCCCGTGCGCAGGCAGATGGTATCCGCGTCGAGCGCGCCACGGCCAAGGAGCTTGACGCCCGGTCGTCCCATGGGGCCCACCAAGGCATTGTCGCCCAAGTCGAACCGTACGAGTACGTGGGGTTGCGCCAGCTCATCGACCAGGCGGCCGACGCCGAAGATGCACTCATCATCGCCTGCGACCATATAACGGACGCCGGCAACTTCGGAGCCATCGTGCGCACGGCCGACGTGGTCGGTGCGACGGGCGTGCTCATCCCCAACCGCCGCTGCGCGCGTGTAACCACGGCGACGTACAAGACTTCCGCGGGAGCGGTTGCGCACATGCCCATCGCGCAGGAGGCGAATCTGGTCAAGAGCCTCGAGCGTCTCAAGGACGAGGGGTTCTGGATTATCGGAGCGAGCGAGCACGCCAGGACGCTCCTGTGGGATGCCCCGCTTTCGGGTCGCATCGTGCTCGTCATGGGATCGGAGGACGCGGGGCTTGCCCGCCTCACACGCGAGACTTGCGACATGCTCGTCTGCCTTCCGCAGGCGGGGCATGTCGAGTCGCTCAACGTCGCGCAGGCGACTACCGCGCTCGCCTACGAATGGATGAGGCAATGCAACGCCGCCAGGTCCTGATCGTCGACGGATACAACGTCATTCGGAACAACGATCGCTACGCGTATCTCGGCATAGACTACGAAAGCGGGGAGGGTTGGAACAAGGCCCGCGAAGCGCTCATCAACGATGCCGCCCAGCTTGCCCAGGAACATTACGAACGCTGCACGGTCGTTTTCGATGCCGCCGGCAATCCCGATTCGACGGGAACTCCCGTGCGCAAGGCGGGTATCGACGTGGTTTTCTCCCCTGCGGGGGTGAGTGCCGATAGCGTTATCGAACGACTCGCGCACGACGCACGCGAAAGCGGTTTCGAAGTTGTGGTCGTTTCGTCGGACTTCACCATTCAGGCGACCGTTTTCGGGGGAGGGGTCGCGTCCCTCTCGTCGCTCGCATTCACCGCGGACAGCGCGGATGTCGAGGAGGAGCGACGCGGGCTCGCCCGTCAGGCCGCGAGCGAAAAGCGCACTGTCGCTGACAGGATTGATGCCGAGACGCGCGCCAAGCTCGAGGCCATGGTGCGCGGTGAGCGCGGATGAGGAGTCGCCCCCGTCCTGGGCGACTCCTCATCCGCGCATCAAGTGTGATACACTGCCGGACGCGGTTTTGCCAGCGTGGCGCAACGGTAGCGCAGCGGTTTTGTAAACCGAGGGTTGCGGGTTCGATTCCTGCCGCTGGCACCAGCCGCATTCGTGCAGCGAGAGGTATAGCTACACCCGGATGCGTGGTATAGCGGCTTTTTCGTTGACAACATCTGATGTGCGCGGTATCATCTCGTGCGCTATGCGGCTAGACTGCATCGCGCGCAGCTTGAAAAGCGTATACAGATTAGTGAGTCACAAAGATGGGCGTGTGCCGGAGCGGTTAATCGGGACGGGCTGTAAACCCGTTGGCTTTGCCTACCATGGTTCGAATCCATGCGCGCCCACCACCTTTGCCTGTGTAGCTCAGGGGTAGAGCACTTCCTTGGTAAGGAAGAGGCCATCGGTTCAAATCCGATCACAGGCTCCATTTACTTCACACTCATCAGAGTTTGAACGATCAAATGGCGGCGTAGCTCAGTTGGTCAGAGCGCACGGTTCATACCCGTGTTGCCATTGGTTCGAATCCAATCGCCGCTACCAGTTTTTTCGCCTCAGAACGAGGCTCAGCACGTATAAAATAGTAGTTTGGTAATGACGCGTATCCCAAAGCGGGGACGCGCATGCAATCAGCAAACAGGAGGATATGATGGCTGAAAAGGAAAAGTTTGACCGCTCCAAGCCGCATGTAAACATCGGCACCATTGGTCACGTCGACCATGGCAAGACCACGCTTACCGCGGCTATCTCCAAGACGCTTTCCGACAATGACGGTTCGCATGGCACCGCCACCGCCGACTTCACCGCATTCGAGGATATCGACAAGGCTCCTGAAGAGCGCGAGCGCGGCATCACGATTTCCATTGCCCACATCGAGTACGAGACCGACAAGCGTCACTACGCTCACGTCGACTGCCCGGGCCATGCTGACTACGTCAAGAACATGATCACGGGTGCTGCTCAGATGGACGGCGCCATCCTCGTTATCGCCGCCACCGACGGCCCGATGGCCCAGACCCGCGAGCACATCCTGCTCGCCCGCCAGGTCGGCGTTCCCTACATCGTCGTCTTCCTCAACAAGTGCGACATGGTTGATGACGAGGAGCTCATCGACCTCGTCGAGATGGAGACCCGCGACCTGCTCACCGAGTACGACTTCCCCGGCGATGATATCCCCATCATCCGCGGCTCCGCCCTCAAGGCCCTCGAGGGCGACAAGGGCTATCAGGATGCCATCTGGGAGCTCATGGACGCTGTCGACGAGTACATCCCGACTCCCGCCCGCGAGACCGACAAGCCGTTCCTCATGGCCATCGAGGATGTCTTCACCATCACCGGTCGTGGCACCGTCGCCACGGGCCGCGTCGAGCGTGGCGTCTGCCATGTCAATGACGAGGTTGAGATCGTCGGTATCCGTCCGACGCAGAAGACGGTCGTCACCGGCGTCGAGATGTTCCGCAAGCTGCTCGACGAGGCCGAGGCTGGCGACAACGTCGGTCTGCTGCTCCGCGGTGTCAAGCGCGAGGAGATCGAGCGTGGCCAGGTCGTCTGCAAGCCGGGTTCCGTTACCCCGCACACCAAGTTCAAGGGCCAGGTCTACGTCCTGACCAAGGAGGAGGGTGGCCGTCACACGCCGTTCTTCACCAACTATCGTCCGCAGTTCTACTTCCGCACCACCGACATCACGGGCACGGTTATCCTGCCGGACGGTGTCGAGATGGTCATGCCGGGCGACAACGTTGAGATCACGGGCGAGCTCATTCACCCGATCGCCATGGAAGACGGCCTGAAGTTCGCCATCCGCGAGGGTGGTCGCACGGTCGGCTCCGGTCGCGTTACCGAGATCATCGAGTAACACGCACCATTAGGTTATGAGCAGACGGGCCCGGCGGTTTTACGACCGTCGGGCCGTGTTCTGCGATTGAGGAGGATGTAATGCGCACGTTGGTCACCTTGGCCTGTACTGATTGCAAGCGCCGCAATTACACGACCAAGAAGAACAAGCAGAACAACCCTGAGCGCATCGAGCTGAAGAAGTACTGCCGCTGGTGCGGTCATCACACGCTGCACCGCGAGACTCGCTAGTTGTACTCGCTAAGTGTTCAGGAGTGGTCTACAATGGCTAGACCAGATGAACAGGCCAGTAGCTCCAATTGGTAGAGCGTCGGTCTCCAAAACCGAATGTTGGGGGTTCGAGTCCCTCCTGGCCTGCCAGACTATTCCGGCCAACTTTTCAGTTGGCCTCTTTTAAGGTATGAACAACCTTATACGAACGGATCAAGATGGCTACGAAGAAACACAAGAAGCGCAAGCGCGACACACGCACCGAGGAGCAAAAGGCTCAGTCGGCGCGTGATCTTGCGCAGGCAAGCGAGCAATCGCAAACGCAGAAGAAGGCGGCTGTGCTCTCTCGTTCCAAGGACAAGAGTCCCGAGAAAGCCAAGGCCACCAAGGCCGTTGCCAAGAGCGATCCCAACAAGAAGCCCAGCCTCTGGCGTCGTTTCGTCAACTATTGCAAAGAGGTCAAGGGTGAGATGCAACGCGTGGTATGGCCCACGCGTCCCGAGCTCGTCAATGCGAGCCTCATCGTCGTCGGCGCCCTCGTGTTCTTCGGCGTCGGCATCGCCATCATCGACAACATCATCATCATTCCGCTTGATGCCATCGCAACTCTGGGAGTGAACGCCAATGGCTAGAAGATGGTATGTCATCCACACCTATTCGGGTTACGAGAACAAGGTCAAGACTAACATCGAGCATCTCATCGAGACGCAGAGTCTCGAGAACAACATCTTCGAGATTCTCATTCCCACCGAGGAGGTCACCGAGCTCAAGGAAGGCGGCCGTCGCGTCACCACCGAGCGCAAGGTCTTTCCCGGCTACGTTCTGGTCAAGATGAACCTCGATGCTCGCACCCAGGTTGCCGTACGCAATACGCCGGGCGTCACCGGGTTTGTCGGCAGCGAGGGTCAACCCGTTCCGCTGACGCGCGACGAGTTTAACAAGATCACCAAGCGCGTGAGCCCCGAGGCTCCCAAGAAGACCTCCACCGATTTGGAAGAGGGCCAGTCAATCAAGGTCGTGAGCGGTCCGCTCGCAGATTTCGATGGCACCGTCTCGGAGGTCAATGCCGAGGCCGGCAAGGTCAAGGTGCTCGTCTCGATCTTCGGACGCGAGACGCCGGTCGAGCTGAGCTTCGATCAGGTGGCGAAGATCTAAACTTGGCAGAAACGCGCGCGCCGTGCCTCGATGTGGAAGAGGGCTTCTCACGGTACTGCGCTTTCGATAGATAGAGTAAAAGCCCATTAGGGCAGGTACGTAGTAAGGATTCACATCATGGCAAAGGACAAGGAAGTATCGGGCTTCATCAAGCTTCAGATTCCTGCTGGCCAGGCAAATCCGGCTCCCCCGGTAGGCCCGGCACTCGGCGCCCAGGGCGTCAACATCATGCAGTTCTGCACGGCATTCAACGCCGAGACCGCAGACAAGGGCAACACCATCATCCCGGTCGAGATTACGGTCTACGAGGATAAGTCCTTCGACTTCATCTGTAAGACTCCGCCGGCAGCGGTTCTCATCCGCCAGGCACTCGGCATCCAGAAGGGCAGCGGCGTCCCGCAGCGCGACAAGGTCGGCACGCTCACGCAGGCCCAGCTCACCGAGATCGCCGAGACCAAGCTCCCCGACCTCAATGCCAACGATATCGAGGCAGCAAAGAAGATCGTGGCGGGTACCGCTCGCTCCATGGGCGTCCTGGTCGAAGAGTAGATACGCGGCGTAAAGGATACGCCGCTAGATGTGGGAGGGCCGGCCAGGTCCGTTGACCACGAGGAGGAAAGAAAATGGCAAAGCACGGAAAGAAGTACGAGGCCGCACTGGCCAAGGTCGACGAGGACAAGCTGTATACGCCGCTCGAGGCGTGCGCGCTTGCCAAGGAGCTCGCGAGTGCGAAGTTCGACGAGAGCATCGAGGTCGCGTTCCGTCTCAATATCGACACTCGTCAGGCCGACCAGCAGGTCCGCGGCTCCATCTCGCTGCCCAACGGCACCGGCAAGGAAGTCCGCGTCGCCGTCTTCGCCGAGGGCGATAAGGCCAAGGAGGCCCTCGAGGCTGGCGCCGACGTCGTCGGTTCCGATGATCTGGTCGCCGACGTGCAGGCGGGCAACATCAACTTCGACGCCGCCGTCGCGACTCCCGACATGATGAGCAAGGTCGGTCGTCTGGGTAAGGTCCTCGGTCCTCGCGGCATGATGCCCAATCCCAAGCTCGGCACCGTCACTCCCGATGTCGCCAAGGCCGTTAGCGAGCTCAAGGGCGGCAAGGTCGAGTATCGCGCCGATCGCTATGGCATCTGCCATGTCAACATCGGCAAGGTCTCCTTCGAGCCCAAGGCCCTCGCGGAGAACTACGGTGCGCTCTACGACGAGATCCTGCGCGTGAAGCCGGCTGCGACCAAGGGCCGTTACGTCAAGTCCATCGCGCTTTCCTCGACGATGGGCCCTGGCATCAAGGTTGCCAGTGACATCGTCCGCAACTACACCGAGGCGTAAGAAAAAGCACGATCTTAATGTTCAGCGGAGTGCTTACGTACTAGTTTGTACGCTTCGCACATGCAAAGAAGCCCGGGTTTCGTGCCCGGGCTTCTTTCGTCTTACAGCTTGGAGTTGTTGATATCGTAGGGCGTTGCCTGATAGACGTAGTAGTTCAGCCAATTGGTGTAAAGCAACTGCGCCGGGGCGCGCCAGTTTGACCGAGGCGTCTTTGACGGGTCATCATCGGGGAAGTAATGCCTTGGCACCTTGGGGTTCAGCCCTTTGCCAAGGTCACGCGCGTATTCCTTCGCAAGCGTATCGGTGTCGTACTCAGGATGTCCAAAAACGAAGAAGTGCCTGCTATTCGTGCTCTTCGCGATGAATACGCCCGCCTCGTCTGATATGGCTATGATTTCGAGGTCATCGACCGCCTCGATATCCTCTTGGCGAACCTCGGTGTGACGCGAGTGCGGTGCATAGAGCACGTCGTTGATACCGCGGACGAGCGGGCTCGACGGCTTTACGATGTTATGGGCAAAGACGCCCGACATCTTCTCCTCGAGCTCGTATTTTTCGACGCCGTAGTGATAGTAGATGCCCGCCTGGGCGCCCCAGCAGATGTAGAGCGTCGAAAAGACGTGGGTCTTTGCCCACTCGAAGATCTCGCAGAGCTCGGGCCAGTAGTCGACCGTCTTGAAGTCAAGAAGCTCCACGGGCGCGCCCGTAATGATCATGCCGTCGTAGCGCCTGTGGCGGATGTCGTCGAGGCTGACGTAGAAGGACTCGAGATGCTCTGCGGCCACGTGCTCGGCACGATGGCTCACCGTTTGGAGCAATTCGACCTCGACTTGAAGGGGCGTGTTCGAGAGTTTGCGCAGAAGCTGCGTCTCCGTCTCGATTTTCGTTGGCATAAGGTTCAAGATGAGAACGCGAAGCGGACGTATGTCCTGGTGGATTGCACGGTGCTCCGTCATTACGAAGATGTTCTCGCCCTCGAGTATGCTGGTGGCCGGAAGCGCATCCGGAATTCTGATTGGCATGGTCAAATCCTTCCGTAGGCGCTCCATGATATCAGGGCCTCGCTGGTGATACCATGAGGCCGGTCGTTCATTTCGTTTTGAACAAGGAGAGCCCATGACCTCGGAAATCGGCACCACATGCGTTCAGGGTGGCTACCATCCCGGAAACGGCGAACCGCGTCAGATTCCCATCTACCAGAACACGACGTGGAAGTATGATTCGAGTGAGTTCATGGGAAGGCTCTTCGATCTTGAGGAGGAGGGCTACTTCTACACGCGTCTCCAGAATCCCACCAACGATTACGTGGCCGAGAAGATCTGCGAACTCGAGGGTGGGTCAGCGGCGATGCTCACGTCCTCGGGCCAGGCGGCAAACTTCTATGCGGTCTTCAATATCGCCGGTTGCGGCGATCACGTGGTCTGCTCGACGTCAATCTACGGTGGCACGTACAACCTGTTCGCGCATACGATGAAGCGGATGGGCATCGAGTTCACCTTCGTCTCCCCGACATGCAGTGATGAGGAGCTCGAGAGTGCCTTCCGCCCGAATACGAAGGCCGTGTTCGGCGAGACCGTCGCGAATCCCGCACTTACGGTCCTCGATATCGAGCGTTTCGCGAAAGCGGCCCATGACCATGGGGTTCCGCTCATCGTCGACAACACGTTTCCCACGCCAGTCAATTGCCGTCCCATCGAGTGGGGTGCCGACATCGTCACTCATTCCACGACGAAATACATGGATGGCCATGGTGCCGCAGTTGGTGGTTGCATCGTCGATTCGGGCAGGTTCGATTGGGAGGCCCATGCCGAGAGGTTCCCCGGTCTGACCACTCCCGACGAAAGCTACCATGGTGTGGTCTATACCAGGCAATTTGGCAACGAGAGGGCATTCATCACAAAGGCGACGGCGCAGCTCATGCGCGACCTGGGGTCAATTCAGTCGCCTCAAAACGCGTTCTTGCTGAACATGGGCCTCGAGAGCCTTCACCTGCGCGTTGCCCGCCACACCAAGAATGGTCTTGTGGCTGCGGAGTTCCTGAGCCGGCATCCAAAGGTGGCGTGGGTGCGTTACGCCGATTTGCCCGGCGACGAAAGCAATGACCTCGCGCAGAAGTACCTGCCCAACGGGTCTTGCGGCGTGGTGAGCTTTGGCGTTGCGGGCGGACGCGATGCTGCGGAGCGCTTCATGTCCGCGCTCGAGCTCGCGCAAATCGCGACTCACGTTGCGGACGCACGCACCTGCGTGCTGCACCCGGCAAACGCAACGCATCGCCAGATGACCGACGAGGAGCTGGAGGCAGCCGGAATAGGCCCTGATCTCATTCGCCTTTCATGCGGTATCGAGGATTCAGAGGATCTGATTGCCGACCTCGAACAGGCTCTGGAGGCAGTTTAAACGCGAGGCCATCACGCACGCGTTTGCTTTGCCGCCTCGTATAGCTTCATGACCTGTGCGTTTGGGCATTTGGGAAAGACCAGGCCGTAAGGCATGTCGTATGGTTCGGCAAACGGGATGCAAACGAGGTTCGGGTGTATGTCCTCCCAGATTTCGGTCGTGACGATGGCACGATTGTTCAGCTCGCAATCCGTGAATAGCTCCATCGTGTAGAAGGGAACATCGGTAATCCGATTGGCTCCGAGTCCGCAAAGGTAGGAGCGTGCCGCATCGTAATCGGCCGATACTCCCGGCTTCATCATGACTAGGTCGAGGTCATGGAGCACATCCGAATCAAGTGCGTGAGGGATGGCGGTGCCGAGCGAACGCGGCACCGCGACGCACAACCGCGTTCGCGTCAGCTCGAGGAAAAGGCACTGCTCCCGATACAGCTCGGACATGTAGAGCCCCTCCATCACGTCATATGATACGCCGAGTCCCCGCAGGTAGTTGCCCGGCTCGACCCCAGCACTCTCGAGCGAGATGATGTCGATGCGAGTGCCCGGTGCACGCTCGATCATGTGCGACCAGATTCCTGGAAGCATGCGACATTTCATGAGAATGGAGGTTGCAACTCGGATGGATTTCTCGCCGTTTTGGATTTGACGCGCACGAGCGACCGCCTCGTCACAGTGACGAACGATTTCAATAGCGTCCCGGTAGAGCGATTCCCCTGCCTCGGCGAGCTTGACACCTCGACGCCCGCGCTCGAACAAGGTGATGCCGAGTCGCTGCTCGAGAAGGTCGATTTGCTGGATGAGCGAAGATGGCGCTATGTAGAGTGCCCGTGCTGCCTTACTGAAGCTTCCTGCGTTTGCCGTCTCGATAAAGGACTCAATGTGTCGTGAGTACATGCTCACCCCTTTGTGTAAGGCTTAGACCTGAAATAGCTATAGAGAAAAGCGCGATTAAAAGAGAATTATAGCAACTACTATAAGGTCACGTACGAAACTGGAGGGGGATATCATGGACGTGCGCGTACTCAAACGGAAAAGATATGTCTATCTATTCGCATCGGCTGCATCGTTTCTGGTGCTGGGTCTTGTCTATGCCTGGTCGTTATTTGCCACGCCACTTGCCACTATCTACGGCTGGGAGATGGCGGCGGTCAAGGTGACATTCACCATTTGCATGATGTCCTTCTGCGTGGGCGGCCTCATTGGCGTGCGGGTGCTCAGGTGTCTCGGCGTGCGTGGTGCCATACTGATGGCAGCCACACTTCTCGTTTGCGGTTTTGCGGGAACGGCGATTCTGGCTCAATATGGCATATGGGCCTTGTACATTTGCTATGGCGTATGCATCGGCTGTGGCACGGGCCTGGGCTACAACGTGACCATCGCCACGGTAACTTTGTGGTTTCCCGATAGGACCGGCTTCGCCTCCGGTGTCATGTTCATGGGCTTTGGTCTTGGCTCTCTTACTCTGGGAACGCTTACGCGTGCCATCATCGGGACGGCGGGCATACCCGTCGCGCTCGGCGTCGTCGCGGCCACAGCCTGCGCCGTCTTCGTATTCCTGGCCTGCTTCTTGAAGCGCGCTCCCGAAAACATCAGCGAACTCCTGGGCGTCGGCACGCAAAAGGAAGACTTGGCCAAGGAGGAGCTCTCATCCGATGCCGAATTTGTGACGGATGCCAAGTCCGCTTCGGACGCCGAGGCGGATCAGCGCAGGATCTTCCGTGACCCTGCGTTTTACGGATACTACCTGTGGGCGATCATCATTCTTGGTGCGGGACTCGTCGTCATTGGCACGTCCATGCAGGGAGCCTTGGAGCTGAACGTGGACGCGACCTTCGCTGCGACACTTGTGGGCATTATCCCCATTGTGAATGGATTGTCAGGTCTTTCCATGGGCGTCGTTTATGACAAGAAGGGTTTGCAGTTCTCCATGATTCTTGTCGCCACGATTGCCTTCGCGGCCTGCACGGTTCTCGCCTGTGCTTTCTTCTTCGGTTTGGGATGGCTCTACGTCGTCGGCTGTCTGATGATGGTGGTGGGCTATGGTAGCGTAGCGCCCCAGGCCACCGCGTTTGCCCGCGAGCGCTATGGTCAGAAGCGCTTCCCGCATCACCTGGCCATCGTGAATACCGACATCGCCGGTGGCTCGGCCTTCCAGCAGGCTGTGATGAGCGCCTGCGGTGGCGTGAGCCTGTTCGTCTACACGACCATGGCCGTCTTTGGCGCCGTAGCCTTCGTGACGAGCCTTGTCTTCGCCCGCATCACGAGGCCGAAGAGGGGATAGGGAAGAACGCGACCTTGTGGATATACGAGGGCGTCTTGCCCGTCCCTCCGATTAGACGATGCGGCCCCCACCTGCAATGACGCAGCGCCTGGTTTCGGACAGCGCCCTCGCATCCAGGAGCTAAGGTCCTATTCTCGAAAGTGCTCTTCGCAAAAGATGCGCAGAGGAGGCACATGAGTCTCGATGGCATCCCAGGTAATCTCGGGGTCGAAGTAATCGTATCCATGCACGAGGTGACAGCGCATGCCATAGATTGCATGCCAGTCGATCTGGGGATGGTTCTCGTGATATTCATCTGAGAGGCGTCCGACTGCCTCGCCAATCTGGATGAGGCACAGCGAGCAACTGTCTTGATACGGCTCGCATGACGAAAAGATCTCGAAGCTGTCCCCGAAGTGCTGTTTGGCAGCCTCGATGCGATCGCAGTACTTTACGATGATGCCAAGTTGCTCGTTGTCGCGCTCAGCTTGCTTCATACAAGACGACCTCGTCTTTCTTTACGCGCTCGAGAAAGCGGGGGCTAGCGCCTGCTGTCGTGACGACATCGACTCTTCTATGAAGCTCTTGCTCAAGCCTATCTTGAAACTCGAGAACCTGCATGCCCTTGATTTCGCCCTTTTCGAGCAGGATATCGACGTCGCTGTCTGGTCTTTCCTCGCCCCGGGCAAACGAACCGATGAGCGAGACCTTCTCCGCTCCATACTCCTTGGCTAGCGAGATAACGTAGTACTCGATGTCAGGGACGGTGAGTGCCTTCTGATTGGCAAGCGACTCGCGAATCAGGCTCTCGATGAAGCTCGAGCGCGTGGTGATGGCCCTTCCGGACAGGCCACGAGACCTATCGAGTGCTGCCTGTTTTTCGACCGCATCGTCAACTTGCTCGAGGACGTCGTCTTTTATGTAGAGCGAAATCGTGGGCATATGGCCTCCTCATATTCTATTGCATTATATATTAGAAATTGCCGCTGAGATATCACGGCTGTATTTCACCGGGAACGACATGCAAATCGAAATTCGCATCTGTTGGGTGATTTGGCACGTAGGACGGGGTTTCGCACAGTAGATTTGCTTGCGGTGGTTATGAAGAGCGTCAGCGCAAAAGCGCTGCAGCTGGTAAACGCTTATTATTCCTCAAAATTTAGACAAAATTTAAAATTGCCTAGTTCATGTCACCGTCGTATTTCGTACATTGCATATATAGCATGTTTAGCGAGAAGGGACGTATGGTATGAACATTGTGGTTGCAGTCAAAGTCGTGCCAGATGACCAAGACATACAGGTTACGGCTTCGGGCGAACTCGACATGTCAAAGGCGCACCAGACAATCTCTGCCTATGACATCAACGCAATCGAGGCTGCCGCGCAGCTCGCGGCAAGCGTCGGTGATGCCAAAGTTACGGTCGTCACGGTCGGACCTACCGCCATCGATGATTCCAAGCTCAAGAAGAATATTTTGGCCCGCGGCGCCGACGAGCTTGTCATGGTCGCCGACGACGCCTGTGCCGATATGGACGCCTGTGCGACAGCAAAGATGCTTGCCTCGGCGATAAATGGCTTGGACGGCTGGGATCTAATCATATGCGGCGATGGGTCGGCCGATAACTATGCGCAGCAGGTCGACGTGCAGCTTGCCTATAGGCTGGGCGTGCCTGTCGCCACCGCGGCCGTCGAGATCGCTCCGGCAAGTGCCGGTTTGTCCGCAAAGCGCAAGCTTGAGGATGTCATCGAGACCGTCGAGCTTTCCTTGCCGTGCGTTATCTCTGTTCTGCCCGACATCGCCCTTCCGCGAATTCCCGGCATGAAGGACATCCTCGCCGCGGGCAAGAAACCCATGCAGGTCGAAAAAGCGACCAGTGCGCCCGAGACGACGGTCGAGATTATCGACATCAAGGCACCTCAGGCTGAGGAGCGCAAGCTCGAAGTGAAATCGGCATCGGATGATGGCGCAATCGAGGCATTCGCCTCGGCCATCAAGAGCGCGCTTCAGTAGGAAAGGGGAGAAGATCATGAAAGCATTGGTAATTGCCGAGCACGCAGATGCCGCCGCCGCTCTCGCGGCAGGTGCGCGCGATCTGGCGGACGAGGTGGTCGTAGCAATCGTAGGCACCGAAGAGGTTCCCGCCAACATTGCCGACGCGGCCTATCGTGTCACGATCCCCGCAGACGCGGTTGCCGACGACGCAGATGCGACGCTCGCCGCACTGCTCGATGGCGTGGACCTGGTCATCGTCGAACCCACCCGCCACATGAAATCCGTCGCCGGAAAGCTCGCCGCATTCAAGGGCGCAAGCGTCATCACCGACGCGATGTCACTCGAGAATGGCGAGACCTCCCAGATGTACTTTGGTGGCGTCGGAATTATCGAGCGCAAGGCAACGACCCCCATCACCTTCGTCACCGTTCGTCCGAGCATTTTCGCCGATATGCAGGCGTCGGGTTCGAATGGCACTGCCGAAGAGCTCGATTGGGTTGCCCCGGTTGCCGGCGTGAAGCTTGTGTCGTCTGATCCCATCGAGAAGACGGGCGTGGATCTCACCAAGTCCGAGGTGGTCGTCGCGGCGGGCCGCGGCTTTGCGGAGGAAGACGATTTGGAGCTTGCCCGTCAGCTATGTGACAAGATCGGCGCTGGGCTGGGATGCACGCGTCCGCTTGCCGAGGCCAACGGGTGGATGCCCTCAGATACCTACATTGGCGTTTCGGGTCTTAGCTTGTCCCCGAAGGCCTACATTGCAGCCGGCATCTCCGGACAGATGCAGCACATGGTCGGTGCGAATCACTCCGGCACCATCTTCGCCATCAACAAGGACGAGAGCGCGCCTATCTTCAAGCAGTGCGATTACGGACTCGTGGGCGATCTCAAGACGATTCTTCCGGCGCTCGTCGAGGCGTTGTAGCGCACCTCCGGGAGCAAATGAGCGCATTGCAAGCGAAAGGTGGCGAAAGATGTCCGAAAACGACTTTGACGCAATAGTGGTTGGCGCCGGCCTTGCCGGGTCGGTTGCCGCCCTCGAGCTCGCGCGAGCGGGCAAGTCCGTGCTCGTCGTCGAGCGTGGCAACTTCGCGGGTGCGAAGAACATGACGGGGGGCAGGCTCTACGTTCACTCTCTGCGAAAGGTGTTCACCGACGACGAGCTTGCCGATGCGCCCTTCGAGCGAAAGATCGTTCGCGAGTGCATAAGCCTTTTGGCACCGGATGCCACGACCACCATCGACTTCTCCTCCAACGCCATGGACGGGGAGGAGACCGCGTCATATTCCGTCTTGCGCGCGCCCTTCGATCAGTGGCTCGCCGATAAAGCCGAGAGCGCGGGAGCGGAATTCATCTACGGCATTCCCGTCGAGGGACTGATCAAAAACGAAGCTGGCAAAGTGCGTGGCATACGCGCGGGCGAAGACGAGATCACGGCTGATGTCGTCATCTTGTGCGATGGCGTAAACTCGCTACTTGCCAAGGAGGCGGTTGGTTACGAAAAGCCGCCCGCGAGCCAGATGGCAGTCGGTGTGAAGGAGGTGCTCGACCTCCCAGCCGACACTATTACTGACCGCATTTTGGGGCAAACCGATGATGATGGCGCCGCATGGATGTTCGTAGGCGATGCCACCCACGGTGTTTTCGGCGGCGGATTCATGTACACCAACAAAGATTCGATTTCGCTGGGTGTCGTCGCCGGAATCGAGGCGTGCGCCTGCTCCGACGCGGCTCCGGTTTACCAGATGCTCGAGGATCTGAAGCATCATCCGGCGGTCGCTCCCGTCATCCGGGGCGCCAAGGTCGTGGAGTACTCGGGTCACATGGTCCCCGAGGGCGGCTTCAACATCATGCCCGAGCTCGTTGCCGATGGTGTCATGTTGGCAGGTGATAGCGCGATGATGTGCCTGAACCTCGGTTATATGGTGCGCGGCATGGATTACGCCATCGCGGCCGGCCAGCTCGCCGGTCAATGTGCGGCCAGCGCGATTGACGTGGGCGACACTTCCAAGGCAGGTCTGCAGAGCTATACGAAGTCTCTTGACGAGAGCTTCGTGATGAAGGATCTCAGGCAGTATAGGAGCGAGCCCACGTTCCTCGAGGGCTTCACGCGCATGTTCAACGAATATCCGGAGCTCGCGCGCGATGTCCTCAACGACATGTTCATTGTCGATGGCGCGCCTGCGACCCCCATCAAGCAAAAGGTCATGCCGCGTTTGAAGAAGGTCGGCATGCTCAACATCCTGAAAGACGTGAGAGGAGCGCTGAAGGCACTATGAGCGATCCGAAGATTACCGTGAACGTCGACGAGTACCTTGCGCTCGACAAGTATGAGGTGGACGAAGACAACGCCCATATCGAGCTTGTGGAGGATCCTTCCGACGCGGAGTTCGACAAGCTCATCCGCGTGTGCCCCGCCGCCCTCTACAAGCGTGACGAGGATGGTCGCAAGAGTTTCGACTACGCGGGATGCCTCGAATGCGGCACGTGCCGCATTGCCTGCGGGGACACCATCGTGAAGAAATGGGAGTTTCCCGGTCCGACCATGGGGGTAGAATATCGCTTCGGGTGAGAAGTCGGACTACGCGGAGAAACCAATATGGATGAGAAGCAGAAAGAACTTGTTTACGAGGCAGTTGATAGGTTCTGTGATGAGCACATCACTGAGGACAACATCCAGAATTGGTGTGTCTCAAGAGGCATTCCACGTGATGACTACATAGCGTTTTACGAGAGCGATATCGGCAAGTATTGTCTGCCTCCGCAGGTTGGTGGGTGGGACGGCCCGTTCGCGGCGCGCGCCCTGGCCGTTTCCCGGCTTGCACGCCGAGCCGGTGCGATTTTGCCCTACCAGACTGATTTCACCTCGGCTGCCCTCCTCTCCACTATGTACTCGTTTGTCCAGCCCGGAATTGTTAGTGAGCTTGTCGCGGATGACGGACGAGCAATCTTCTCTCAGGCCTTTTCGGAGAGCAGCTTGCAAGAAGAGGCGCTTGTATCGGGAACTCACGTGACGAAGAACAAAGATGGCGTATTTCTCGATGGCGTGAAAAGCTACGTTGCGAATGGCCAGTTTATTTCGAAAACGCTCGTCCTCACGCGTGACGATGTGTACGGCAAGGAGGACGGAGGTCGATCGTTCTGGCTTGTTCCCCTTGGGGCCGCGGGGGTTTATTCGTATCCACTCAATACGATAGGCCAGGAAATGACTGCGCCCGCGTCAATCGAATTCGATCACGTGGAGCTCGATCCGACGTGGCGAATTCAAACCGACGGAAAGCTCAGGCAGGTTCTCGACCAGCAGTACATGCTTGGCCGTGTATTGACATGTGCGGCAAGCTTGGGACTTGCACAGGCCGCCATGGATGATGCGCTCGAAAGATGCGCCATGCGCCACGTGCGCGGGGAGGTTCTGGGCAAGCTTCCCCAAATCGAGGTGAAGCTCGCCGACATGTCCGTGAAGATTCGTCTGATGGAAGCCATGCTCGAGAAGGCGGCGAGTTCGATTTCGGATGGCGAGATCACCGATGAGCAAAGATTCAATTGTGCTCTTATGAAGTACTGTGTTCCGAAGGCGGCAACGGAAGTCGCCGATAGCGCAATTCAGATTTTTGGCGGTGCAGGATATACAGACCATTCGCGCATAGGCCGGATCTGGCGAGACTGCCGTGGCAATCAGATTGCTCAAGGCGCAGACGAGATGATGATTCATACAGTCGCCAAGCAGCTTCTCAAAGGGCACAGTTTCGCGATGACGGATATTTAGATGCCGTTGCCTCTTCTGCGGATTTAGTCCCGAGGTTTCCTGATTGGGTATTTTTGCAGTTCGGTCATGAGCGTTTCGTTAGCCTGATTCCAGAATGGGTTAAGCGCATCATCGAGCAAGGTCTCTGAAGCGGAGGGATTCGCCAGATGGTAGCAAGGTATCTGGTAAAGGTTCTCCAGCTGCTGCGAGACGATGAAATCGAATGTTTCGCGAGGCATGTAGCGCCCGCTTAGAACGAAGCGGACATCGCTTTCTATTGCAGGCCTGAATAGCTCGAACACCCTGATTTTTATTTCCGGTTCTTTCGCAGTGAACAGCTTGCGGTAGAACGCGGGGCGAGTTTTGACGCAACGAACCAGCGATTTATAGAATTCGCCATGATCCAGGAGTCGCGCGCCGATTTCATGATGCATGTAATAGGGAAGCAGCCTGGGTTTTGTCTTGAGTGGAGCGGGTGCCTCGAGCAGCTGCCTCTCTGGAACTGCCGCCTCTAGCTCTCTTGCGAGGTCAACTCTAAAGACATACATGGCAACGTCGAGCTTGCTGTCAAAATGGTAGTAGAACGTATTGCGGTTAATGCCCAGTTCTTTCACGAGCTTTGAGATGTGCACGCCGCTCAATGACGACGCTTCTGTTACGGCAATGACGTAGTTGATAATCTCTTCGCGTATTGTGCCGCTGTTCATTTTCTACAGGCCTCGATTACTTGTAGACAAATTCAATAAAGATATGCAAAACGAGAAAATGACCATTCCATTTTCTATGTTATGTAAGCTATTGTCAAAATGAAGTGGGAGACAATCCTTGCGCATGGGCAAATGGTCTTTACCCATGCAGTCTTGGATGTCGCAAGGCGAATATCGATGTGCAACTCCCCCAGATTTTCCTATCCCAAGTTGCACTGAATCTGCCGCCCACCCCTCCTTAAATGTGAGCCTCCTTTATAAAGGAGGCTCACTTCAATCAGATGGAAATAGATTTTCGCCAATCAAATTCATTGTCAGCGGACAAAGAGCCAAAAAGGATGTAGCGGCAAATTAGCCAATTTCTGATTTTGTCTATTCTTAATTCAATTGCCCTACCTCATAATTTAGTTCGTAGCATAGCTTCAAACCGAGAGGAGAGCTAAATGGACTTTAGCTTCACTGACGAGCAGGAACTCCTTCGCGAGAGCATCGCTGAATTTTGCGACCGCTATATCGATGAAAAAGATATCCCCTCGATGTACGAGAATCATGCGACCCCCCATGAGCTTGACATGGCCTACCTTGAGGCAGGATTCGGCCTCATGGGTCTTCCCGAGGAGTACGGCGGCATCGAGTGCGACATGGTCACTCTGGGCATGCTTACCGAGGAGTTCGTGCATCATGCCGGATTCACCGCCCCCTATCTCAACGCCACGCTCGCGCTGCGCGACATGGTCGACTTCGGCAGCCCCGAGCAGATCAAGATGTGCTTCGATGCCTACCAGGAGACCGGCAAGCCCATCTTCTCGCTGGGCTTTTCGGAGCCAGGTGCAGGTTCCGACAACCAGAACATGACCTCCGTCACCCGCAAACAGCCCGACGGCACGTACCTACTCAACGGCCAGAAGACCTGGGTCACCAACGGAGAGAATTTCCCGCTGGTGCTGGTTATTGCCAAGGACGAGGACCCGTCGCGTGACAACCGCGAGATGTCGATGTGGCTCGTGCCGCTCGATACCCCGGGCCTCACCACCGCTCCGCTCCACAAGATCGGCCAGCAGATCATGCCGTTTTGCGAGATGTACTTCGACGACGTGGTGCTCACCGAGGACATGCGCGTGGGCAATAAGGGAGAGGGCTTCAAGAACCTCATGAAGAACTTCGAGGTCGAGCGCTGCCTCATCTGCGCCCAGGTGCTCGGCCTTGCCCAGGCGGCCATGGACGACGCCGCCGCCTACGCCAGCGAGCGCATCTGCTTCGGCAGGCCCATCGTGTCCTTCGAGCTCATCCAGCAGAAGCTCGCCGACATGGAGATTGCCCTGCAGAACACGCGCAACATGCTCTACAGGACGCTGTGGAAGATGGACACGGGCCAGTCCGTGCGCATCGACTCGGCGCTGCTCAAGCGCTACGCGGCTCAGCAGTGCACGTGGGTATGCAGCGAGGCGTTGCAGATCTACGGCGGTCTGGGCTTCACCACCGAGACCAGACTCGGGCGCCTGTGGCTGGATTGCCGCGGCATGCAGATTGCCGGTGGCACCGACGAGATCATGGTCTACATCGCGGGCCGTCAGATCGCCAAAGAGTATGCGCGATAGGGCCAGGTAAAAGGAGGGGACAATGAGCGCGGCGGATGTGATATATCCCGAGCACTCCATCATGCGTTTGATGCAAGATGCATGCAACGTGTGTGGTGAACGTCCCCTTCTGATTACGCCTGACGAGCGCTATTCATACGCCGATGTCTATCATTGGATGCGGAATCTTGCCGGATACTTTCAGTCCGCACTCGGCCTAACCCCAGACTCGATGATAGTCATATCGGCGATGAACTCGATTCATATCCCGGTTGTGTTGGCGGCAGCGCAACTCGTTGGTGCACGTGTTGCGCTGTTCTCCAATACGGTGGGCGACGAGGAGCTTTCCAGGAAGATCAGTCTCGTCAAACCCAATCTTGTTATTTCATCCGATCCCGTCCAAATCGAGAGTCTCGAGTTCATGGCGCCTGATGCAACTCTCATGCTCGTTTCTCAATCCGAAATGGACATGATGAGCGTCGATGCAGTCATGCGTGAGGGTGCGTATGATAACGGATCCTTCTTTGTGTATGCGAGTGCGGATGCCCATATCATCGTGTTCTCGTCCGGTAGCACTGGCGAGCCCAAGGCGATCGTAAACCGCGGAACATCATTTGCGCTCAATGGCATCGCGCAATGTAAATGGCTTGAACTGGCAAGTGATGATGTGCTGTATTTGCCCGTCCCACTTATACATGTGTTTGGGATAACGGGCCTATACACTGTCCTGACAGCCCAGGCGAGCTTTGCGACCTCATCTCACTACAACGCCCAGCAGGCCTGCGAGCTGATTCAGAATGCCGGCGTAACCGTGCATCTTGGGGTACCCACCAATTTCATACGCGAATTGCGCGAAAACGAAGCTGGCGTATGGGATTTCAGCACCTTGAGGGCCGGGCTCGTCGGAGGAGCAGATTGCCCTGCGGCTGTTTTGGAGGACTTCGAGAAGCTCTATGGCTGCAGAATCATGCAGTCGTACGGTATGAGCGAGACGGCTGCAACGCTCACTGTCACTCCACTCGAGTATGACGTGGAGGAGCGCGTGGCAACGGTCGGCTTTTGCGTTAAAGGCGCCCAGATTAAAGTCGATTCCGCGACGTGCGAAATCATGTGCAAGAGCGCGTCGATGATGGTGGGCGTATTGCAGCCCGATGGCTCGATCGCTCTCGATCTTGACGATGGGTGGTATCACACGGGCGATGTGGGGCGTATTGACGAAAGAGGGATGCTCACCGTAACGGGACGCCTAAAGGACGTAATTGTTCGTGGAGGCGTCAACGTGTTTCCTTCCGAAGTCGAGGCCGCTTATGCGCATAACGATGACGTTGCAGAATGCTGCGCTTTTGCAATTTAAGACGAAGAACTTGGTGAGCGCATCGGCATTGCAGTTGTACTCCAGGAGGGCTCGAAAGTAACGGCAAGCGAACTTCGTTTCTATGCGAAAAAGCGTATCGATAAATGCAAGGTCCCCGATGTCGTGATTGAACTCGAGGCGCTTCCCTGCTTGGGAAACGGAAAAATCGACAGAATGGCCCTCCGAGGGCTTGCGAGGGAAATGAGCGCGGCTTAGATGCACATGCCGCGCTGAAAGAAGAAACCTGTATTGAAGATTAAAGAGAGAGAGGCAACGATGGCACAATTCATTACGGCGAAAGAGGCGGCAAAGCTCATCCCCGACGGGGCCACTGTCGGCATCGCGGGCATGGGGCTTTCGGGCTGGGCCGAGGAGGTCGGCCGCGCGATCCGCGACAGCTACCGCGAGACGGGGCACCCGTGCGACCTCACCCTGAAGCAGGGCTGCGCCATGGGCGACTGGAAGACGCGCGGCGTCACGGTCTTGGGCGAGGCTGGGCCTGGCCTGATCACGAACTGGTCGGCGGCGCACATCGGCTCGGCGTTCTCACTCAACGAGCAGGTGCAGGCCGGCCAGATCAAGTGCCATTGCCT
>UQUH01000009.1 GCA_900544245.1 uncultured Coriobacteriaceae bacterium | reverse complement strand
CAAATGAGACGGCGTCCCTGAGCAACTGTCTCATTCTATGCCGGACGTTGGTTCCTGAAGCTGTCGACACCCTTTTGCCACTCGAGATTTGCCTTGGCGGCGGCATAGGCGATGTCGCGGAGCTGGTCATTTTCCACGTGCGACAACGCCTCCTCGAGACCGGATATCTCGTCATCGTCGAGGGCCATGGGTTGTGCCTTTCTATAATTCTCTTCCTCTTCTTCGAGGAGCTGCATGGTGGTGAGCTTGCGCTCGCGCGCGACATAACTATCTCTCGAAACCCTGAACGTAAGTTTTTCGACCTGCTCAGCCTTTCGTTCCATCCCTCGCGTCGGCGTCTCGTCTTTGTTCAACTCGATGTTGAGGTTAAGCCTGAGAAGCTCGGATTGCATGCTGAGCTCGGTGGCCATAATCGAACTATCGACGTAGACGACAACTTCGGACGCCGCCGTATCAGGTACGACGAAAACGCCTGTGACGTGCTTCGCGATACCCTTGTCTACGGAGGTGTTCCATGCGCGCTTTACGCGCGCGGTCGCGGAAAGGTCCGGATTATCGCGCTGGAGGGAGTTGACGACTCCCCGTATCTCGTCCCCGACGTTGTATCCCGTCATCGCACACCCCCGTACCACGTTGATTACTCGTTTAGGTGTCGTGCTTACTATACCGCATTCGGGAGGCAGTGGTCGGGGGCGAGTGCCACCATCGGGATGACGTTATCCCCGTCCTGCGTCGGCGCGCGCGTCATCAACCCGGTTGTCGTCTTGTCCCAGCATATCAGTAGTCGTAGCGCGTGCCCTCGATAGGCACGCGCACGACGGTGGCGTGATCGAGGATGTCGTCGGAGAAGTAGTCGAGGTTAGTCGTGGTTATGAAAGTCTGCGCATTCTTCTTGATGAATGCCGTGAGTGCAGCACGATGACGTTCATCAAGCTCGGACATGACGTCATCGAGCAGGAGGACTGGTTCGGTTCCCATGATCTCGTTCACGAGCTCGACGGAGGCGAGCTTCAGCACGAGCACGATGGTGCGTTGTTGCCCCTGGGAGGCAAAGAGTCGCGCGTTTTTCCCGTTGATGAAAAACGCCATCTCATCCTTATGTGGTCCGACGAGCGATATTCCCCGACGTAGCTCGGCATCGGAAAGCTCACGAGATTGTTCGAGGAGCCTGTCCTGGATGTCCTCGAGCGTCATTTCATGCACGGCGTCGGGTTGTTCGTATTGGGTGATGTCTCCACGTTGCCGCCTCTCGTCGCTCGCGCGTTCCCATGAGGGAATGTATCGGGCATCGAGTTGCTCATCGGGCGCGATTCCCTCGTAGATTGTCGTCATCCTGGAAAACAGGCGGTCGAAGAGGCGCCAGCGCGCAAGACAAAGGCGAGCACCATGAACGGCGTGGCTCTCGTCCCACGAGTCGAACAGAGAGCCGCTGTGAATACCATCCTTGATCAGCAGGTTTCGCTGTCTGAGAGCCTGCTGATACTCACTCCTGAGAGTCGGATAGTTCGAGGAAAGTTGCACGGCGAGCGCGTCGATTGCGTCGCGCCTCTTGGAAGACGAGGCCTTTACGAGTTGAAGATCATCGGGAGTGAACAGTACGCAGGGAAGTGATCCCCTAAGGGCAGAGGGGGTCTTCCTCTTGCCGTTCACCTCGTAGGAACGTTCGTTTCCCGAGAGCACGACCCGATGCTCGACACGGCGTTTTCCCTCCTCGAGATCGAGACGAGCGTACGCTTGTTGTCTTCCCCACGAGATGGTCTCTGACCATGGGGGCTTCCTGAAGGAGCTGCCCGCGGTCAGGAGCTGAATCGCCTCGATGATATTTGTCTTGCCAACCGCGTTTGGTCCGACGATCACCACGAGGTTGCCGAGGTCGTCGATGACAAGGTGATCATATCCCCTGAAATCATCGAGGGTGATGCTTGTTATCTTGAGCGACATCGAGTGGCTTGTTTGTTACCTAGTTGAGTCGGACGGGCATTGCCAGATACAGGAAGTCATCCTTGTCGACGTTCTTCAGAATGCCGGGCTTGAGGGACGATTGCAGCTCGATGAGCACATCTCCCCTGATCATGTTGAGTCCATCGAGAATGTACTGATGATTGAAGGCGATTTCCATGCTCGGCCCGTCCACCTCAGCCGGGACGACTTCCGATGCACCACCGACGTCGGCGGTGTTTGCGGAGATGGTGACGTTCTGGCTTTCGGCGGAGAACTGGAACCTTATGGGCGTGTGCGACTGCGCGAGAATCGCGACGCGCTTGATGGAGGTGATGAGAGCCTGGGTGTCCATCTGGATGGAGACCTCGTGGTCGGCAGGGATGAGTTGCTTGTAGTTGGGATACGTACCCTCGATCTTACGGCTCACGAACACGGTCTCGCCAAAGGTGATGATGACCTGGTTTTCGGAGAATCCAACGGAAATGGAGTCAGATGAGAGGGCAAGGCGGCATACCTCGTCGAAGGTCTTTCCGGGAACGATCGCCGAAAAATCGGTAATGTCGGTGCTGGGGATGGGAAGCTCGGCGACGGCGAGACGGTACGAATCCGTGGCGGCAAGCGTCACGATGCCGTCTTTGACGGTGAGATAGATGCCAGTGAGAATGATGCGCGACTCGTCACGCGAAACGGCCTTTCCCACGCATCGCACGGCATCTGCGAGTTCGGCAGGAGGAAGCACGATAGTGGTGGAAGGATCGACCTGAGGAAAGTACGGAAAATCGGCCGGATTAAGCGAAGATAGCGTGAACGAGGCATCAAGGCAGGTGATGTGCGTCTGCTCGTCCTTCGTTTCGACTTCTATCGACGCATCGGGCAGACTCTTGACGATATCGGAGAGAATCTTACCGGGAATGACGCAGCGTCCCGGCTCCTCGATGTCGGCACTGGTGGCGTGCTTGATGGAGATTTCAAGATCGGTCGTCTGGAAGACGAGCTTTCCCTGATCGGTGGTCTCGAGCAAGATGCCAGAGAGGATGGGGAGGGTCGAGCGAGAAGACATGCCCTTTGACACTGTGTTGATGGCGCCTAGAAGGTCGTCCTTCGAGATTCTGAATTTCACGGTTGCTCTCCCTATTATTATTAGTTCTTATTTATATATATCTAGTAATTGTAATAAAACAGGTGGAATAGTGGAAAACTTCTCTTTCTCCTGCTCTTTCCCGTTACTTTGGTTGACGTCCGCTGTCGAAAATACGTTTCGTTTTCAACAGGCATTTTAGCGTCTTCCGTTTGTCAAGAAGACTTCAACCTTTCGTTCACTCCTTTTCTACAGGGTTATCCACCTATCCATGCTCGTTGATGAGCAACCTCAGCTGTTCGAGCTGGTCAAACAGCTGACGGTTGTCCTTCTGGTCGCGTTCTATCTTGTTGACGCTGTGCATGACCGTCGTATGGTCACGTCCTCCGAACTTCTTTCCGATGGCCTCGAGGGATTCCTCGGTCATGTATCGGGAGAGGTAGATGGCGATGTGACGAGGGTTCGTGATTCCCTTCGAGCGTTTCGAGGAGATCATGTCGTCGTGCGTTATGTTGAAGAAGCGCTCGACCTCGCTCTGGATGAGTGCGATGTCGATTTGCTTGTCCTTGATGGTGGGGAAGAAGTCCTGCAGGAGTTCCTGTGCCTCCTCGACGCTGATGCTGTCCTTCCTGAGGAGGGTCATGTTGCTCACGAGTCGCGTGATTGACCCTTCCATCTCCCTGATGTTTGATGTGGCGACATCGGCGAGGTAGAAGAGGACCTCGTCGGGGATGTTACCGTAGAAGCTCGTATGTTGGTTGACGCGCGAGAGGTAATTCTTGAGGATTGCCAGGCGCGTTTCGTAATCCGGTGGTTTGATGTCCGCGAGTAGGCCGGATATGAAGCGGGAACGCATGCGATCGTCCATGTCTATGTCCTTTGGCGCGCGATCCGCCGACAGCACGATCTGCTTGTTCCTGTTCGTCATCTCGTTGAAGATGTTGAAGAGTTGGTTGATGGTCTCGTCTTTACCCTCGAGATACTGCACGTCGTCTACGAGCAAGATGTCAACCTGGTGGTACTTGCTGTTGAAAGTGCCCCATTGATTGCGTTGCGTTGCCTCGACGTAGTCATTGAGAAACTTGTTTGCCGAGACGTACCGCGTCGCCATGCGTGGAAAGTTCTGCATGGCGTAGTTTGCGATGGCGACGAGAAGGTGCGTCTTTCCCAGACCCGAGTTTCCGTAGATGAACAACGGGTTATATGCGGTGCCCGGCAGCTCGGCGACGGCCAATGCGGCACCACGTGCGAATTCGTTGGACTTGCCGACTACGAAGGTGTCGAACGTGCATTTCGAGAAGAGTGCCTCGTCGCCGCTCGTGGGAGATGAGGCGTATTCTCCCCCGACGCGCTCCGCTTCCTCGGCGGCGGCCATGTTCGGCGATGGGGAGTGGCCGGAAAGGCTTGACGGGTCGACAAACTGGTTCATCCAGTCCGGCTCGGGTTGCTGGACGGTTTCCACTGGTGCAGGCGTTGTCTGCTGTGGAGCCTCTTTCTGGGTGCTGACGCCGAGGCCGACGGAGACGGGCGTTCCCATGACCTGCAAGAGTTTGTCTTGTATTTCCGTGAGATAGTTCTTCCGTACCCATGACTCGACCGGCGTGCTCTCTGCAAGAAGGACGAACTGGTCGCCAAAGACCCCAACGGGCGTGAGCAGGTTCAGAAAGACCGTCTTCGGATCTTCCTCGTCGGTGTCTTCGAGGAGAAGCACAAGCGTCTTATTCCAAATCTCGTCTTTGTCCATCTTCCAAGCCTATCTGTTCAGGAACGAGAGACCCTTTTCGGTCAGCATTCTCTTCTTTCCACCCTCTGTTTTCTTCAACAAGCCCATGTTTTCCAACTTGTTAAGCGATCGATGTCCCGTGGAGAGGCTGATGTCGAGGTTCTGTTCGACTTCCGTCGGACCGATGAGCCCCATCTCCCTTGCCAGGACAAGAATATTGTATTCGCGTTCCGATATGTCATCTCCCGCGTTTTTCTCCTTCTGGGGCATTTCGCGGTAGATGACCGGTGTCGTCTGGGACGTGTTCTTCTCGATCTGTATGGTGACGACGGTACCTTCCTTTATATTGTCCTCAATTATGAGGCGTCCATTCGAAAAGCGCAGGTAGTCCTTTACAATCGGGAGTCCAGATCCGACTCCTCGTATGTACTTGCGCATTTCGCTGGTGGCGGATGTGAATCCTGGATGCTGTGCACGCTGTTTGTCGGTGATGCCCGGCCCCTGGTCGGTGAACTTTATCGTGTTTCCATCTTCGAGGATCGAAATGCAGGGGTTCTTGAATTGGGCGTGTATGAAGTTCTCGCACACTTCCCTAATGACAGTGTAGGGAATTGAACTCCCTTTTTGCTGGGCGAGCTCGTACGTCTTCGACGAGATTTCCTCTATGTATCGTGCAATGTCCGATGGCTCTATGTCGATGATTCTCGGTGCTGACAGAAAGTCATCGTATACGGCAATGCGCGTTGATGTGATTTCCGAAACGTCTTCTTCTTGGCTTTCCATGTTTAGCTGTCTCTTTTCATCGATAATGGAAACCAGTAGTTATCCACAAAGTAAATCACCATTGACAAAGGGTCGGAAGAACGAATAACCCCATGAAAACGAAATCCTTCAACGTGGAATGAAAAACTCTTCATATAGTTTATCAGGTGATTTCATAGTTATGCACAATATTTTCCACCTATGTTGATAAATCATGGAAAAGAAGGAAAAACAACGAGAAAAAGTAAGTTGGAAAATAATGTCAAGTTGAAAAATGCAGTACAGGAAAAAAGAATTCGGAAGTTTTACACGTACATATGTTCTTCGTTGTGGAAAAAGAAACGTCAGTTGAGGAAAGAAAGGGCAAGTTGTGAAAAAAGCTTTTCGAGAGATGAGGAAAAGAGGCAAAAAATAAGGAAAACCCTGAAAAACTCTAGAAACATGCCTAGAAAAGTGCTGAGTTATCCACAATTTCAACAAAGCCATGCATATTGATTGTGGATAAGATGGGGAATAGATATATTCCCCGGTTGTCGTGCTTTTGTATTCTTTTTTATCTATGGTAAATAAATTTCTTGACTCCTATTTTTACCCTATATTACAATTTCGAAGCTTATCAATAAGTACAAGGGGAGTTTCCCTTAGGAGGAATTGCAATGAAACGTACCTATCAACCTAACAAGCGTAAGCGCGCCAAGTGTCACGGTTTTCGTTCTCGTATGGCAACGCGTGGAGGTCGTAACGTTCTCAAGGCGCGTCGTGCCAAGGGTCGTAAGTGCCTGACGGTCTAAGACCAAACCCCGTCAGCTTCATTATTGAGGACTGGCAGACATGAAGGGCACGATCAAGAGCAAAGAGGATGTAGAGCGTCTCTTCTCACGGGGGAGGCGCTCTACTTCGTCTTTCATGACGATTCTTGTTCGTGAGAATACCTCGTCTATTCAAGGTCGCTGCGCATTCATCGCTGGAAAGAAGCTTGGGACAGCACCTCTGAGAAACCGTTGCAAGAGGGTTATGAGAGAGGTGGCAAGAAATATCGGGGCTCCCTTCGAAGGATATGACATCGCGTTTGTAGCCAAGAAGAAAGTGGCATTCGAAAAGCACGAGGAAATCATGAGGCAGGCAAGAAGATCTCTCGCCAAACTAGGAGTTATGGATGAGAGCGCCTAAGCCCATACAAGTCGTTCTCGGTTTTCCGAAGCGAGGAGCCATCGCCTTGGTGAACTTTTACCGGAAATATATATCTCCGATGTTCCCCCCTTCATGCCGTTACGTGCCTACTTGCTCTGAATACGCTATGATTGCACTTCAGCGCTACGGGTTTATCAAGGGGTCATGGATGGCGATAAAGAGAATCTGCCGCTGTCATCCCTGGCATCCGGGTGGGTATGATCCGGTGCCGTAATTTGTGATTATCAACAGTCGAGAGGCTAGTATTTATGTGGGATGGAATTCTTAACGGCTGCGCGTCGGTTTTATATGAGCTTGCCAAGCTTGTTGGTGACTGGGGTCTTGCCATTATCATCGTGACCCTGATCATTCGCCTGCTTCTCTTTCCCCTTCAAAGGAAGCAGCTCAAGTCGAGTTTCCAAATGCAACAGGTACAACCAAGAATGCAGGAAATTCAGACGTTATATGCTGGTGATCAGGTAAAAATTCAACAGGAGATGCAGAAGCTCTACCAGGAAACGGGATTCAATCCCCTTGCCGGGTGTCTTCCCATGCTCATCCAGATGCCCATCTTCATCATCTTGTTCCAGGTGCTCCGTGACAAGATTGGTCAATATGCAGGTGGAGATCTGGCGATCAGTTTCTATAACATTCTTCCGAATCTAACTCAAACGGTACCTGATGCTTTTAACCAGGGTGTGACCTATGCCATTCCATACATCATCTTCATGCTCTTGTTCATTGGGCTTTCCATTGCTCCCATGCTCATACAGCTGAGGCAAAACCAGCAAAACAAGAGCCAGATGACCATGATGCTTGGCCTCATGGGCATCATGTTCATTTGGATGTCCTTCATCTCGCCGGCAGGCGTCATGTTGTATTGGGCGCTTTCCTCCGCCTTTGGCCTTGCGCAACAACTCATTACGCAGCGCATACTTAAAAAGGAGGCTGCGGAAAAGGAAGAGGCAGCACCCGCCAAACCCATCAAGGTAAATGTCGAGCGCCGCGAAAAGAAGAAGCGTCCCACGAAGAAACACTAATGTGGAGGAATCTCATGAACGAGGAATTCGAAAACGAGCAGAATCCCGAGATTGAGGAAACTGACGAGGAAATACTCGACGAAGCAATCGAAGATGATTCGTCAGTCGAGGAAAGAAGCGAAGAGGACCTTGACGAAGTAGCCGATACAGCCATTGAGGTTCTACGAACGATCCTCGCCCACTTCGATGCAGAAGGCGCTGAAATCAACGAATACGAAGGTGATGATCAGGAGATCATCCTCGATGTCGTAGGTGGTGACTTGGCCATTCTGATTGGCAGAAGAGGTCACACGCTTGATGCTATACAAACGCTTGTCTCCAACATCACGAATCGGAAGCTCGGATATAGATATCCCGTTACCATCGATGTTGAAAGCTACAAGCACAGGCAGCGACAGAAAATCGAATCTCTTGCCTATTCCGCCGCCTCACGTGCCGATCGTCAGGACAGAGAGGTTAGTCTACGTCCCATGAATCCGTACGAGCGCCGTCTCGTCCACATGGCGCTTCGCGATGACGAACGTGTCGAGACCTACTCGGTTGGTGAAGAGCCCAATAGGCATGTCGTCGTCGCGCCGGCATGATATTCGAGACTCTAGACACAGACAAGCAAAAAAAGATACAAGCGTATCTTGATTTAGTCATAGAAAAGAATAAAGAGCTCAATCTGACAAGGATTGAGACAAGAGAAAAGGGAATGCTTCTTCATATAGAAGATTCCCTTTCCTGTATAGATGAGTTCACATCACAGGACGGGCTATTTCTTGACATAGGGACAGGAGGAGGTTTTCCCGGAGTTCCCCTGGCAATCGCCTCAGGGCGAACAGGTGTTCTTATTGATTCCGTACAAAAGAAAGCTCGAGCTGTTCAGGAAATGATTGATGAACTCAATTTATCGAACGTGATTCAAGTAAGAGGGATTAGAAGCGAAGAACTGGCTCTGGAGGTAGGCGAGAAATTTCACACCGTCATTGCAAGAGCTGTCTCCTCGCTTCCAACCGTTCTTGAGTTAGCCACACCCCTTCTGGTTTCCCATGGTGAGTTCATTGCCCTTAGGGGGAAGGAAGATGAAAGAAGTATCGAAGAAGGTAACAGGATTGCGAAGAAGCTCGGACTAGAGATGATTTCGAGCAGACATCTATATATTGGTGAGACGTACGAGAGAAACATTCTTGTTTTCAAGAAGGTTGGGAAACCGACAATAAAACTGCCAAGACGAAATGGAATGGCTCAGAAAAAACCACTTACATGATAATTTCTCTGAATGTTTCACGTGAAACATTCAGAGGAGGTCGGAGCAAATTGTTTCACGTGAAACATGAACAAGAAGTAGTGTATATTGTGAATCAAACTTGCTTTGTTTGGTCGATGAGTAGAGAACATTAGAAAGGAACGACGTGGAATTCAAAGAGGCGAAAAGGAAAGATGCGTCTAGAAACCCTGTTGTTCTAGCAGTCATCAATCAAAAGGGTGGAGTAGGTAAATCGACGACTGCCGTAAACCTTGCCGCAGCGTTAGGTGAGAAGAAATACAAGGTGCTTCTTGTCGATCTTGATGCACAGGGTAATGCAACGACTGGTGTCGGTTATGACAAGACGCAATGTGAAATAAGCACATACAACTGTCTTGTTGATGACGATGTTAAAACAGAAGATGCGATTAGCGAAATCAAGACAAAAAACGTATGGTTACTTCCTGCGACAATTGACCTTGCTGGAGCCGAGACCAAACTCGTCGATGAAATCGCCAGGGAGTTTCGTCTTAGCGATGCACTCAAGGACATCAAGGATGAGTTTGATTTCATATTGGTTGACTGCCCACCATCCCTTGGATTACTAACGGTAAACGCACTTGCTGCGGCCGATAAGCTCATCATTCCTATTCAATGTGAGTTTTATGCGCTTGAAGGATTGTCAAAAATCATCGATTCAATGAATATGGTCAAAAAGCGCATTAACCCGAACCTCGATGTCTTTGGTGTTGTAATCACAATGTATGACAAACGCACAACTCTCTCCAAGGACGTTGCGAAAGAAGTTGAAAACGTATTTGGTGACAAGGTTTTCAAAACGCGAATTCCACGTACCGTTCGCATTTCCGAAGCACCGAGCTACGGTGAACCCATCACTGAATATGAGCCCAACGGAAAAGGGGCCGAGGCTTATAGAGACCTCGCAAAAGAGGTAATCAAACGATACAAGAAGTGCAGCTGAGACGGAGGGGCACATGGCTACGAAAAAAGGTGGACTCGGTAAGGGTTTAAGTGCTCTTATTGCAGATGCTTCCATGGAATCGGGAAGTGGAACAACGCAAGAGGAACTTGCGATAGCAGAGATTCAACCAAATCCAGATCAACCTCGTAAGGCCTTTGACGAGGAAGAGCTTGCCAACCTTGCAGATTCGATTCGTAAAGAAGGCCTCCTCCAAGCAATAATCGTGCGTCCTAAAGATGGAAAGTATCAGATTGTTGCGGGTGAAAGGCGTTGGCAGGCGAGCAAGATAGCAGGATTAGAATCAGTTCCGGTTCGGATTGTCGAAATGGACGACGAACAGGCTCTCAGAATCGCACTTGTCGAGAACCTACAGCGTTCTGATTTGAATGCAATGGAAGAGGCTCGAGGTTACAAGGACCTAATGGCGAAGGGTGATTTGACGCAGGCCGAGCTTGCCGCTGCCGTTTCGAAATCACGTTCGGCTGTTGCCAATTCGCTTCGTCTGCTTGATCTGCCAAAACAAGTGCAGGATTACGTATATGACGGAGCGCTGACTGCTGGTCACGCACGAGCGATCCTTTCCATTCCCGAGGAAGAGAAGCGCACTAACCTCGCTGACAAAATCATTGCGGAGCACCTGACGGTTCGCGATGCCGAAAACATCGCGCGACTCGTAGCATCTGGTTCGACGGAACGCGCAAAACGTGCTCCCTTACCCCGTTCTTACAAGCTTGTTGCAAAACAACTGCGAAGGGAACTTGATACCCAGGTGCGCATCAAGTCGTCTCGTGGCAAGAACAGAATCGAAATCGAGTTCAAGGACGAAGATGACCTACAGAGGATATTCAACTTGATTAGCTAGGTCAGGACGACATACTACTTTCTAAACGCTGACGGAGCTGACCACAGGCTCCGTCAATGTCTTTTCCGCGCGACTTTCGTATCGAGTTTTCGATACCCCGCGCACTTAGCACATTTGATATGTGTGAAATACTGCTCGATGGCTCCATCATGCCATCACCATGCTTGCCAGGTGTCACCGGATTAAGTGGGATGAGGTTGACGTGACAGAGCATGCCTTTGCAAAACTCTACAAGCGCCTCGATATGCTCGTCATCATCGTTAATCCCCTTGATCGGAGCATACTCGAGAGATGGTCGCCTTCCGGTAACCTCTCCGTAATGCCTTATCGCCTCTTTCAGACTGTCGATAGATATATTCGAAACACCCGGCATGAGGGAATCACGTGTGTCCTGGATTGCCGCATGTAAAGATATGGCGAGCGTAAACTGCTCGGGCTCGGTGGAGAAGCGCTCTATGCCATCCAGCAAACCACATGTCGAAACGGTCATGTGTCGTGCCCCGATACCAAGACCCAGCTTCGCGTTCATACGGCGAAGCGCCTCGAGAACCTCGTCGTAATTGAGGAAGGGCTCGCCCTGCCCCATGCAGACGACGTTGCTCACGCGTATGCCGAAGTCATCGGCAACGAGCCTGACCTGATCGTACATCTCACCGCTTGACAGGTTGCGGACAAATCCAGCACGACCCGTCGCGCAAAAGGCGCATCCCATGGGGCATCCCGCTTGGGAAGAGAAGCATACCGTCAAGTGCTTTTCATCCGCGGAGGGGATGCCAACCGTCTCGATGCATGCCCCGTCAGATAGCTCGAAAAGGTACTTTCTCGTCCCATCCTCCGAAACCTGTCGAGTAATGAGGTCAAGCGAACCGATGAAGAACCGCGCATCCAGCTGGGAGCGAAGTGATAGGGGAAGATTATCTAAATTTGAGATAATCTTTGCGCCACGGGCGTAGAGCCACTCCTCGATTTGCCTAACCCTGAAACGAGGTTGGCCGAGCTCGTCCATGAGCTGCTCGAGCTCCTGGTGCGAGAGGGACATCATGTCGCGCTTTTTCTGCATGGGCAAACCTTGTCTGGACGTGGCGGCGGCCATTACGATACCATTTTGCGCGTCGAACCGCTCCGATGCTCCATGAGAGGACAACATGATTACCACCAAACCGTGTGAACCGGCAGTAACGAGGATCGTCTTGCTCAAGGGTGGTACAAGCGGCGAGCGTGAAATATCGCTCAGGTCGGGCGCTGCCTGCGCCGATGCGCTGCGCGAGGAGGGTTTCGACGTCATGGAGGTTGACACCGGACAAGATGGTGCCCTCCAGAAGATCATCGAGGCAGATCCCACGGTCATCTTTCTGGCGCTGCACGGAAAGGGTGGCGAAGACGGTTGCATGCAGGGGTTTTGCGAGCTCCTGGGCATTCCCTACACGGGGTCGGGAGTTCTCGCGAGTGCACTCGCGATGGACAAGGCCCGTTCCAAGGTCATATACGACGCCGTGGGGCTGAAGACGTCTCCATGGGTCACCCTGCACGCCGGCAAGGACCATGATGCTCGTGCGATTATCGAGAAACTCGGCGAGAAGGTGGTCGTGAAGGCGGCTCATGAGGGCTCGTCTCTCGGTGTCTTCATCGTCGAGGGGCAAACGGACCTCGAGATGGCTATCGAGGACGCCTTCACCTTTGACGACACGGTTATCGTGGAGAGGTTCGTAAAGGGTACGGAGACGACGGTGGCCGTCCTCGGCAATGCCTCCCTCGAGGCGCTTCCCGTCATCGAGATCGTTCCGCAGGGAGACAGCACGTCCTATGATTTCACGGCGAAGTATGCCGCTGGTGGGTCCAAGCACATCATTCCCGCCCGCCTCGACGAGCGCACGACGGCAGCATGTCAAGAGGCCGCGCTGCGTGCACACGAGGCCCTCGGATGCCGGGGGGTCTCGCGTACGGACATCATGGTTGACGATGAGGGGGAGTGTTGGGTGATCGAGACGAACACCCTGCCCGGCATGACGTCGACTTCGCTATTGCCTGATACTGCGGCTAAGGTTGGCATCTCCTTCGGCGCGCTCTGTCGCATGCTCGTGGAACTTGCTCTCGAAGAGCACGCGTGAGTTTGCTATACTAGCAAACCGCGCCGTAAGGGCGCGGCTAAGTACATGCGGAGGGATGTCCGAGTGGCTTAAGGAGCACGATTGGAAATCGTGTGTGCCGTTTAGAGCGGTACCTAGGGTTCAAATCCCTATCCCTCCGCCAGCATGAACCCGAAGGGGCCGCAATCGCGGCCCCTTTTTACCACCCAAAAGGAGCAGCCAGCACGCGCTGGGCTTGCCAGTCGATTGCCCCCGAAGCTCGAAAACGCTCAGCTGCTGCGGAACTCGCGCGCAAGATCGGCGCGCTCAAACAGTCCTCGCAAGATCGCTTCGCGTTTTCTTCGCTTCTGCAATCGGGGCATCGCCCGGCGCGTGCTGGCTGCTCCTAACGCGCCTTCTACACATTTCCCAGGAGCACGTCGTTGAGGTGTCTGCTGGCGACCTCCTGGGCCTCGTGGAGTGTCTCCAGGGGCGTTGCGGGGCGATCTGCATAGCGATACTGGGGAAAGAAGCGCGTGAGATGCAGGGGTATGTCCGGGTTCACGCTCGCGAGCCAGGTGGCTTCCTCTTCGAGTAACTCCATGTCATCGTTGAGGCCGGGGATGAGCAGCGTCGTTACCTCGACATGGGCATCCTCGTTTGCACGTTCTATCGTGTTCTTTACCGTCTCGAGCTTGCCGCCGGTGATGTCGTACACGGATTGGTCGAAGCCCTTGAGGTCGATGTTGTAGGCATCGATGTGGGGGAGGAGCTGTTCGAGCTTGTCCGCAGCGATGAGGCCGTTGGTGACCAAGACGTTGTCGAGTTCGGCCTCGTGTACTGCCCGCGCACATTCGACCACCTCGCGCCAGTGCACGAGCGGCTCGTTATAGGTATAGGCAAGGCCGATGTTTCCCTCGTCCACAAGGGCCCTTGCCTTCTCCACGAGCTCATCGATGCTCATCTCGCGCACGGGAACGAGGGCCGGGTCCTCGGGTTGGGCAATCGTGTGGTTCTGGCACCAGGGGCAACGCATCGTGCACCCCAGGCCTCCCACCGACAGTATCATCGAGCCCGGTTTGTAGCGCGCCAGGGGCTTCTTCTCTATGGGGTCAAGCGCAAGTGCCGTTACCTTCATGGAACCTCCTCCGCGAAACGAGACGAGCTGGTTTGACAAACCCGTCTCATTCGTGACGGACGACCTCGAAGCGCTGGAGGATGGTGCCTGGTTCGTAGTCGCCGATGCCTGCCTTGCGCTTGGCGATGGCTATCTGCTCCTCGATCGTGTCCACGCCGTCGAGCATCGGTAGCAACAGGCCGCGACGACCGGCATTCGTCACGATGACGCCATAGCGTTGAGGGTCGAGTTCGTCTGTCGAGTCGATATCCTGTGGCTCACCAAGCACGTCGACACTTATCTCGAGTTGGTCGAGTTCGGATTCTCGTACCGGTTCGAAGCGCGGGTCCTCGCTACACGCCGATATGCCGTTTCGTATGATCTCGTCGGCAATGCAGCGGGTCGCGGGGCCGATGGTGCCGATACAGCCACGCAGGCGACCGTGCTCGTGCAGGGACACGAACACTCCGGCACGCTGCGTGAGCATCTCCTCGGGAAGCCCGTCGGGGCGCTCGAGGGGCGTATGGTGGCGCACGAAGTGCTCGACGCTGGCACGGGCGAGGGCGACGTAGGGATCTTCGCCCGCACGCTTCGCGCGTACCCGCTCGCGCTCCTCTTCCTCGTAGCGCTTCGCGAAGCACCTCCCGTCGTCATCGCCAGTTACGATGAACGATGCCACGGCATACCCGACGCCGAAGGGTCCTTCGTAGGAAAGCAACCGCGCGTCGACGTCCTTGCCGTCGAGAGCTCCGGCCATGATCTGGAACGAACGCAGGCCGCATTCCGCTGCCTTGTCGCAGAATGTCTCGTCAAAGCCCAGGATTCTCATGAAGTCCCCCTGGGCCATAGCCTCGGTGATTTGTTCGTCGAAGGCGGGGCCTTCCGGCGCGAAGCCATAGGGACCGTCGTGCGTGAGCTTGTGCGAAAGGTCGCCGCTCGCGACGAGGACGGCGCGGCGGCCAAGTTCGTCGACGGCTTTCGCGACGAGTTGTCCGAGATGATAGTGCTCGATGGGCCCGTACCCGGACAGGCCAACGCGCACCACTTCGTAATCGCGATAGAACTTGTCCACGAAATAGAGCGGGATGTACGTTGCGTGGTCAATCGACGGGTCACGCTCGTAGTCGGTTCCGGCGGGAAAGCCCTCGTCCGCGGCAAGTTGCGCGATGCGACCAGCAAGCTCGGTATCGTAGGCGCACGAAAGGTCGGCATCGCGCGCATCGAAGCGGCGCATGTCACCATGCGCCTCCGTGCCGGGGGAGATGTGGAAATAATCCTGGTACGCCGTCGCATGCGGCGAGGTTACGATGATCGTCTGGGGTGCGAGCTCCGCAATCTGCCGCGCCACCTCATCATACGCGTCAATGGTGGTGCGGATTTCCTCCTCCCTGCCGCGACCGACGGCCGGGACGATAAGAGGGGGATGGGGAACGATGAAAGCTGCCTGGAGTGCCATGGGGTACCTCCTTGCGCGTGACGTGTCACGATTATCCTAACACGCGGAGGATGGCACGAAAGAAGACGTGAGCGAGGGGTTACTTCCGGTCCCCCTCGTCGTGTTCGCCGGCATCCTGCGGCGAAGCGTCGTGGTCGCTTCCCGACACTTCCTCTTCCTCACGATGTGATCCACCCTCGAGATCTCTGATGAACCTGGGCATCTTCCGGCTTTTCTTTGGCTTGGGAAGCTGGAAGAGCACACCGTCCTCCGTCGCGATCTTCTTGCCCGTTATGAGCTCGTAGTAGGCGATGAAGATTCCTTGGAGCGCGCCGATGACCGGTATGGACAGCAGCATGCCGGGAATGCCTCCCAGGGCGCTGCCCACCAGTATCGCGACGAGGATGAGGGCCGGGTAGGCGTTGACCGAGCTCTTCATGAGTTTCGGCGAGATGATGTTGCCGATGACGTTGTTGATGACCATGTTGACGACAATCGAGATGATGCAGACGAGCGGTGAGACGAAGAGCGCGATGATTGCCACGATCGCGCACGAGACCATCGGGCCGATGTAGGGGACGAAGTACAGTATGCCGCAGAGGAATCCCAGGACAACGGAGTAGGGAATGCCGAGGATGAGGAAGCACAGCCAGCTGGCGACGCCGGTGATGAGCGCGCACAGCAGCGTCGACTTGGCCCATCCGTACACCGCAGTGCCAAAGGCGTTGGTCACGACGTCGATGTCATCTTGGTACTTGTCGTCCACCAGGCCGCGAACCTCGCGGGAGAGGACGGGAAGGTCGAGCAGGATCCAGAACGAGCAGATGAACGAGATGAAGGTGACCAGGATGACGTTGCCGACGCTCACGATGCCGCCCATCACGCCGTTTGCCAGACCGCTGGCGAGCGCACCTGCCTGCTGGCGGATGAAGGAGACGGCCTGGGTGAGCAGCGCGTTGATGCTCTCGCCATCGAGAAGCTGGGTTGAGGAACTCGCCTTGGTGACGAAGTCCTGAATCTGCGCGAGATACTTGGGTAGTTGCTGGGTAAACGACGTGAGCTGCGAGACGACGGCCGGGATGAGCACCATGAAGCATGCGATGATCACGGCGATGATGAGCAGGAACGCAATCGTCGTGCCGCCCCAGCGCGGGATGCCGTGCCGTTCGAGCCTGTTGACGAAGCCGTGTAGCAGGAAGACGAGCAAGGCGGTCACGATGAGGATGGCGACGGCCTGCCAGATGATGCCGGCGATGTAGAGGATGATGCCGATGATGATGCAGATGCCGACGATCGACCAGGTGCGATATGCGCGCAGCCGCCACTTCGCCTCGACGGTGCCCGTTGGTTCGGTGGTATCCGGATCTGAGCTCATGGCATCTTCTTACTGCGAGAATGATCTGGCGGAGGAGGAGGGATTCGAACCCTCGTACCCGGGGTTACCGGGTAAACGGTTTTCGAGACCGCCGCATTCAACCACTCTGCCACCCCTCCGCAGGGGCCCCATGTGGGGTGCGGGGGTGATTATAGCGCAAGACGCTTGTAGCTGGCCAAAAATTGCGAGGTTGGCTCAGGTTGCACCAAAAAGTATACTTTTGTCGAATGGAAACGACGAAAAGCGCCCATCACGGCGCCTGCGCAAGGAGATGCAATGACAGACCAGGAAAACCTCGAGATGGACGACATCCTCGAGCGCATCACGTTCTACTGCCTCGACGAGGCCCAGACCAAGCTCGAGGCTGGTGACGAGCTCACCCCGTTCACGGTCATCGTCGATGGCGACCAGATGTTCGAGGAGAACTTTCCCGGTGACGACGTGGTGAGTTGTCGTCACGCTGCGGAGTCAAACGTCAAGTCCTCGAGCGCGTTCTCCACGCACTACGCCTTCTGCTACGACGGCTTCCTGATGACGGATGACGGACAGCTCGATGCCATCATCGTGGAGTGTGCCACGACCGAGATGGAGAAGGCCTATGTCATCGCGCGTCTCTATCGGCAAGAGGGTGATACGCTCGTCTTTGACGAGACGCCCGCCTACGTCGATGACGTGGACACCTTCTACGACCTGGCGGCTGTGCGCGCCGCCAAGGCGCGTGCAGAGGTGCTTGCCAAGGAGGGCGACGAGATGGATGAGATACAGCAGCGAATCCAGAGCCTTCTGGCGGGAGACGGGTCCAAGGAATAGTTGGTGTCGCCAATGGCAGATGCGCAGACCAAGGCACTTAACACGTACATGAGCCGTTCGTGGAACGACCTTGCCTCGGATGAGGACTGGTGGAAGGCCACCCTCGTCCTCGGCTTCATGAATTGCGTGCCCATCATCGGGCAGATCATCATGTTCGGGTATCTCTACGACTGGGCCAAGGAGGCGGCTTGGGGCATGCACACCCCGTTGTCGCGCAAGCTCGGCGACCTTGGTCGGTGTGCGCGCTACGGCTTTCTCGCATGTTGGATCATCCTCATCTGGGTCGTTCCCGTCGTGGTCATCGGCATCTTGCTGGGGTTCGTTCCGGTGGCGGGGTCCATTCTGAGGTTTCTCGTCGAGCTCTTCGCCGTGTTCGTCGCCGCGCTTGCGGCGGGCGGCCCGGCCCGTAGGTCTCCTCATCAGGGCCACACCATGATGGGCACGCCGCCGCGTGGGGGGCGCCCGCCGCGTTTCGTAGCATCATTTACGAACGCGTGCTCCCCGGACTGCAGGTTAAGCGGGTAATCAGGATGTTCAGGCGCGATCCGGGCGGTTTTGGCAGCGCGACCTGCGTCATTCTGCTCGTGGTTCCGCTGCTCGCCGCCGCGCTCTTCATCGTGCTCCTGCCGACCATCCCCTTCATCGGCGTCATAGCCTCCATGTCAATGACGTCGGTGTTGGGAAACGACCTCGTGCCGCTGGCGTTGCTAGGAGTGGTCACCATCGTCGTTGCGCTCATGGTGTGGATTGCCGGCGCGATCGTGAGCGCGTTTATCTCGGCGCTCTACATGCGTTCGCTCGGATACTGGATGGAGCAGTTCAAGCCCGATACCTGGCGGTCGCCCTCGGCACCCATGCAATTCGAGGTGGAGATGGCGGCGGAGAAGGAAGCCAGGCGCGAGGCGAAGGCGGCGGCGAAGAAGAGCCGTCGCGCGAAGAATACGAAGGACGAGAAGCTCGCGGTTGATTTCGGGCAGCAGGAGCAGGCCGAGGTCGAGATGGCGGAGCCGGCTGAACCGGCAGGTCAAGATGACGGTCAACCATCCGTGGACCCGGAGGATGCCGTCGGCGAGACCACGGACCCGGAGGACGCATGACGATTGACATCGACTGGCGCGCCGCTTGGATTGCCGAGCAGGAGCACAGGGGACGTTCCGACGACGCGACACGATGGGACGAACGTTCGGCAAACTACGCCAAAGTTTCGGGAACGAGCTCGTACGCATCGACCTTTCTCGACTACGCCGGGGTGCGTGAAGGCGAAACCGTGCTCGACATGGGGTGCGGGTCCGGCGCGCTCGCGCTGCCGCTTGCCCAGGACGGACACGAGGTCTACGCCTGCGACTTCTCGCGCGGCATGCTCGACGCGCTCATGGAAACGGCCTTCCGTCTCGGCGTGAACGAGCACGTTCATCCCATGCTGTTGGCCTGGGACGACGATTGGACCACGGCCGGCGTGCCCGTATGCGACGTTGCGCTTGCCTCGCGCTCCATCGCGACGGGTGATATGCAAGCGGCGCTTGCCAAGCTCGACGAACATGCGCGCAGGCGTGTCTGCATCACGCTGACGACGGGCCTTTCACCGCGTGTCGATCCTGTCTTGCTCGACGCGATCGGACGCGAGCAGCCACGGTATCCGGACTGCGTCTTCGCGTTCAACATCCTCTGGGACATGGGCGTTCACCCCGAGCTCTCCTACATTGACAGCTCCCGACAGAGTCGTTTCGAGAGCTTCGACGAGGCCATCGACAAGACGTGCGATGCCATGGGCGCCACCGACGAGGAGCGCGAACGACTCATCGCGTACTCGAGACAGCATCTTCACCAGGTTCACGACGCCGACGGTGGGACATGCTGGGAGTACGACCACACGCGCGTCACGCCCTGGGCGTTTTTCGCGTGGGACAAGTAGCAACCAGACAAAAGTCGCCGGGGCACCCTTGTCTGGTTTCGCAGGTCAGGGGTCTGGCGCATCAATCCCGCTTGCCAATCGGCGGTTTTATGGCATAATGACCGAACCGTTTTGTCCCCATCGTCTAGCGGTTAGGACGTCGGCCCTTCAAGCCGAAGATCGCGGGTTCGAATCCCGCTGGGGGCGCCATTGATCGTACGGGTCCGCCAATTTCGTTGCGCGGACCCTTTTCATCTGCGAAATGAGACAGTTGCTCTGAGACGGTGTCTCATTTTGTCCGGGAGGTGCCATGGAGCACATCATCACGAAGGAGAACGTCGACGAGGCGGTTGCGTTCATGCGCAAACGCGTGAATGTCGCCGATGGCGCACTCGGAATCGTACTCGGTAGCGGCCTGGGTTGTCTGGTCGATGCCATCGATGGAGCGACGTGCATCGACTATGCCGAGGTTCCCCATATGGTTCCGTCAACCGCTCCCTTGCATGCAGGTCGTTTCGTCATCGGAACGTTGGGAAAGCGACCGGTCATCTGCATGCAGGGGCGACTGCACGCCTACGAGGGAAACACGCCCCAGCAGGTTGCGTTTCCCATCGTCTTGATGCATGCGCTCGGCGCGAACGAGCTCGTGGTCACGAACGCAGCCGGCGGCATCAACGTCGACCTTGGCGTGGGTGACCTCATGCTCATCGAAGACCACATCAACCTGCTGGGCGCTAACCCGCTTGCCGCACCCGATGAACCCGAGCTCTTTCCGCGTTTCTTCGATATGACGCAGGCGTACTCGCCGGCGCTGCGTGAGCATGCCCGCCGGGCAGCGATGGCGTGCGGATTCGATCTCAAGAGCGGCGTGTACATCGCCACCGTAGGGCCATCGTTCGAGACGCCTGCCGAGATACGCGCCTTTCGCACGCTCGGGGCGGATGCCGTGGGAATGTCGACCGTCTTCGAGGTCATCGCCGCCCGTGGTTGCGGGATGGACGTTCTCGGCATCTCGATGATCTCGAATCCCGCCGCCGGCGTGCTCGACGAGCCGCTGAGCATGGATGACGTGAACATTGCCGCGCGAGAGGCAGCCCACAAGGTCGAGCGGCTGCTCCTCGCCTATGCCGGATGAGACAGATGTACCTGTCCAATGTGTCTCACTCGTCCCCCCGCCCACACCCACGGTTCGGAAACGAAACGACCACGCGCCGGTCAAGTTTCTTGTGGAGGGTTTGGCGAACGGTTATGGTTACGGGGTCAAGTTGTCTATAATGAGGACATGCCTTTCGAAGGGAGGTGCGCAATGGTACTGGTAAACGTCGAATCGCTCGTCATCGGCCTCCTTCCCATGCCATCTGTCATCACCCTGCGTGTCGCGGAACACCGCGAGGATATCGCCGATGACCTCGTGCTTCCCATCTGGATCGGCACCATGGAGGCGACCGCCATCGCCGCCGCGCTCGAGGGCAACGCGACCGAGCGTCCCATCACGCACGCCCTCGCCATCGATCTCGTCAGCTCCCTTGGAGGCAACGTCAGCCGCGTCGTCATCGACCGCGTCGAGGGCACGACCTTCTACGCCACCATCTATCTCCGTTGCGCAAACGGCATGTTCACGCGTGTCGACGCGCGTCCGAGCGATGCGATCGCCCTTGCCGCACGTGCCAATGCGCCCCTGTTTGTCGAGGAAGACGTCATGCAATCCGCCGCTTGTCCGCGCGCTCTCACGCCGGGGCAGGACGAGCAGATCGAGCTCGAGGAATTCGACAAGTTCATCGAGCACATCAAGCCCGAGGATTTCGTCACGCATAACGGCGGCAAAGACTAGTGCCGCGCGGGCTGCCTAGACGGCGCCCGGTTCCTGCGTCTCCATGAGGCGTGCAATCTCGTCAGTGGTAAGCGTCCGGATGTCGGGTGTCGGCATCGCGCGCAAGAACGACTTCGCGTAGTTCTTCGTCTGCAGGCGCGCATCCGCGAGCACGAGCCAGCCGCTGTCGGTTGAGTTGCGGATGAGACGACCTGCGGCCTGCTTGAGGTCCATCACCGCCTCGGGGAGCGAATAGCGTCCCCAGGCCGCACGCCCGTCGCGCACCTCGCGCTCGCGCGTGATGGGGTCATCGGGACGGCTGAAGGGCAGGCGGGCGATGATGACGCAGCGAAGGGTGTCCCCAGGGGCGTCGAATCCCTCCCAGAACGACTTGAGCGCGAACATTGACAGGTTCCTGTCTGATAAGAACCTGTCGCGCAACGACTTCGTGTTCGTGCCGCGAGTCTGCGCGACGAGCTCGATTCCCTCATTCGCGAGTAGGGGCTTGAGCTCGCGATAGAAGGCCTCCATCTCGCGGCGGTTGGTGAACAGCGTGAGCACCGAGCCGCCCATGGCGACGTGTACCTCGTACAGCAAGCGCAGGAAGGCGTCATGATGGCCGGGGGAGTTCGGCTCGGGCATGTCGCTCGGCAGCAAGACGGACATGTTGTGCTCGTAATCGTAGCCAGACGCGAACATTGCGGTGTACACCGGCTTGTCAGTGACACGGTCGAGGCCCGTGGCACGCAGGAAGTGGGCGAAGGGTTCGCGCTCGGCGGTGGCCAGCGTCGCCGAGGTGAAGACGAGGCTGCGCGTCTGCGGATAGAGGTCGGCCGCGAGCGACTCGCCGATGTCGAGTCGCATCGCCTCGAGCGCCTGCATGGGGTGTCGTGGGTTGCGGTCGAGCTGCAGCGAGGTGACGAAGCGGTCATCTGTGCCGTCAAGAATGAGCCTGAGGGCGTCGACATCGCCCTTGAGGCCGCACGTTATGCCGGAGAGCTCCGCAAGCTGGTTGGCGAACTCCCCCTCGAACTGCTCGAGCATGGAGATGAGGTCGGCAAGGCGGCCGTTGAGGCCCCAAAGCGCGTCGGCGAGCTTGGTACCGCAACCGCACAGCTCGCGCCAGGTGCTTCCCGCGCGCACCTCGGCGCCAATCCACACGGTGATGATGTTGTAGCTGCCGTTGTCGCGCGCGTTGGGGGAGGGAAGCTCGGCGAGCGCCGCAAAGAACTCGGCGGCGAGCAGTTGGATCTGCCCAACGCGGTTCTCGATGTCGGCGGTGACACCGTAGAGCATGTCTCCGCCCTCGAACCCACCGGCACGTTTGCCGATGACGGCGGTGATGCCATTTTTGGGGTTCGCGATGCGGCCGAGCGTCGTCTCGAGGTCGCGCGAGCTGATCGAACTGGAGAGCTGTCGGCGTGCCTCGCCCTCGACACCATGGGCCTCGTCGATGATCCAGTGCCTGATGGGGGGCAGGATGCCGTTGTCGACCTGCATGTCGCGAAACAGAAGCGCGTGGTTGGTGACGACGATGTCGGCACTCATGGCCGCGCGACGCGCGCCGTGCAGGTAACACCGACGAGGGAAGAAGGGGCAGCGTTTCTTGAGGCAGTCGTTGGCATTTGCCTGGATGTCAGCGCGGGGAAGGCGCGCCCACCCGATGCTGAGGGCGTCGAGGTCGCCGTGGCTGGTCTGCGCCGTGAAGCTGAGGAGCGTGGCAATCATCGTGATGAGGTCGCCATCGGCGCCCTGGCGGCTGCGTATCATGTGCTCGAGCTTGCGCAGGCACAGGTAGTGGTCGTAGCCCTTGAGGGCGACGTAGTTCAGGTCATCGCCAAGCGCCGCGCGCAAGCGGGGAAGGTCCTGGTAGACGAGTTGGTCCATGAGGGCGTTGGTCTTGGTCGCGACACCCATCGTGACCTTGTTCTCGCGTGCGTCGTAGGCGATGGGCACGAGGTAGGCCATGGACTTGCCGACGCCCGTTCCCGCCTCGATGACGCGGATGTCACCTTCGCGCAGGCACGCTGCAACCTCTTGCGCCATTCCGAGCTGCTCGGGGCGCTCCTCGTAACCCGGGTACATCGTGCCCATGATGCCTTCCGGCGAAAACGCCGCCTCGATGCGCGACTCGTCGCAAAAGGAGAGGGGAACCTCGTCGGCGTCCGGACGGGGAGGTTGGCTTAGGGCCTGCGTGCGCTCTGTGCGGTTGCGGCGCAGGGAGAAGTCGATACCGGGCTGCTCGAGCGCCGCCTGCGCGAAGTACGGTCGTAGCGGCCAGTCGGTCTGCGGTGAGAGCTCGGCGATGCTCGCCGCAAGTCCGGGGGTCATCGCCTGGATGCCCGCGAGCAGTATGCGCCACAGCGCGCCGAGGCTCACGGTGTCGTCCATCGCGCGGTGCGAGGGCGAGCCCAGGCCGAAGGCGGCGGCCAGGTCGACAAGCCGATGTGACCTGAGGCGCGGCAACACGATCTGCGAGAGCGCGAGCGTGTCGATCCATTGCCCGGCAAGCATGCCGGGTTGTGCTTGCCGCATGACGAAGCCCTGGTCGAAGCGCGCGTTGTGGGCAACGAGGTTGCGATTGCCCGCGAACTCGGCCAGTGTCGCGACCGCGTCCTGTGGGCACGGCGCATCCTCGACATCGTCTTGTGTGATGCCCGTGAGCTCGACGATTTCCGGTGGTATGGTGAGACCGGGATCGACGAAGGTGTGAAACTCGCTCACTGTCTCGCCGCCGCGCATGCGGATGGCGGCTATTTCGAGCAGCGAACAACGTGTCGGGTCAAATCCGGTGGTCTCGGTGTCGAGCACGATGACCTCGTCCTCGACGAGGCCGAATTGCAGGTCCCGCGCCCGCTCAGGAAGCTGACGGTACATGTTGGAAACGTCCGGGTCCGTTCCCGCGATGAGAAACTCGTCAAGTCGTATTTCACGTGAAACAGCCATGGGCAAAGCCTATCATGTTGCGGTGACATAGCGCTCGGTCAAATCGGTATACTTGCGGATAGTCGACTGGAGGACCAGCATGCCCGAACCTGAGAACTACTACGCGACGTACTGCCGTCTCGAAGAGGCAAGTGGCGATTCGTGCGTCGTGCTGAATGCCAACGCGGTCATCATCGCCGCCGAACTCACGGTCACCAAGCAGGTTCACGTGACCAAGAGGGGCAAGGAGGTGCCGCGCATCTTTCTGAGCCGTGGCAAGGAGGCGATGGGGTTTCTGCCCGACAAGGTCTTCAAGCAGGTTGACGGGCTGCTCGATGACGGATGGACATGCCGCGCGTTTGCCTCGGCCGTCGTCATCGACAAGATCCGCAATACGAATTGGGTCGAGGTCGCGATTGTCTGCTACCCCTCCAAAGACGCGCCCGTCTTCGAGCCCTTCGTCGCATCCATCGCCGACCGCATCGCCAAGGGCGACCATCCTGCGATCGCGCTTTCGTCCAAGGAGCTCGAACACGTCATCGAAAGCGGCGGTCAGTGGGCAGACGTCAAGTCGCAGCAGCTCCCCAAGCTCGAGAAGGGCGTCGCGTACTTCAAGACCAAGCGCACGATGACGGAGAATCTCGCCTATGCCGCGGCTGCGGGTAACAAGGGCTGTTACGTCGGGCTCTTCGTCGTCCTGTTCGTCATCATCTTCCTGATCGTTTCGTTCTTCATCTTCCGATAGGCGAGGTGTGCCGTGCTTACCGAACGTGTTCTGACGCAGGCCATGCGCATGATGAATGGCCATTACCTGGATCTCAAGCCACTCGACGAGAACCAATGGACCTTACCTGCCCCCAAGCCCGGCAAGCGCTACATGCTCTACATGCACATTCCGTTCTGCGAGCGTCTGTGCCCCTATTGCTCGTTCAACAGGTTTCCGTTCGAGGAGGGAAAGGCGCGCAAGTACTTCGCGAACCTCCGTACCGAGATGGATATGGTTGCCCGGCTGGGCTACGACTTCGATTCTCTGTACGTCGGCGGTGGAACGCCGACGATTCTCATCGACGAGCTCGTTAAAACGATTGGCAAAGCCCGCGACATGTTCTCAATCGTCGATGTGTCGAGCGAGACGAACCCAAATCATCTCCTTCCCGAATATGTCGAGAAACTCGACGGTGTAGTGCAGCGATTGTCCGTTGGCGTCCAAAGTTTCGACGATGGATTGCTTAGACAAATGGACAGATATGAAAAATATGGCAGCGCCGAGCAGATTTTGAACAGAATCATCGATGTCGCGGATGCAAATGTGTTCAAATCGCTGAACGTCGATATGATCTTCAACTTCCCGGCGCAGGACGAGGCGATGCTCGTGAATGACATCGCGGCGATACTCGAATCCCACACGAACCAAGCCACGTTCTATCCCCTCATGGCTTCCCCGGCTGTCGAGAAGTCGTTGGCGGCTACCGTGGGCAAGGTCGACTACGCGCGCGAGCAAGCCTTCTACGAGATCATCTGCGAGGGCCTGACGGGAGGGGATAACCCCGCCTTTGCCTTTGGCGACGCCTGGACCTTCAACGACGCGAAGAGTCCTATGATCGACGAGTACATCATCGATTACGAGGAATACCCCGCCCTGGGCAGTGGTGGCATGAGCTTCCTCGACAGCAAGCTCTTCGTGAACACCTTCAGCATCAGGGAATATGACGAGCACATCGAGAGCGGTCACATGTCGGCCTCGCGCATGACGACGTTCAGCAAGCGCGACCACATGCGCTACCGCTTCATGATGCAGCTCTTTGGCCTGAGGCTCGACAAGAGGGCGTGGGAACGCGACTTTGGCTGCACCGTGGCTGCAGGTCTTCCGGCCGAGTACGCGTTCTTCAAGACGAGCGGCGCCATCGACATCGACGATGACGAGCAGATCACGCTTACCCCCAAGGGCCGCTACATGATGGTCGCGATGATGCGGCAGTTCTTCATCGGCGTGAACGGGGTTCGTGACGATGCTCGGGCAAGCCTGCCCACGGATGAGCGTGACTTGCTTTTCGGAGCTGGCGTCCCGGTCAAATAAACGACAAAATCATATGCGCAAACGTGCATAACTCACGGCTGCAGTAGCTTTTCAGCATACTCCTTGCAGGCATGCACGAATTCTGCGGGCTCGAGAGCAAGCGCCTGCCCCATGAGCGAAACCACCTGTTTGGAAAGCCATGAGCTTCCCGTCCAGGGGACCTCCACGATGCGTCCCGCCTCGTCATCGCTCACGACGCGCAGGGAGCGCCAGGCAGGCAGCGGGCAATCGGCATCCAGGCGAATGCGCGCTTTGGCGGCGTGGTCCAACCCGACGCGGGGACGGGGAGCGTCATCCCGCGAAGCGAAACGCTCTTCGAGTGGTGTCGCCCGGAGGATGCGGTCGATTCTGAAGGAGCGCCAGCCATCCGAATTGCGGCAATACGCTTGCACGTAGCGGTGCCCCTCTTCCGAGAAGATCCGCAGCGGTTCGACGCGCCTGGTCCGCGCCTCGATGTCGTCCGCGCCTCGGTACTCGATCTCGAGCAGATGATGTTCGGCATCTTCGCACGCCGCGGCGACCGTCTGGGCTACGTCGGGGGAGGCGGCTTCGGAAATGACGCGCAAGCGAGGACCAGAGACGGCATGCGTCGAATCGAGTACGCCCTTCGTCTGCAGCAGGGCGTCCACGAGTTCGTCACCGTCCGAGAACCCCGCCGCCGTGAGCGCGTCGACCAGCGCATCGGCTTCGGTGGCCGTGAGGCGCAGGAGCCGATCGGTGCCGCGCATCTGGAGCGTCGCATACGAATCGTGCAGGTCGAGGCGTATCGATGCGGCGTCGTAGGCGAAGACGAGAACCTCGAGCGCGTCGAACACGCGTTGCTCTTCGATACCAAGCAGCATCGCGAGCTGGGGAATCGAGACGATTTTCTCGCGCTCGAGTTGGGCCATGATGGCGAGGAGAAGCTGCCTATCCTTCATCGTGTACCTCCCGGTCAGCGCGTAGGTACGATTCGAGCCCGGCGACATAGGCATCTCGTGCGGGTGCGGGCTCGAGGATGCGCAGCCCCGGGCCGTTCTCGATGCACCATTGGGCCAATGCGCGCTCGTCGCAGCACTCGACCGTCCAGACGAGGTCTCCGTCATTCCAGGCGAGCTGCCCCTGTCCCATCGTGAGCCGCTGGGCGTCCTGCGCCGTTGTCTCATCAAACAGGATGCGTGCCGTGAACCGCTCTTCACCAAACTGGAAAGGGAGGCCGTAGTAGTCGGACGCATCGAAGGGACGCTCCTCGAAATCGGGTGACTTGGGATTGGATCCGTTGACGCGCAGCCTACTCATGCGGTCGAGGCGAAAGAGACGCTCGTCTTGCGCGACCGGGTCGAATGCGGCGACATAGCAGATGCCCCTCAGAAAGAAGCATCCCATGGGCTCCACCTCGCGCTGCGACTTCTTGCCGGCGGAGTTCACATAGTCGAAGGAGAGGCGCTTGCGCGCGGTGATGGCTTTCTTGACCTTCGCGAAACCTTGCGGCTCGTACGTGCCCGAGGAGCCGCGCCCCTGTGATTCGACGAGCTGGGGGAGCATGTCGGGAATCTCGAGCTCATCGCCGAGTTTGACGAGCACCATGCGTAGCTCCTCCTTGAAAGGGTAGCCACCGTCCTCGAGCAGGGCACCACAGAGCAGCCGCAGCAGACTGACCTGCGGACCTGTGAGGTTCAGAGGTGCGGCGACGGTCCTGTCGACGTCGAGCGCGTAGCGCTGTCGGTCGTCGATTGTGAGAAAGACGCCGCTATCCTGCAGCGTCTTCTTGTCACGCTCGAAGCGCCTGCGCGTGGAATCCTCGTTGCCGGCATGTTCGCCGTACTCGTAGGGAAGGGCACGGCGGATGCCGGCAAGGTCAATCGGGCCGTTTTCCCGGATGAAGAGCATGAGCTTGACGATACGCTCTGCTTCGCTGGTGTGTGTCATACGTATGCCCACCTGTGGGTCGTTACCGCTTGCATGGCGCGGTCTGCCGCGCGTGTTCCTCATGATACCCGCTTCGCGTGTCAACACGATGGCACAAGGCGAAAAGCACCCGGCTCCTTGCGCTGCGCACACGTGAAGCGATGCTATAATTGCCAGAACTGAATGAGTCGCGAAAGGCACAAAACGTATGAGCAACGAACCAATGTACAACGCGTTCATCAACAATCGAGGGCAATCCGACGGCGAGCCGCCAAAATCCAGGGGCAGCCGCAGGAACAGGCGAATCAGAGAAGACAACATTCCCGATCTCGACCTTGACGTCGAGGATCCGGTTGCGGATGCTTCGGGGGATTTTGCCGGCGAGCCTGCAGTCGGCGTCGATAGGGCGTTGCACGGGTTTCCCGGGTTCGCGCGCCAAGATGCAGATGGCATCCTCGATTCCGACGAGGGTCCCCTCACCTACGATCCCATAGAGTTCGAGGACGGATGTGTGAGCCTGCCCCACCCCGATGTCTTCAACTCGTATCCTCCTGAAGTCCAACGCAAGATCATGGAGTGGACAGACCGTGACATTCGCGCGCGCCGCGACGACGAATCTCGTCGCCAGGATGCCATCCTGCGTGCCAACATCGCCCGTTCGAAGACGAAGATGGCCGTCCCCGTCGCCATCGTCATCCTATCCATCGTCTGCGCTGCCATCACGGGGCTTTACACGAAGAGCGCCCTGTTCGTCATCGTGTTTCTGGCCGTGGCGGTCGTCGTCATCATCGTCGGCTTCGTCAGTCGCTACGAGCGTGGACGTCGCGATGGGTCGGAATCCCAGTACCCAAAGGTGTAGCTTTTTGCGCCCTGGGTTTTCGGAGCCCCGTCCAGGGGCCCCTTTCACATGCGCATCTTGCCGATCTGACGGTTTTCCACCGTGCCCGACGGCCACATGACGAATGGCTTACGATGTCCCCAATGGGCAAATTGAACACCGCTTTTACCGCGAGATTTGATACCCTGTCGATTATCAATTCGTTTAACCTTTCGAGAGGATAATAAAAATGAGCCAGGACATGATCAGCGTCGACGAGGCGCGTCGCAGGACGATCGAGCTCGCGAGCCAGGCGCGTTTTAGGATGCCTGTCGAAAAAGTCGATCTGTTTGCCGCGGTCGGACGTGTTGCCGCCGCCGATCTTACGAGCGACATCGACGTGTCGCCCTTCGATAACACGGCTATGGACGGGTTTGCCGTGGTTTCCTCTTCCCTCGAAAGCGCGAGCGAGGAGGTTCCCGTCGAACTCGAGATCGTCGACTGGGTCGGCGCGGGCATCGTGAGCCAGGTCACGCTCGCACCTGGCCAGGCAATCCGCATCATGACGGGCGGAATCATGCCCGAAGGAGCCGATGCCGTGGTCAAGATCGAGGACACGACCTTCACCGGTGACGGCGGCGTGGGCGAGCGCGTGCGGATTTGCGCGCCCGTGACCAAGACCAACGTGCGCAAAGCCGGAGAGGAGGCCAAGGCTGGTGATGTCGTCGTACGCGCGGGCGAGGTGATTCGCGCCGCGACCGTCGGTTTGCTTGCCAGCACCGGCAATACGGTCATTCCCGTATATGCCCGGCCCAAGGTTGGCGTCATCAGCATTGGCACCGAGCTCGTCAAGCCCCCGGCAAAGCCCGAGCCCGGCAAGATCCGAGACGCGAACGCATACGTGCTGGGTGCATACGCCCTCGAAATGGGATGCGAAGTCGAGCTGTATCCGATCGTCGAAGATGACGAGGCTGCCATTCGATCCCTGTTCGAGCGCGCAATCGCCGAATGCGATTTCGTCGTTTCGAGCGGAGGGGCGAGCAACGGCGATTTTGACTACGCCATCGAAACGGTGCGCGAGCTTGGCGAGGTCGTCTTTGACTGCGTGAGCCTAAAGCCCGGCAAGGCACAGGCGTTTGGTTGCGTGGAAGATACGCTCGTCGAGGTCCTCTCGGGTAATCCCGCCGCTGCGGCCGTGGGCTTCCAGCTCTTCGGGCGTCCCGCGCTCCGCGCCATACAGGGTTTCCGGGAGCTTGACCGCCCGGCCAGCAAAGCCGTCCTCGCGCAACCCACGCGCAAGAAGGAGGCCCGAGCCTTCTTCCAGAGGGGCCATCTCGAGCTTGGCGAGGATGGCCAGCTGCTCGCCTGCCAGGAAGAGAAGCAGTCCTCCGCCCTGTTGTCGGAGATGAACCGCAGCACCGTGCTCATTGAGCTACCGCAGGGCACTGGCACCTTCGAGGCCGGAACCCCCGTTACCTGCCTACATCTGGATATCGACGAGGGAACCGTCATCTAGGAAGAGGTGCGGGTCGGAATGAGACAGCGTCTCTGAGCAACTGTCTCATTCCGACCCCCTGACACATTGTCGTCTCAACTCGGGAGCCTTCATGAGCAGCGAAACCCTCGAAGAGAAATACCAGGACCTGCTCGCACGCCTCCGATCGTTCGAAAGCGTTGCCGTCGCCTTCTCGGGCGGAGTCGACTCCGCCCTGTTGCTGCATGTCGCCCGCGAAGCGCTTGGAGAACATGCCATCGCCATCACGACGCAATCCCGTCTCTTTCCGCAGCGCGAACTCGACGAGGCCATCGCCTTTTGCCGCGAGCGTGACATCCCGCAGGTCATCGTGCCCACGCACGAGCTCGAGGATGAGGCGTTTCGCCAGAACCCGTCCGACCGCTGCTATCTGTGCAAAACGGGACTCTTGCAGGCTGTCATCGATGCGGCAAATGAGTGCGGCGTCGAAACCGTTGTCGAGGGATCGAACGTCGATGACAAGAGCGATTACCGACCGGGCTCTCGTGCGATAACCGAGCTCGGCGTGCTCAGCCCGCTCAAGGATGCGGGTCTCACGAAGCGCGATATACGTGAGCTATCACGCGAAAGAGGGCTGCCCATCTGGGACAAGCCGTCGTTCGCGTGCCTTGCCACGCGTTTTGCATTTGGCACCTGCCTGAGCGAAGAGCATCTCGCCATGATCGATGCTGCAGAGCAGTTTCTCCTCGACCAGGGCTTTCATCAGGTGCGCGCACGCTACCACGGACCCATGGCCCGCGTCGAGGTGCGAGCAGATGAGGTCGAACGACTCGCCTTGCCCGAGAACACGGAGGCGATGGAACGCAGGTTCAAGGAGATCGGCTTCGAGCGTGTGTCGATTGACCCTGACGGATACCGCACAGGTAACATGAACGTGGCAAGCGAGGACATGTAGGCGGTTCTCGCGAGGCAATGCCCTATACTTGCGATCATAGACAACGCCTGCACAAGGAGAGCACATGAGTGAATCGCGCGCCGGATGGTATCCGGACCCATCGGGAGACCCGTCGAAGCTTCGTTACTGGGACGGAAGCCAGTGGACCGATGATTATGCGGATAGCCCGTCGAGCGCCCCGGGCACCGGCCAGGGTGCCCAATCCTGCGACGAGACCGTGTACGAGGCCCAGATCATCGAAAACGGCAGGCCCGCATATGGCATGGACTCGCAGGATTCCACGCTGCGTCTCATCGCCTTCGTATTCTGCGTCATCTCCACCGTGACGGCGGGCTGGATGCTCATTCCGCTTGCCTGGATGGTCCCGATGACGGTGTGCGCCTGGGGAATCTACAAGGGCCGCAGGCCCAACACGACGGCCTTCGGTGTGTGCACGCTCATCTTTGTGAGCCTCGTGGGTGGCATCCTGCTCCTCGTTTCCAAGAAGGACGCCTAGCGCGAAACGCCCCATCCTGCGTAACAAAATGGGGACAGACCCCGCATTCCGCTCAAACTTTATTCAGTTCGGCATATAGTGGGTGCGTACGCCACGCAGTGGCCAGCCATTCCGCGCTCATGACGCTGCGCGGACACGAGAGCGGAAGTGGGTTCACCTCATGAAGACCAGCAAGATCAAGAAGGCGGATGGCAAGGTCATCCTCGAAGTCACCGCCAGTGCCGATGACGTCAACAAAGCGTTCGCACTCGCGGAGCTCGACTTCGCCAACTCCATGGGCATCAATCCCGAGCCCGGCAAGACCATCGAGCAAATCGCCGAGGAAAAGATGGGTATCAAGAACCTCGATTCCATCATCGAGGCAAACGCCCTCGAGGCGCTCGCTCCCATGGCCATCGACAAGAGCGGCATTGTTCCCGCGTTTCCGCCACGTCCCACGCCAAGCACGGCTCTCAAGCGCAATCAGGATTTCAGCTTCACCCTGGAGGTCAGCCCCAAGCCAGAATACGAGCTCACCTCGTACGATCCCGTCGAGATTACGCTTCCCCCGTTTGCCATCAACGAGGCCGAGGTCGACGCGCAGATTGCCCAGCTTGCCGACCGCAACACCACGTACGTCACTGCCGATCCCAAGCCGCTCGAGAAAGGCGATGCGTGTCTCGTGGCGATCAAATGCTACGAAGACGGCAAGGAGCTTACCGGCCTCACCACCGACGGGCGTACGTACGTCGCGGGCGAAGGGTACATGCCCTCCGACTTCGACGCCCACATCTTTGGCATGGAGCCGGGCGAGACGCGCAAATTTGTCTTCGAGGGACCGAGCGTCGACGAGAACTACAACGAGATCACACAGAAGTTCGACTGCGAGGTGACGCTCAAGGAGATTCAGAAGCCGGTCGTCCCCACCGTCGACGACGAATGGCTCGCCAAGAACCTTCCCATGTACAAGAGCCTCGATGACCTACGCGCCGAGATTCGCGGCAGCATCGAGCATCGCGACTTCGAGCAGTACGAGGCGTACAAGCGCCAGGTCGTCGCCAGCGCACTGGGCGAGCGCTTCGAGGGCAAGATCGCCGACGAAGTGTACGAGAACGCACGTGACAATCTCATGCGAAACATTCGCATTGGCCTGCAGCAGCAGGGCATGTTCTGGGAGGACTACGTGAACCAGAACGGCGGCGAGCAGCAGATCAACATGATGCTTATGCTGCAGACGCGCGAGATGGTCGTCCAGGGCTACGCGCTCGACGCGGTCTTCCGTCATGCCAAGCTCGGGATTTCCGAAGATGATATCAACGAGGCGTGTCACATGATGGCGCCCAACGCCAATCCCAAACAAGTGCGCCAACAGGTCGAGAACGAGGGCAAGGGCTTCGTCCTGCGCGAGTCCGCCGAGCGACTGAAGGCGAACAAATGGGCGGCCGAGCAGGCCAAGGTCACCATTCAGGAGCAGCCGCAGGCATAGCGCCGACATACACAGTGCAAAGGCACCGGAAAGACCATTGGGCAGAAGCGGTCTTTCCGGTGCCTTCATGTATGGCAAAGGACACGGGGGATGAAGGGCCTAGTCGCTCACGTCGAGCAGCTTTACCCAGTAGACGATGTCCTTGCCTGCGAGGGGATGGTTGAAGTCGATGGTGGCGACCTGGTTTTCCACGCTCACCACCTTTGCCGGAATGGGCTCGATGTTACGTGGCGAAGTCCATCCGATGTATTCGCCAACGGGTAGGTTTTCGCCGTTGGGCACCTTGTAGGTGGGGAAGTGCTGCACGGCGCTCTCGTCGTATTCGCCGTAGGCGTCTGCCGCCGCGAGTTCGACCGTGCGTTCCTCGCCCGGCTCCATTTCGAGCAGGACATCTTCCAGGGCCTTCATGACCTGACGTCTGCCAAGGATTATCTCGTGCGGGGTGCCCTCGCAGTCGTCAAAGACCTCACCGTCGGGAAAGCTGCCGCGATACAGGAAGCGCGCGGTTTGTCCCTTTTGCGCCATATGGCCGCTCCTTTCGTTGAGCATTGGCAAGACCGGGACAAATGACGTGTCCATTTGTCCCGGTCTTGCTCTGCGGTTTCGAGCGGTTGCGCCTAGTGCCAGCGCTGTGAGGTGAGGAAGAATCCCTCGACGGGCTTGATCTCGCTATCGTCGTCAACGAGGTCGGCGGCGAGCTCTTCTGCGTTGTTGCAGATTGCGCTCACGGGAGCCTCGATCTCATCGACCTCTACGCTCTCTTCGGTAATCTTCTCGTCAGCCATGGTTCCTCTCCTCTTCATTGAATGCAAGGCTGCCGGACTCCTGCGAACGCCGTCTCATAACCCATGGGAAGGCGCCGCGTATGAAATTCCGGCGTCCATCAGATGGTAGTTCCCCGCTCATCGCCTGCCTATCGTATGAAAGGTATGAGATTGGATACAAGCTATCAAACTCCCCGCTCGATAGCTCGCCGCGCAACGAGACGATAGGGTTTGCTCCAATGGCAGAAGAAGGGAAGGAACCCCGTGGCTCAGGACAACGCAAAATCTACTGGTACCATTATGAAAGAAGGGACACCGCAGGACGGACGCAGGTATCAGAATCCCGTGCTTGTGGGAATCGTGCTGCTCATATCGGGCATTTCGGTGGCGATGATCCAGTACAAGGTCCCCACCATCATGACAAATCTCATGGGGCTGTTTTCGATGGATGCGTCAACGGCCTCCTGGCTCATGTCGATCTTCACGCTCGTGAGCATCTTCGTTGCGTTGCCGGCTGGCGCGCTCGCTCAGCGCTTCGGGGCCAAGCGCATGTTGATCATCGCATGCGGCATCGCCATCGCGGGTTCCCTCATCGGTCTCGCGTCCGATACGAGTCCCATGCTCATCGCATCGCGTGCCGTCGAGGGTGCGGCTCTCACCATCCTCACGACGTGCGGCCCCATCATCGTTCAGCAGAACGTGAGCCCGGACAAGGTGGGAACGTCTATGGGCATATGGGGCATATGGGGCTGCCTGGGGTCAACCGTCGCGGCGGTGCTCACCCCGACCGTCTTCGGCATGTGGGGCTTCGACGGCCTATGGATTGCATTTGCCGTCGTCACGGCAGTGGCTGCCGTGCTCGTGCTCGTCTTCATCCGCAAGCCGGCGCAGATGCCCGTTGCCGTGGAGGCGCAAGACGCGGTGACGCAACCTGCTCGGAAACCACGTTATCGTGACATCTTCTCCAAGGACATGTTCCTGTTCTTCGGGGCGTTCGTCGTCTACAACATCTGCATGCTCGCTATCCTGGCGTTCGTGCCGACCATTCTGCAGATGCAGGGTTTCGACGCGACGCTGTCCGGCATCATAAGCACGGCTCCCATGTTGCTTTCGATCATATCCTCGCCGCTGTTCGGCGTGATTTCGGACAAGATCGGCCGCAACAAGCCGCTGCTCATCATCGCCATGTTCGTCATGGGCCCATGCACGTTTCTGCTCTATACCCAGACGGGGCCGTTGCTCTGGGTCGGTGTCATCGCGATGGGGTTACTCGGCATGGGTGGCATTGGCCAGTACCTTTCGGGTTTCACCAAATTGCTGCCGAGTCCCGAACTCGCGTCCGTGGGAATGGGCGTCCTCGTCACCTTCCAGGGAGTTGGCCAGTTCCTCGGCACCTTCTTCGTGCAGATGTTGCTCGGTCCGCAGTTGACCGAGTGGTGGTTTGCCGGAATCGCGCTCATGGTCCTGGGCTTTGCGGGTACCGCCCTTATCGCCATCTGCAAGCTCCGCTAGGGGCGTGTGGCCGGCCTCATACGCTGCCGCCCCCACTTTGGCCTGCGTGTTCGTTGCGTGTATCATGTGCGTCATACTTTTTGTACGATGGTTTCGCCTTTTTGCAGACGATATATTGGCATTGGGGGTTGGGCCTGTGCCCGCGTGTCATTCGCGTCTTGCCGTCCTTTGGTAGGAGAATTCGCGGTAGCCCGCGTGGGTAGCGCCCGCAACCGCAGATGCTCTAGATTCAGATGCTTTCCTCGGGGGAGGGGGCTCTCGCAACGCGCAACGCGCGCTGCGCGAAGCAAGGGGGCGTATCATGAACGAGGCACAATCGGACGCCGACGGTGACATCCAGGCCAATCGCAAGCCCATCGGTGGAAACGAGGCCGATTTCGAGGCGGTGCTGATTGACGGCATCCTTGGATTCAGCCTGTCGATCGGCAATGCCATACTGCTGCTCGTCGGTTCCATATCCCATGCGCAATCCATCTTCCAAGCGGCGACCATGCTCGTCGCGTCGGCAGTCGTCGCGGCGCTGTTCTTCAAGATCGTCCAGCTCAAGACGGATGTCATTTCGGCGAACCTGCCGCGCGTGGTCTACGTATGCGGGCACGCGCTCTGTTTCCTGGTCTCGGTCATAGGCATGTTTCTGGGTATCGATTACGTCACGGCCATCGCCGCGGCACTCGGTCTCGCCGACACCCTCATACTCTACGGGCGCTTTCTGGCTGCCCTTGCCCGAAAGGCCCTCATGCTCGTCGTGGACACGGCCTTTCTATACCCCGGCGTCTTGATGATGATTATCGTCAACGTTCCCGCTCCCTACGACACAATCGTGCTCTCGGTCATGGTGCTCGTCACGATCGTCGTCGCATTGCTCTTCGTCCGACGCCACTACGATTTCGGTGAGCTCATAAGTGCCGCGGATTCAAAGGCCCGTAGCATCAAGGTCAAGGGAAACGTGCACACGCTCTTTCTCGTCGGCTTCATGATCGCCGCGTTTCTGTTCTTCAACCCGCTGCCCTTCGGCATCGAGATGTCGAACGTGGCGCTCGGCCTCGCCTTTGCCATCGCGGGTCTGCTTTCCCTGATCATGCGACAGGTAAACGAACGCGGTTCGAAGGACGCGCTCAGAAAGAGCATGGCGCTCGCCTCCGTGGTACTGCTCTTGCCGCTCGTGCTCGTTCCCGATGAGGTGAAGCTCGTGCTTCTCGCATGTTATAGCTGCTTTGTCATCTTGGAGACGTTGACCATCCTCGATGCGATCGTTGAGACCGTGCGCTTCAACCTCATCGCCGCCATGTGGCTCATTGGCAAGGAGTGCTCGGTATTCTTCGCGGGCATGGGTGTGGGAGGATTACTCTTCTCGCTGTTTCCATTCCTGGCGCAGTTGGTCGGTGACGTCGACGCGACGCTCATGCTCTGCATCGTGGTCGCGGTAATCTGCGCGTGGATGCAGATAAACGTCAACTATCAGATCTATCCTTTCGAGCCCATCATCGAAGAACCGGTTGATGACGAGGTGACTGCGCATATCGAACGCACGGGACGTCGCAAGGCCCAATGGCATCAGAAGATCGATGCGGTGTGCGAGCAGTATCATCTCTCGCCGCGCGAGCGCGAGATTCTTCCCATCTTGCTCAGGGGACGCGACGCCAAGTACATCATGGACACCTTTTACATCTCACAGTCAACTGCGAAGACGCACATATATAACATCTATCGCAAGTTCGGCATCCACTCCCGTCAAGAGCTGCTCGACTTTGTCGAGGACATTGAGTTCATCGATTTCGGCGTTTCCGATGAGCCCGTGGAGCGGGATGAGACGGATCAGGAGAAGAGCTGAGCTCGTCCCCAGACCTCTCTGACAGAGGGGTCGAAACACCTCATACTTCAGGTTCGATGCTTTGACCGGGAGCTTTCCGAACCTCTCACAGAATTTCCACATTTGCGGCCAATTCTCGCCCGGAAATAAACCCAGGACAATTTTACCCACGGAGACGTGCGCCCACACGCACGCATTCGACTCCGGGTTGTGCGGCTCGGAGCGACCGATGTCCCAAAGGGGTGTCGGTTGGGGAGGGAATGTGGTAATCGATAGAAGAGGAGGAGTTATGTCTGATCAATCACTTGATAAGTCCAAGTGCATAGACGGCAGCTATGGGTGGGTAGTCGTGCTGTTCACCATGTTGGTGGGCTTCGTTCCGGGCTCCAACATGGCCAAGGCGATTTCGCTCGCACCAATTGTCTGCATGAACTTCCAGATCAACGAGGCAACCTTCGGTCTGATCGTCGCGTCTTTCTACATCATGGGCTTCATCATGGCGTTCCCCACCACGGGCTTGGTTAACAAGCTCGGCATGAAGGGGTCCGTCGCCATCGCCGTCGGCTGCGGCATCATCGGCTCCATTATGGGCGCCATGGCCGGTACCAACCTCACGGTCTTCGTCGTCAGCCGCGTTATCGAGGGTGCGTCGTTCGGCATCATGGGCGTCGTTGGCGCATCGTCAATCGGCCCGTGGTTCTCGCCCAAGAAGCGCTCGCTTCCGCTGTCCATCTGGTCGATGTGGGTTGCCGTCTGCATGTGCGTCTGCCCGATTCTCTTCGGCTGGCTCAACGAGTCCATGGGCGTCGACATGGCGGGCATCTGGTGGGGTACCGCGGTCTACGACCTCGTCGTCGGCATCCTGTTCATCCTGTTCTATCGCAGGCCGCTCGACCTCGACAAGGTCGAGAACGAGGAGGATCCTACGGGTACCAAGAAGGCGAGCATCAGCCGCGCTCTGAAGAGCCCGATGCTGTGGGCGCTCGCCCTCATCTTCCTGTTCGACGAGGCCGCGTTCATGGCAATCAACGGCTTCATCGTCCAGTACCTTACGACGCAGCTCGATGCGTCACTCGTTCTGGCAAACGCCATCTTCTCGTTGTTCGGCTTGATGGGTGCTCTCACGCCGCCCATTTCCGGCTGGATTACCCAGAAGTGGAACAACCATCGCTGGGTCCTGCTCGTCGGCCTGTTCGTCGCGGTCATCTACACCGCCCTGGTCTTCCAGCTTAAAGACCCGATGCTCTACTATCCGCTGTCCATCCTTGCCGGTATCGTCGGCGGCGCCGTGCCCTCCATCCTGTGGCAGTTCACGCCCAACACGGTCGAGGATGCCGATATCCCCGCGGCTAATGCCTTCATGGCGTTCACGCAGAACATCGGCATGACCATCGGCGCGCTCATCATCGGCAACGCGATCGTCATGTGGGGTTGGAGCATGGGCTCCCTCATCGGCATGGTGCCCCTGTACATCATCTGCCTCATCATCTACTTCGCCTTTGGCGTCCAGAAGAAGCTCAAGCTCTAGTTTGCTTCGCGTGCGATGGGGTGCGCCGCTTGGGGCGGCCACCCCATTCGCGCGTTCTTTGTCCTTTGTGTAACTGGAACGGAATCCGAGATCGTTCATGTAAATCACCCGCTCACGGCCTTGTCTATAACCGACATCAGCCGTGGAGTACGAGGGGATTTCGCAGGGGGGACCATGATTTCCGCACCCATGTACGATTCTCAACTTGCGTCTCGGAACCGTAATTTTTGCATGTGCCGTGTTCCCTCGACGGCAATTGCAAATTCGAGCTGGGAACGTGTCCTGGCTCACTGGACCGCCTTCCTCGCACAACGGCACGAAGGACGGGGTGCGCCCGGCGCGGCGGAGCCCCCCCCGCCTCTTTTGAAAGGAGAGACGTGTATGTGTTTCAGACCCGCAAGCTTTGAGTCCGAAGGTGACAACCCCTATTTCGTTCCCGGAGATCCCGAGGATGCCGCAGCCCCTGGCGCCCCCGGTGCCCCCGGAGCCCCCGGCGCACCCGGAGCGCCCGCGGCACCTGGTGCCCCCGCCGCTCCCGGAGCTCCCGCGGCACCGGGCGCACCCGCCGCGCCGGGCCAGCCGTCTTAGTCGAGATGTCTCGTCGGGCACGTTCCGATGCAGGCGTCCCCCCGGTCGGTGAAAGCCGACTTGGGACACGAAGTGACAAGACAGGTTGAGAGAGAAGAGGAAAGGAAAGAGCATGAAGATTTTCAAAGGTCAGGGCACTGCCGATCTTGGCAAGCCGTGGCGCTTCGAAGAAGACGGCCTCACCGTCACCCGTGGTTGCGCATGGTCTCCTCCGGGATGTCATCCGACCGGATGCGGTATCAAGACCTACGTGAACTCCAACGGCGAGCTCGTGCGCGTCGAGGGCGATGAGAACCATCCCATCACAAACGGCCGCCTCTGCGTCCGTTGCCTGACCATCCGCGATTACGTCTACAATCCCGATCGCGTCCTGTATCCCATGAAGCGCGCTCGCGAGGACCGCGGCAAGAACAAGTGGGAGCGTATCACGTGGGACGAGGCGTATGACACCATCGCCGAGAAGGTAAAGTACTTCAAGGACAAGTATGGTGCCGAATCCATCCTGGTCATGGGCGGTACCGGTCGCGAGGGTGGCCCCATGCTTCCCGCATACGCGCACGCATGCCTGGGTACCCCCAACGCGTGCTATACGCAGTCCGGCTATTCCTGCTACATTCCGCGTGTCGCGGGCACGACCTACGTCATGGGCGCGACCTATCCCGAGATGGACTACGCCGGCGGTCTGCCCGGCCGCTATGACGACCCGATGTTCAAGCTTCCCGAACTTATCGTGTTCTGGGGCAAGGAGCCCCTTCCGTCCAACGGCGACGGCCTGTTTGGTCACGCCGCCATCGACATGATGCGCCGCGGCTCCAAGCTCATGAGCATCGACCCGCGCGTCAACTGGGTCTCCACGCGTGCCGACTGGCACCTGCGCCTGCGTCCCGGCACCGACGCGGCCCTGGGCATGGCGATGCTCAACGTCATCATCGAGGAGGACCTCTACGACCACGACTTCGTCGACAAGTGGTGCTACGGCTTTGAGCAGCTCGCCGAGCGCGTCAAGGAGATGCCCGCCGAGAAGGCAGCCGAGATCTGCGACCTCGACGCGAACCAGATTCGCGAGGCCGCCCGCGTCTACGCCGCGGCCAAGCCCGCGCAGATCGCGTGGGGTCTGGCCATCGACCAGAAGTCCAATGGCGTCCAGGCCGGCCACTGCATCATGGCCCTCGAGGCCATCACCGGCAACATCGACGTTCCCGGCGGCCAGCTCATCGGTGATGTCAACGACGGACTCGAGCTCGGCTTTGGCTGGAACAACCTCGGCCCCGAGCTTCAGAGCAAGATCCTGGGCATCAAGGAGTACCCGGCCTATGTCGGCCTTGTCCTCAACGCGCAGTGCGACATGGTTCTCGACGCGCTCGAGGCGGGCGACGACGCCAAGTACTATCCGTTCAAGATGGGCGTCTTCGAGGATACCAACTTCCTGGCCGGCACCTGTGCCGCCCAGCCCAAGCGCTGGCACGACGCCATGGTCAAGAACCTCGAGTGGTGCTTCGGCATCGACGTGTGGATGACCCCGACGATTCAGGCCACCTGCGAGATCTTCCTGCCGCTGTCGTCGACCGTGGAGCATGATACCGTCGTGTACACGCACTACGGCGCATCGCCGATCATGGCCGGTGCCGTCAACAAGTCCATCACGGTGGGCGACTGCAAGGGCGATTGCGAGATCTTCTACGAGCTCGGCCTGCGCTGCATGCCCATCAACTTCGAGAAGTACAAGGACTACTACGACTTCCTGGCCGATTACCGCCTTGCTTACAAGAAGTCCTTCGAGGAGCTGCGCGAAGAGGTCGTCCACCAGAAGACCGAGATGTGCGGCTACTACAAGTACGAGTCCGGTCGCCTGCGTCCCGACGGCATGCCCGGCTTCAACACCCCGACCGGCCGTGTCGAGCTCTACTCGACGATGTTCCGCCAGTTCGGCGAGGATCCTTTGCCGTACTACGAGGAGCCGCAGCTCTCGCCGGTGTCCACGCCCGAGAAGATGGAGGAGTACCCCTTCGTCCTCACGACGGGTGCCCGTACCTATTGCTACTTCCACTCGGAGGGCAAGCAGATTCCGTACCTGCGCGAGATGAATCCCGACCCCCTGATCGAGATCAACCCCGAGGACGCGCTCAAGCACGGCATCGCCGATGGCCAGTGGGTCGAGGTTGCAAGCCCGTTTGGCAAATGCGTCTTGAAGGCCAAGGTTTCCCAGATCGTCAAGCCGGGTGTCGTGCATGCGCAGCATGGTTTCTGGTTCCCCGAGAAGGATCCCGAGGAGCCCAGCCTGTACGAGGTATGGCGTTCCAACATCAACGAGCTCATCCCTCACTTCATGGTCGGAAAGCTCGGATTCGGCGCGCCGTTCAAGTGCCTGATCTGCAGCGTGAAACCGGTGTCGGAGAACTATGACACCGACATGATGGAGGTTTGGGACCACTTCGGAAAGTTGGTGATCTAGATGACAGCCTACGGACTGCTTATCGATTACGAGTTTTGCACGGGCTGCCAGTCTTGCGAGGTCGCGTGCAAGGAGATTCATAACATCCCCGTGGGGCAGTGGGGCATTCGCGTTCTCGACGATGGCCCCTGGGAGTGCTCGGACGGCAAGTTCAACTGGAACAAGATTCCGACCCCGACCCGCCTATGCGACCTGTGCGTGGAGCGTACGGAAAAGGGCCAGCAGCCCTTCTGCGTGCATCATTGCCTGGCCGGCGTCATGCAGTGGGGCACGGTCGAGGACCTTGCAAAGGAGCTCGAGGAGAAGCCGAACCAGGTGCTTTTCGTACCCAAGCCCTACCAGTATTAGCAAGCCCGTCGCGTGACGAGAGGTGCATGCGGGAGAGCAAGCGACCCCGCGTGCACCCCACGCGACAAGAGGCGAGCGAGAACAGGACGCCTTCATGGACCAGCGGGAACTCGAAGTTCAAACCGAGGACAGGTGCGACAACTACGCCATGCTGTCGCGCCTGTTTCGAAGCGAGGTCGACAAGGAGCTCCTTGCCGACCTGATCGAAAGCCCCGTCGCCGAGCCGACGGGTAACGAGCTCTTCGACTCGGGCTACGCGCGCGTACGCGCATATCTGGACGCGATTGACGATCTCGATCGATTCAAGTCGGCGCTCGCCATTGACTACTGCCTGGCATTTCTGGGCTATGGCGTCGACCCCGACAAGGCGGACGAGGCGGGTAGCAATGCCGCCTACCCATACGAGTCGATCTACCGTACCGGAAGCAAATCGCTGGGCGGGGATCACTGCGCCGAAGTGTCCGATGCGTTCCGCGCATGCATGTTCGCGCCCACGAGAGATCGCCTCATCGCGGACGACCACATCGCGTGCGAGCTCGAGTTCATGCAGTACCTGGCCAATAGCGAGCTTACCGCCCTGCGCGCAGGCGAGCTGGCGGCCGCCGCCGGGACGCGGAAAAAGGAACTCGAGTTTCTGGAGGGCCATCTGCTTGCGTGGATCGGCTCCTTCGGGGAAGCGGTCGCGAAGTTCGCCGAGACGGATTTCTACACCGGCCTGCTCGCCATGACGCAGGGTTGGCTCGAGCTCGATGCCGAGTACCTGCGCGAGGTCTGTGCGACGGAGAGGGAGGGGGCACGATGACGCAGGATCACGGGCCAGATGGCCGCAACTGGAACAAGAGCGAGGTCGAGTATGACCTTGGCGTTGCCGGCCCCGGTCAGAGCATCGTCATCACCATCACCCGTTCCGTCGGGGTCAAGATCATGGACCACGAGAATTACGAGCTCTACAAGGCGGATGAGGACTGCAGGGCCTTTTCGGGCCAGCTGACCTCATCACCGTATCGATTCAAGGTGCCCCGCGAAGCGCGCTGGCACGTGATCATCAATCCGCACACGTACTCGGGAACCGCCGAGTTCAACGTGAAGCTCATCGATGACGCGGTGCTTGGCGCCTGATCGCGCGGATACGCACGTTTGGTTATGACGGTCCGGCACAGACAAGAGCCGGGTCGTGAAAGAAGGAGAAGGAGAGTGAAGCAATGGAGTTAAGTGATTACAAGGCAGCTCCAGTCGTGAAGCTGGATTCCCTTGCCGACGTCAACGACATCGGCAAGCCCTGGCGCTACGAGGATGGCGATTACACCGTCACCCGCACCTGCCCGTGGTCGCCTCCGGGATGCCATCCCGTCGGCTGCGGTCTCAAGCTCTACGTCAACGAGGACGGCAGGCTCGAGCACGTCGAGGGCGACGAGAACCATCCCGTCACCCAGGGTCGTCTGTGCCCGAGGTGCATCACGCTGAAGGACTACGTCTACAGCCCCGCCCGCATCCTCACCCCGATGAAGCGCGATCGCTCCCAGCGTGGCAACGCGGATGCCTGGGAAGAGTGCTCCTGGGACGAGGCCTTTGCCATCATCAAGGAGAACTACGAGCGCATCGTCGACCAGTACGGCCCCGAGTCCATCATCGGCATGTCCGGCACCGGCCGCGAGGGTGGCACCATGTCGCTGTATCCCACGATGGTGTTCGGCACGCCCAACTACTGCTATATGCAGTCCGGCTATGCCTGCTACACCCCGCGTCTCGCGGCTGCCGCCTACATCACGGGTTCCACCTATTCCGAGTGGGATTACGCGGGTGCGCTGCCCGACCGCTGGGATGACGAGCGCTACACGCTGACCGAGGTTTTGGTCATGTGGGGCAAGGCTCCGCTCGAGTCCAACCCGGACGGCTTCTTCGGCCATGCGGTCGTCGACGCCATGCGCCGCGGCACGCGTCTCATCCAGATCGACCCGCGTGTCAACTGGCTGTCCGCCCGCGCCGACATCTTCATCCAGCTGCGCGCCGGCACGGACACGGCCCTGGCCATGGCGATGCTCGACATCATCATCAAGGAGGACCTCTACGATCACGAGTTTGTCGAGTACTGGTGCTACGGCTTCGAGCAGCTCGCCGAGCGCGTCGCCACGATGCCCCCCGAAAAGGCCGCCGAGATCTGCCAGGTTCCCGTCGAGAAGATCTACGCCGCCGCACGCATGTACGCGAAGGCCAAGCCGGCCGCCATCATGTGGGGTCTTGCCGTCGACCAGAAGACCGACGGCATGCAGAACAGCCAGTGCATCATCGCGCTGCAGGCCATCACCGGCAACTTCGACCGTCCGGGTGGCCAGCTCGTTCCTGGTGCCGATGCCGGTCACAACGAGCTCGGCTTTGGCTACAAGGAATGCATCCCCGACGAGCTCTTCCAGAAGATGATTGGCATGGACCAGTACCCCGCGTACTGCAACATGATCCTCAACTCGCAGGTTGACCTCATGCTCGAGGCCCTCGAGACCGACAAGCCCTATCCCATCCGCATGGGCTTTTACATGGCCTCCAACCCGCTGTCGAACACCTCGATGGAGCCTAAGCGCTGGCATGACGCCCTGTGCAAGTCCCTCGAGTTCTGCATCGGCATCGACCTGTTCATGAACGCCTCCATCCAGGCGACCTGCGACATCTTCCTGCCTATCGCCACCATCGCCGAGCGCGAGGGCACCGTCTTCACGCACTATGCGCCCTGCACGGTTACCGCTGGCTTCATGCACAAGGCCGTCGATTGCGGTGGCCTGCCCTCCGACATGGAGCTCGCCTATCGCCTGGGCAAGTACCTGCATCCGGAGCGCTTCTCCAAGTGGGCCAACGAGCACGAGCTCGTCGAGGCCTTCCGTCTGGGTGTCGAGAATCACGGCGAGACCTTCGACGAGGTTTCCAAGTGCGTCGTCGCCCAGGTGCCCATCGAGTACTACAAGTACGAGAAGGGTCTGCTGCGTCAGGATGGCCAGGTTGGCTTTGCCACCCCGACCGGTCGCGTCGAGCTTTGGTCGACCGCGTACAACCAGTTTGGCGAGGATCCGCTGCCGTACTACATCGAGCCGGAGTTCAGCCCGGTCAGCAAGCCGGAGCTCATGGACGAGTATCCCCTCATCCTCACGACCGGCGCACGCACCACGGCGTTCTTCCACTCCGAGAACCGTCAGATTCCCTACACGCGCGAGCTCAATCCCGATCCGCTGCTCGAGATTAATCCCAAGACGGCGCAGGAGAAGGGCATCGCCGATGGTCAGTGGGTACGTGTCTGGAACATGTTTGGCGAGGCCGTCATGAAGGCCAAGGTCTCCGAGGCCGTGGACGAGAAGACCGTTCATGGTCAGCACGGCTGGTGGTTCCCCGAAGAGGATGGCAGCGAACCGAACCTCTACGGCACCTTCCGCTCGCAGATTAACAACCTGTGCCCCAACGGCCGCATGGGCAAGCTGGGATTCGGCGCTCCCAACAAGTGCCTGATCTGCAACGTCGAGCCCGTGAGCGAGTCGTATGACACCGACATGAATCTCATCTGGGAAAAATTCGGAAAGCTGGTGTAAATATGGCAACCTACGGACTTCTTATCGATTACGAGTACTGCACGAACTGCGGTTCGTGCCAGGTCTCCTGCAAGGAAGAGCATGGTTACCCGGTAGGCAAGACGGGCATCGCCGTCCATGCCGATGGCCCGTGGTACATCGATGACGACAACATCAACTTCAACTACTTCCCCCTGCCGACGGATCTGTGCGACCTGTGCAAGGATCGCACCGCGCGTGGCCGCGAGCCCATCTGCGTGCATCACTGCCTCGCCAACATCCTCTACTACGGCACGGTCGAGGAGCTGTCGAAGAAGCTTGAGGAAAAGCCCAAGCAGATGCTCATCGTCCCGCAGTTCATGCCGCGCGAGGCCAAGGGCGAGTTCGTCCATCAGGAGAACGCGACCGATGCGCACAAGGCAGCGGCCATGGAGGTCACCGGCACTGGTGCCTCGACCTTCGGTGCCCACCGCGCAGACGCCAAGGTCGGCGAGTACGAGGAGGACGCCGTCTAGGACGGATTCCGATTCGTGACATTTTCACAGTCTCCACGGGGGCGTCTCGCATGGTCGGGTCGCCCCCTTGGGGGAGATGGAAGACAAATGCCGCCGGGCCGGTTTTGTCTCATTGGCTTGGAAGGGGGATGCATGGAAGAGACCGGATCAGAAGAGAACCGCACGGGTATGCTGGCCTACATCCGCTATGAGGGGGGCATACTCGGCGAACGCCACGTGGACAAGCACCTGGACGAGCCGTTGCCCGTCCGCATCGGGGCGGGCCGCGTGGTCAAGGGCATTGACGATGCCCTGCACAAGATGCAGGTTGGCGAAAGCGCCACGCTCATCATTCCCCCCGAAGAGGGGTACGGCGATGCCGACCCCAAGCAGGTCAAGTGGTATCCGCGTTCGATCATCCCGCATGGTTACGAAATCAAGAAGGACACGATGATCATGTGGGAAAGCGCCGATGGCCTCGCCAAGCGTCCCGCCATGGTGGTGGACGCGACCGAAGACACGGTGAAGATTGACATGAACCATCCCTATGCGGGCAAGACGCTCGAATACTGGGTCGAGCTCGTCGACCTCCAGTAGGGAGCGGATGCAATGTGCTATCCGTGCACGAACTGCGGGCGCTGCGGAAAGTTCGATCCCAGCAGCCCTCTGTATACCCCTCCGCCGAGCATTCCGTGTCTGAAGTGCGGCGGCATCGTCGACGCCACGACGGGCATATGCGAGCAGTGCGGAGACCAGGCGTTCACGCCCACGGGCGGCATGATGGCCAGCGCAAATAGCCTGCGTCCTGATGCTGTCGATGGCGATGACGCCGAGCACCCCCTGGGGGTGCGCGAGGAGAATCCGATCGAAGGAGGGATTGCCTCATGAAGCTGTTCAAAGGCCAGGGAACTGCCGATCTTGGTAAGCCGTGGCGCTTCGAGGAAGACGGCCTCACCGTCACCCGCGGTTGCGCGTGGTCTCCTCCGGGATGCCACCCCGTTGGCTGCGGCATCAAGACCTACGTGAACTCCAACGGCGAGTTGGTCAGGATCGAAGGAGACGAGAACCATCCCGTCACGGGAGGCCGTCTGTGCGTTCGTTGCCTGACCATGCGCGATTACGTCTACAATCCCGATCGCGTGCTCTACCCGATGAAGCGCGCCCGCGAGGACCGCGGCAAGAACAAGTGGGAGCGCATCACCTGGGACGAGGCCTTCGACACCATTGCCGAGAAGGTCGCGTATTACAAGGAAAACTACGGGGCGGAGTCCATCCTCATGCAAGGCGGCACGGGCCGCGAGGGTGGCCCCATGCTCCCCGCGTACGCACAGGCCGCATTGGGAACGCCTAATGCCTCCCAACCGCTCAGCGGCTACTCGTGCTATATTCCGCGCGTCGCGGGCACGACCTACGTCACAGGCGTCGCCTATCCCGAGATGGACTACGCTGGTGGCCTGCCCGGCCGCTATGACGATCCCGCCTTCAAGCTTCCCGAGCTCATCGTATTCTGGGGCAAGGACCCACTGCCCACGAACGGTGACGGGCTATTCGGTCACGCCGCCATCGACATGATGCGCCGCGGCTCCAAGCTGATGAGCATCGACCCGCGCGTCAACTGGGTGGCGACCCGCGCCGACTGGCATCTGCGCCTGCGTCCCGGTACGGATACCGCCTTGGGCATGGCGATGCTCAACGTCATCATCGAGGAGGACCTCTACGACCACGACTT
>UQUH01000008.1 GCA_900544245.1 uncultured Coriobacteriaceae bacterium | reverse complement strand
AGGCCACCTCCTACGGCCTGGCCTACGGTCTTTCCTCCTACGGCCTGGCGGCGCAGCTCGGTATTGCGGTCCCCGAGGCGTCTGCGCTGCGTGACCGCTACTTCGAGCGCTTCGGAAAGGTTCGAGACTATCTCGAAGGGCTCGTCGCCCAGAGCGAGATTCGCGTGAACGAGCCCATCTTGCTCGAGCGCGTGGGTGACGGATCATCCAGGATCACGGTACCCGACGGGCTTGCCGCCGCAAGCGTTGCCTCCGATGACGTGCTTGCCGTGGGAGGCGCCATACGGGCGGGCTCGGTCGTCGACGTCTACGTCGAAGCTGCATCGGGCGAAATCACGATGATCGGCGAGCGCATACTCGTGCTCGAGACGAGCACGCCCGACGATGCGGGAGACAAGCAGATCTCGTGGGTGACGCTCGCCGTGACGCCCTCGAGCGTGAGCGAGCTCATATCCGCCTCGGCGCGTGGGACCATCCACTTCGTCTTGCCCGGCAACAGCGCCGCAAATCAGGTGAGCTAGATGATGGGCACCGTGGACAAGCGGGCGTATTCGGCCACGTGCAACCAGGCGCCACTCGTCACCCTGGTGTCGGCAAGCGGGGGCACGGGCAAGAGCACGCTGGCGCTTCTCGCAGGGCATCTCGTGGCACGCCAGTCGATCAGGACGGCGATTCTCGAAGGCGACCTGCAGTTTGGGGACATGGGCTATTGGCTGGGGCTCGACGTCGCGCTTTCCAACCTGGCGCAAGGCACCGCATGCAACCCCGTCCCCATCTCGGCCAAACTCGACCTTTTCAAGGCACCCGTGTTGCCCGAGGTGGCAGAGGAGGTCGCCGATGCCGTGGTCGAACTCATGGATCACGTGCGCAATCGCTACGACCTCGTCATTGCGGATACCGGCCAGTACTGGTCGGGTCTCACCGGGGCACTCCTCGTGTCATCCGACCTCGTGATCATCCTGATGGACCATCGGCGCTCGTCGGTCTACGGGGCGATCAAGGCAGGCGAGCTCTGCCAGAGGATCGGCATTCCCACAGCGCGCATCGCCTACGTGCTCAACCGGTCCTCGAACTTGCCCAGAAGCGAGTTCGAGCATGCACGCGTCTCCCTTGACGCAGACGAGCTCTTCGCCCTTGCCGATGGCAAGGGCGGCGTCGGGGCACTGGTGGAAGCCGGCCGCATCGAGGAGCTCGTCGAGGGCGAGGCCGCCCCCATACCGGATATCCAGAGGATGCTGAGCTGCCTGCTCCCGCGCATCGGCATCGAGTTTGCCCCCACGCCGCAAAAAAGACGGAGGCTCTTCTCATGAAGCTCGGTGACTACATAACGAAGACCCAGGTTGCCGACTCCACCGATGCAATGGGTGCAGGATACGAAAGGGAGCATGCGCGCCTGCGGGATCTGCTCTACGGGGAAATCCCGAGCGAGCGCATCGCCCAGCTGCTCGCCAGGGGGCGCGAGGTCGCGCGACGCGAGCTGGCCGCCACGATCGACCAGCTCCTGAGCGTGCATGGCTTTGGACACATGACCGGGCAAGAGCGCGACGCGCTCGTCGAGCACACCCTTGACATGGTCCTGGGCCTGGGTCCCATCGAAAAGATGCTCAAGGACGACGAGATCACCGAGATAATGGTCAACGGCCCCGATGCGATCTTCTTCGAACGCAGGGGCAGCGTCTATCGTAGCGCGGAGCGCTACGATTCCGAGGAGCAGCTACGGCTCGTCGTCGATCGCATCGTGTCCCCATTGGGACGTCGCGTCGACGAGCAGAGCCCACTGGTAAACGCGCGTCTGCCAGAGGGACATCGCGTCAACGTCGTCATCCCGCCCCTTTCGATCGACGGGACGTCAGTCACCATCAGGAAGTTTCGAACCCAATCCTTCACGCTCGACGAGCTGGTGGACATGGATGCGCTCTCCCCCGAAATGGAGCGCCTGCTTGCCTGGGCCGTACGCGCACGCAAGAACATCGCCGTGTCTGGGGGCACAGGTGGGGGCAAGACAACCCTTCTCAATGCGCTTTCGCGACTCATCCCCCACGCCGAGCGCATCATAACGATCGAGGACAGCGCCGAGCTCAGGTTCGACCAGCACCCGCATGTCATACGCCTGGAGGCGCGCCTGGCAAATGCCGAGGGGCGTGGCGCCGTAACCATACGCGACCTCGTCACGAATGCCCTGCGCATGCGTCCCGACCGCATCATCGTGGGCGAATGCCGCGGCGCGGAGGCCCTCGACATGCTCCAGGCCATGAACACCGGCCACGATGGCTCGATGACGACGCTGCATGCCAACTCGCCCGCCGAGGCCATACCCCGTCTTGTCATGATGGTGCGCTACGGCATGGACCTGCCCACTCAGATCATTAGAGAGCAGATCGCATCGGCACTCGATCTCATCGTGCAACAGGACCGCCTGGCCGGCGGCATGCGACGCATCACGCAGATCGCCATGCGCAACGAGGGCAGACGCGAACTCGATGCCGAAGAAGGCGGCGCATCCCAAGGGGGCTTTGTTCCCATCGTCAGCTGGAACAGGCGCAACCGCCACTACGAATGGGGTCTCGTTCCCGCCTGGGTTTACGACCTTCCCTACATGGGCATCGCCACGCAGGAGGAGGTGGAGCAATGGGTGCAATCAGTGCAGCCCTCCTGCTTGGGGCACTCGTGACAACGGCCTATGGAATGTACCGATCTTGTCTTCTGGTTTTGGATCACGTCCACCTCAGCCGATCGATCCTGCGCTCGTCGGGAAGGCGCGCCCTCGAGCGCGTTTACGGCAGGATGCTGGCAAGCACGCCCATCTCGAGGATGCTTGGCGGATACCGGCATAGAAAGCGCGTCGAGGCCCTGGAACAGGGGATGCCCGAGGTGCTGCGCCTGCTATGCACGGCGCTGGAGAGTGGATCGTCACTTGTCATGGCATTGCGCTATGCCGCAGACAACTGCAGCGAGCCGCTCGCTGGCGAGCTCAAGCGCACGGTGTGGGATCTCGAGGCCGGCCAGGGCTTCGACGAGGCACTGGAAAAGCTGCGGCAGCGTACGGGAGGATCCGAGTTCGCCTACCTCGCCGTCGCGATGGAGATCCAGCACCAGTCAGGCGGCAGCCTGACCGACATACTCGAAAGCGTGGCGGGCCTGCTCCAGCAGACTGCCGAGCTCAAGGATGACTTGCGCACCAAGACGGCACAGGGACGCCTTTCGAGCCGCATCGTGACCATCATGCCGTTTGCGCTGTTGGCGATACTGTCCGTCTTCTCGCCCGGATACCTCACGGGGTTTCTGAGCTCCCCGCTCGGCGTGTGCCTCTTCGTCCTCGCGCTCCTGTTTGAGGCGGCGGGCATCGTGCTCGTGCGCAGGGCCCTTGCCGTCGACTTCTCGGTCGACCTCGAGGAGGCGGTCTGACATGATTCCAGCTGCATTGCGCCTGCTCGCCTGCATCCTTGCCTGCGCGTGCGCATGGCGGTGCGCTTGCCTGATGACGACGCGTCTCGCATTCGCGGCACCAAGGCACGGGCAACTCGACGTCGAGGACATCCTGCGCGACAAGTCGCTCTGCTTTCTCGTGTTCTGCGCTGCGGCGCTCGTCATCTCGTTTGCAACGACCCCCTGGATGCTCGTCGCAGGCATGCCCACCGCCTACCTGCTTACCCGCAAGGCCCCCGCCATGCTCGACGCCCGGGCAGCCCGCGAGCTGCGTAGCGCCTGCGATGAGCAGGTCGACGTGATGGCAGACATCGTCGCCATGGGCATCCGCTCGGGGCTATCCTTCGACGCCGCGCTGGACCTCTATTGCGACAAGTTCGACAACGTGCTGGCGCACCAGCTTGCAGGCGCGCGCCTGGAGTGGAGCAGTGGTCTTGCCTCGCGCCAGCAAGCACTTGAGTCGCTCTTCGCGCGCACGAAATCAAGGGCGCTGAAGCGCTTCGCCGATACGTCGATTCAGGCCATTCACTACGGATCGCCTCTTGCCGACATGCTCGCTCGCTTCTCATGCGATGTTCGCAGGCAGCGGCGCGGCGCCATCGAACGTCGGATAGCCAAGGCGCCCGTCAAGCTGCTCGTACCCACGGGAACATGCATCCTGCCCGCCATGCTCATCCTGGTCATGGGGCCGGTGCTTCTCCAATTTGTCCAGACAGGCTTTTGACCAACGGTAAGGAGACGACATGCAAAAACTCAAGGACAAGATGATCGGTGCATACGTCAGGGCCACGACGAGGCTGCACTGCCTGCGCGAGGAAGGTCAGGGGACGACCGAATACGCCATCCTCGTCGGCGTGCTGGCCGTCATCGCGATGATCGCCATCGCAGCGTTCAGGGGCAAGATCAGCGAGCTCTGGGAGGCCATTTCGAGCGGAGTAAACGGGCTGTGAGGTATACGAGAAGGTGGGAAGCCGGACAGGCGTCGGTCGAGTACCTGCTCGTGGGGCTCGTGCTCATTGCACTCATGGGCGCGTTCGCGGCCTTGTGGCACTTTGTCGCAAATGGCGACGTCACCGACCTGGTACAGGCGGGCGCCTCGCACGCACTCACAACGGCGGGAGGGGTGGTCGATGCGCTTCTCTTCTGAATCGGGTCAGTCGACCATCGAGGCGGCCGTGCTGCTCCCGGTGCTGTTTGCCCTCTTTGGCCTGCTCCTGCAACCGGCGCTGCTCCTCTACGACCGCTGCATCATGAATGCGGCGGCCGCGGAGGGCTGCCGCCTGCTGGCGACGAACACGAGTGACGAGACGTCGGTGCGGGCGTTTGTGGAACGCAGGCTTGACGCCATACCCAAGGTGGCAGTCTTCCACATGGACGAAGACTGGAACATCACCTGGTCGAGCGAACAGGGCGGGGCTGCGAGCATGTGCATCGTCAACCATGTCGAACCGCTGCCCCTCTTTGGCATCGTCGCGGGCCTCGCGAACGACATCGACGAAAACGGAGCCATCGAGCAGCGCGTCGAGGCGAGCTGCGCATCAGTGCCCGAGTGGGCCCGCAGCGACTATGCGCCCGCATCGTGGATTGGAGCATGGAAATGAAGTGGGGCGGAGCCTTCATGCGCCATGAGGGTGGGTTTACCACCCCTGCAGCCGCATTGGCCGTCCTCGTGGCCTTGGCGCTTGTGCTCGCGTGCACGCGAGGCATCGCAATCGGCTCGCGATCGGGACAGATCCAGTACGTCGCCGACGCCGGGGCCCTCGCAGCCGATGGCGTTATCGCCGAATTCGTGACGGCCGGTCAGGTAGTTGACGCAAGCGCATTGTCCCTGTCGCTGCTGGGACTCACGGTCTATGCCGTCTCTGCCGTCACGGCGTTCATTCCCGGAGCCCAGGGAGCCGCCGCCGAAATCGCGCACGTGGGATCGAAGGTCTTCGAAACACGCGACCGGTTTGTCGACTCCGCCATACGTGGGCTCGACGCCGCCCAGAAGGCACTACCCGCCCTCTGCGCGCTTCGCAGCGGCCAGGTCATCCAGGCAAATGCCGATGCAAGCGGCATCCCCTATGCAGGCGCTGCCATCACCGTGCCCATCGAGGGAATCGACATATCCATTCCCGACGACTCGCAGGCACGGCAGGCGGCACATGAAATCGAGTCGAAAGAGGAGAGCGTGCAGCAGGCAAGCGTTGCCCAGCAGGAAGCGCAGCAGCGCGAGGACGCGGCGCGAAAACGAGCCTGGCAGGCGGATTGCGGCAACGAGGGCATGAGCATGTTCGAGCGCGCGGCAAAGCTCTCGAGCATCTCCGGCGCGAAGAACCCATACTTCTCGTCACCGGACAACTGGAGCTTCTCCGTCGCCCTCAACCGGGCAGTCGCCTACTACCAGGCACGGTATGCAAGCGAGCCGGGCGCATACGCATCGGGATCGCCCGAGCGCGTGGGCGAGTCAATCGCCCGCAAGCAGTTCTACGCATACGCGCTCAACCAGGTCTCGAGCGGTCGCATCGAGACAAGCGCCTCGGGATCTGAAGTCCCCCACCTCGTCCAGCTCGCTCGCAACACTGCGCAGATCAGGGAAACCTCGTTGTACACGGACTGCATATACCCCACGTCCATCAATGGCGAGACCCGTACGCTGCACGCCTGGACCGGCTGCCCGGAATACGCCGCCGGCTCGCCTTCTGGCAGTGCGGCGGTCTGCGACATCGATTCGGGTGCATGCCAGAGCTGCCCCACGTGCAGGTTTTCCGCGACGACGCTTGGCCGCGTACCCAGCGCATCGACCTCCATCAGCAACGGGTTCGAGTATCACTACCTTGCGCTCGTGGAGGCATCACGCGACTATGCTCAGGCCATTGAAGACGGGCAGGCCGCCAGACAGGAGCTTGACGCCGAACGCGAGGAGATCGGATCGCTGCTTTCCGATGCGGCGCGATCGCTGGCCGGCAAGCGATACGGCCCGCAGCCGCCGGGGCGCTATGGGTGCATCTGCGTCGTCGTGGCCCCCGGCAGCTCCGTGCAAGGCGTCCCCTTTCTCCATGACGAGGCGGCTGTTCCCGCACGCATCGCCATGTCGGCGGCGACGCTGGCCCCGGATGCCGCGGACGATGCCGGCAATGTCATCGCCGATGTCGCGCAAGGGCTCGTTCCATCAGAGAGCCTGCTGTCGGGCCCCGTCAAGACCGTCTTTGGCGCCTGGGGCAGCGTGCTCAAGGCGTACGTCGATGGCAGCGAGGGGCTGAAGTCGGGCTTTCGCAAGACCCTTGGCGCCATACCGGTCGTGGGTACCACGCTTTCGGATGCCGCGGTGTCCACGTTCGAGACGGCGCTTGCCACCGCGGGGATAGAGCCCGCCGACCTCGATAGCTACAAGCCCGTGCTCGTCAACACGTCATACGTGCTCGAACGTGGCGGGGGCGCGGCTGCAGACGTGATTGGCAGGCTCAAGCTCGGTGCGCAAATGTACGGGGCCATCAGTATGAGGGACTTGGATGCCCTCGTGGCCGACATCGAGAGCGTACCCGAGATTGGCGAGTTCCTGGACGAGCATGGTCTGGAGATTGCCCGGATCCCCCTTGCCGACATTGGGCTCGGCACCGGTGATGGGTCGCTGTACCTGCCGGTTCCCGACGACATCGACGCCAGGCTCGAAGACGTGCTCGGACGCTTTGGCGCAAGTCTGGGAGGCTGACGTCATGTGGCAGGAAGCTCCCACGCGCTTCGAGCGCGGGCAGATGGCCGTCGAGCTCGCGGTGGTGACGCCCGTCATCCTGCTCGTCCTCGTCATCGCCATCGACATGCTCGTCTTCGCAGGGGAGTGTGCGCGCTTCGACCACATTGCAGCCCAGGTCGTCATCGCCGAAGGCGCATCGCCCCCAACCGGAGAACACGACCATGAATCGCGCTTGTACGCCATCGAGGGGGCCCTCGAAATCGAGTTTGCGAGGCGCGGATCGGAAGTGGCCGTCACCTGCGAGGACACCGGGGCACTGCTTGCGAGCATGGTTACCTATCGCTGCATCCTTGGCTTTGTCCCGTGGCCCCTTTCGCTTGCTAGCGCACCGAGCATGATTACCCACGAATGCACGTTGTCCATAGACCCCTATACGCCGGGAGAACTCCTATGAACGGCGAGAGCATGCGCTTCGTCTTCGCCCTGGGCTTTGGCGCCAGAGCCCGTGGGCTTTTGGGATCCTCGCACAACTGGGGCGACGGAGAAGCCATCCTCGTGATAGCCCCGTGCAAGAGCGTGCACACGTTTGGCATGTGCTACCCAATAGACGTCGCCTTCGTCGACAAGCACGGGGCGGTCATGCGCGCCGAACGGGACGTGGTGCCAGGACGCCTGCTCGTGTGCAGACATGCGTACGCAGCCCTTGAGAGACCAAGCGCAGATACCCCGTGGACCACAGCAGGCATGCATATGCCATTGAGCTTCAGGTAACAGCAATGTATAATTTCGTTAAACGTAATAAGGGGCTTCATGATTAGCCTCAAGATTCATGACCATGCCCTGAAGCATGGAATAGCCAAGGAGGATATTGTTCATGCCTGGACCAATCCCATGGCAATGCGCCGGCGGACAGCACTGCACGAAGGTGAGATTGTGGCAATTGGCCCTGACATGAAGGGGCGCCCCATGCAAATGGTCGCTGCTGAAGACTGGGAAGGCATTGTTATTTTCATGCGATGAGACCTCCCACTAGAAGGGTGCTAGATGAGCTTAATCCAAATAATTAACCTTGAACCTGTCTCGGATGAGGAGATGGAGGAGCGCTTTGACCTAACACGCGAGCAGCTTGCCGAACGTGAGGAAATATACGCTCAGGGCGATATTCCCGATAGCCCAATTTATGTCAAAAAACCAGGACGACCTCCCAAGTTCGCCGACGACGTGCAGCTCGTCGGTTTCAAGGAGCCAGTCACCATAGTTGAGCTCATGGACAAGCGCGCCGAGGACCTTGGCGTATCACGTTCTGACTACCTACGTGGCCTTGTTGACGAAGACCTTAAATCAGCTGGCATGCTCCCCCATCCCCTGAGCGCCTAGCAACGCTATCTCCAGGTCAAAGTAGCCCCGCGATGTCTGCATCGTGGGGCTACCCTTAAGGAGGGGACAGCATCTATGGGCTAGCAAGACCTTCTGCTTCGCTTCGTGAAGAAATAAAGCATCGAGACGGCGCACACGATGATGACCACCGCGCCAAAGCAGGGCCAAAGCGCGGCGCAGCCCAGATGCGTTACATTCATGAGACCCGTGATGAGGTACGAGCAGAGAAAGGCGGCGAGGCCAACAGAAAACGCAATTACCCCTGTCGAGGCACCCTTGCGGTTCTCGGGAGCAAGCTCTGCGGCGCGCACGTAGAAGTAACAGAAGTAGAACGCCCAAGAGAAGCCGAAGAGCAGGGAGCAGAAGACTGCCGTCGTCTGTCCCACGAAGCAGCCCATAACGATGAAGCACAGTCCGATGATGATGAGGAACGGGAAGTAGACCGCATTCCTCATCTTTGCGAACAAGGGACCAAATGCAAGCGAGCCCAGACAGGACGCCATAGTCATGCATGAGGCAAGCAAGCCGCTGAAGCTCTCGTCTCCCAAGCCCGTATCAGCGACGAACAGCGAGATCATGTAAAGCTGCACGAAATAGCATACGGCAACCAGGAGCACCTGGGCATTAAGCGGCAGGATGCTCTTCCACCAGCCCTTGTCCTCGGCTTTGATCTCCTCTGTGGTCTCGACGTGCCCATCGGCTCCACGCATGAGCTTGGGCTTCATGGAGGGCAGGAAGACGATGAGCAACACGAGCGTGGGAGCGGCAATCCAGTAGATCGAAAATGCGTTCTGCCAGATGCCATAGGACGCGAGCACCCCGGCAACGGATGACAACACGGCACCCATGATGGACATGGTCGCGTTGTAGAAGCCGACCATGCGGCTATGCTTCTTCTCATCGGAGAAGAGGTCCGCCAGGATGGAGAACGCAGCGGTGTTGGTGATGCCCCAGCCCACGCCAGTCGCCAGGCAGCGCGTGATGACGAAGTACCAGATGTTCTCGATGGCCGCACCGAAAATCGCGGAAAACGTGAAGATGGCGAAGCCCGCGACCATGACCCACTTCTTGTCGAAGCGGTCGCACAGCCAGCCCGCCAGCAGACCAAAGGGCAGGCCCACGAGTGCCGGGCCCGTGATACCGAAGTTGAGAAGCGCCTCGGGCGCATCCGCAAACGCAACGTATAGATCAGCGGCGATGGGCGTAATCACCAAGTCACCCATCGTGCACATGCTCGAGACGAACAGAGCCGCCATCGCGATAAGCATGCGCCATGATGACATGCGAGCATCACGTGCCATACGAAGCCTCCTCTACTCCAATCGGATCGCGCCACCACTCAAGGCCACATCCCGCCCAGGCAGCACGCGTGAAAAGGGAGACCCCATGCAGACGGAGTCTCCCCTTTTTCGTAAAGCGTCCTCGAACTTTTCCTTGCCTACTGCTGAACGCTCTTCTTGCGCGTGAGCATCCAGTAGACAACCGAGATAGCCAGCGTAATCAGAGTGCCGACACCGAAAATCGGCCAGAGCTGGACGCAGTTCATGCCGGTTGCGCCCATGAGGCCCGTGACGAGGTAGGAGCACAGAGTCGCCGCAAGGCCATCAGAGAAGGCCACGACGCCCGTTGCCGAACCCGCGCGATTCTCGGGAACGAGCTGGGTAACGCGAACATAGAAGTAGCAGAAGTAGTATGCCCACGAGAAGCCCATGACAATGGCGCCGGCAATGGTCATGACCGGCGTCACGACAAAGCCCATGAGGATGAACATCACGCCAATAGCGAGCATGAAGGGCATGTAAACGGTGTTCTTCATCTTGGAGAAGACCGGCTCGAACAGGATAGAGCCGACCATGGTGGCCAGCGTCATGCACGAGGCAACCGTACCCGCAAAGGCCTCGTCACCCACGCCAGCATCTGCAATGTAGAGGGCGACCATGTAGAGCATGACGAAGAAGAACAATGCGAAGAAGAACACCTGAATGGTCAGCGGGATAATCTTGCCAATCCATCCCTTGTCCTCTTCCTCGACCTCGGCAGCCGTCTCGACCTTGCCTTCCGCATTCTCCATGGGCGTCGGCTTAAGCGACGGCAGGAAGATGATCATGAGAATGAGCACAGGTGCAGCAATCCAGTAGATGGCGAAGGCATCCTGCCATACGCCCGAGGCAGCAAGCATGCCAGCTGCCATGGAGAGGATGGCGCCCATAATGGACATGGTCGCGTTGTAGAAGCCGACCATGCGGCTATGCTTCTTCTCATCGGAGAAGAGGTCCGCCAGGATGGAGAACGCAGCGGTGTTGGTGATGCCCCAGCCCACGCCAGTCGCCAGGCAGCGCGTGATGACGAAGTACCAGATGTTCTCGATGGCCGCACCGAAAATCGCGGAAAACGTGAAGATGGCGAAGCCCGCGACCATGACCCACTTCTTGTCGAAGCGGTCGCACAGCCAGCCCGCCAGCAGACCAAAGGGCAGGCCCACGAGTGCCGGGCCCGTGATACCGAAGTTGAGAAGCGCCTCGGGCGCATCCGCAAACACCTCATAGAGATTTGCAGCAATCGGGGTGATGACCATGTCGCCCAGCGTGCACATGCTCGAGATGAACAGTGCGGCTATGCCAATGACCATACGCCACTTGGGAATTTGCTTCATAGCTGACATTTCTTTTCCTCCTTGTGTACCAGGGGGCACGAAGCGCATTGCCTCATGCCCCCGATTCCCTGAGTTACAGGCGATACTCCTCGTATTCGTGCTCGCACGGCTGCGTAGTCGCGTAGATGACTCCGTCCTCGGGAATGGAGATCATCGAGTAGACCGTCTGCCAGCACTCGGTAAACGAGGCTCCGGGGACAGGATGCGTGCACAGCGAGCGCGTCTTGTCGCCATGGTGGTCGCTGAAAATCTTCTTGAGTGTGTCGACCGTGATGACATCGGCATCGCGGAGGAACTTCTCTGCCCAGGACAGGCGCACGAACGTGTCGGGGAAGGTCTTGAAGGTGTCATCCTTCTGCATCCAGCTGGTGATGTAGTGATTGGTATGCGCAATCCAGCCCTTTTCCTCGGGAAGCAAGACGCCAAAGCTCGATGGCGTGGTCTCGAAGTCGATGAGCGTGCCATCGGCAGCACCAAGCATGTGGTTGAAGCACATGGAACGATCCGCCATGGTAATGCGCTCGCAGGCAGAGCCAATGCAATCCTGGAACAACAGCTCGGCGGTAAGGGCGTTCATGGTGACGCCCGTCTTGTTCTCCTCGGTGCCCAGCGCATTGCCAAACGAGCCATAGCCATTCTCGCTGATGCCGAACTGCGGAAGCGCACCGGAAATGGTGAACGCCAGCGCCTTGGGGGCATCTGCCGGATCGAAGTGCAGGCACACGGGCTTGAGCTCGGGATGCCAATCAAGATTCTGGCCGATGATGAGCTTGCCGATATCGGTCTTGTCGGGCTGGACGCCAATGTCGGTGCAGCCACCCGCAACCATCCTCATGGCCATTGCCGGGCCCTCGAGCAAGTTGGAGGCAACGTTAATCCAGAGCACGTCATCATAGGGAAGGCCGGCTCCTTCGGCCATGCCCTCAATGAAGTCGGCCCAGCGCGGTGCATACAGCTCCACAGCGGGCGCGTACATCGTCTTGGCGGCATTGAGCGCGCGCTCCATGTCCATGTTAGGCCAGTGAGCGGCGAGAACCTTGGTCCACCAGTCCTTCTGGAAGGCAATCTCGCTCGCCATGGCTTCGCCATATTGGGAACCCATCTCGCGGAAGCTGCCCTTCATGAAGACCTGGGGTATCAGCTTCGAATCGTCTCTCATGTTCCCTCCTTTTCCTGAGCGCACTTTCGTAATGGCGCTCGTCGCTTTGGAACAACGAGGCCTGATTTTCATGGGTTCTCCACATTTCTTAAATGGATTCGAAGATTGAAATAAGTTGATTTGAAAGCATATTGCATTCGATTTTGGAAAGCCTTGCGCAAATTCGGAAGAATGGTTATACAAATGAGTAGAACTTAGTCGAAATGATGCACATTGCACAAAGAGACTTCGTAGTTCGTAACCTATAATTAGCTCGCGAAGGGAGACTACGATCTCAAATGACCAACGATGACGCACAACTTCATGAACGCGACTGGCAGTTCATGCTCGACAGTATCTATCGCATCAACACCACCTCCAGCGTCGAGAAGCTACAGTACGAAGCGCTCTCTTGCCTGCGCTCCCTGACGCCAAGTTACCAGGGCACGTTTTCCATGATCAAGATGGAGCATGGCATCGCTCGCTCAAGTCGTCCCGTAATCATTGGCGCTCCAGCACATCTCATCGAGAAATTCACCGACAACTACGATGAAGACCCGTACTATGACGGCTTGTACCTCAAGACAGCAAGCTATGCCTTCCGCGACAGGGACATGATTCCAGAGGACGTGCGCGAGAGCTCCCCCGTCTGGAACGAAATCTACAAGCCAGAGGGCCTTACCTATGCATTGCGCGCGCTACTCTCGCACGATAATGCCGTCATCGGAGAAATCGCGTTGTTCAACACCAAGGCAGAGAGCGAATTCACCAACCGAGATGTGCGCATTGCAAACCTGATGGCACCACATATCGCCCTCAAGCTTGCAAGTTTGCTCGAGGAAGAACGCTGGCGCACGAGCACTCCCTGCGCGCAGAGCATCATCGAGCAAGCCGGTCTCACTCTTCGCGAGCGTGAGGTCATCGAGCATGTGCTTGACGGGGACTCCGAACAGCAAATCGTTGAGAAGCTCTACATATCACTTTCGACCGTGAAGAAGCATGTCTACAACGCGTATCGCAAGCTCAACGTCAACAATCGCGTTCAGCTGAAGAACCTGTTCGACGGCAAGTGACACATTCAATTAGCACCTTTTATCCAGGCATCTTCCACTAACGCGAAGTGCATGTGCATGCTATATTCTGCCGCGTACCGACCGATATTCGGAAAGGACACCACATGCTCAGCCAGGAAGCAAAGGACACGCTCGCGAAGCTCGATATGGAGTTCCCGCCCGTCGCCATCAAGTTCAGCTATGCAAAGCCCGAGGGCCTCGAGCGCGTAAAGGAGCGAGACGCCTTCTGCCAGTTCGTCAAGCGAGCACAGACAACCGGGGAGAGCTTCTACACAACCGCAGAGGACGACACCTGCTTCGGCACCATGATTCTGGGAATGATCGACAAGCCCAGCTTCGCAGCGAGCGGCCAGGCGGGCAAGGACTTCGAGATCTTCAAGACCCAGGCGCCCAACGCGCGCCTCTACACGCAGATTGAGACGCTGCCGCGCGGATCGGTGAACTACGTGAGCTTCTCCCCAGTCGCGACCTGCGAATTCGACCCCGATCTCGTCATCTGCGTAGCAAACACGCAACAGGCGACCATCCTCATGCGCGCAACCTCGTACTACTCGGGAGACCTGTGGGAATCGAAGACCTCACCCGTGCTCTCATGCGCATGGATGTACTCGTATCCCTACGTCAAGGACAAGGTCAACACGATTACCAGCGGCATGGGGCATGGCATGTCACGACGGCAGACCTACCCGGCGGGGCTCCAGATTATCTCGATCCCCTATGGCAAGATTGGCGATGTGGTCCGCGCGCTTGGGGAGATGCCCTGGACGCCACCGGCACTCAGCGACGACCCCGAGGTTCGCGCAGTGCTGGCGAAGCGACAGGAGGCATGGAAGTCCATGCAGGAGGAGACCGCTGCCGACCTGGGAGGAAATAGCGCTTCGCTCATGCCCTCGTAGAGATCGAGCTGCAGCCCGTCGTGAGGTCCTTCGACTTCGCGCCTTGCGGCGCCCCGCTCAGGACGACGGAGCGCACACGTCAAGCGCCTGTAGGGGAGACCTCCTGGTCGCCCTCCGTCCCCTACTGGCCAGCCCCCGCACGACGCAGGCTCGCGAGTGAGACAGCAAAGACCCAAAGCGATTTGCGAGCACTGTCTGAGCACGCCCATAGGGCGTGCGAGTTGCGCAGCAGCTTTGGGTCTTTGCTGTCTCGATACGAGTGCCGCCTGCGGAGTGCGGGGGGCGCCTCTTACCAGAGCATCGTGAATGCCGGGAAGCAGAACGAGATAATCAGGAGCACCGAAAGAATGGTGATGCCGATGGTCTTGAGCAGCTTCGTGCGACGATCGCGCTGTTCGCGACGATACTGAGCCGCCAGTTCCTGTTCGAGCTTCTGCTGCTTGTTCTTCTGGAATGACTTGTTCTTGTTCGACATGACGACCCTATCTGTTGTAGCGGTCCTGCTTATCTTCCGACGCGTGTTCGATAAGCGACCTGCGTAGGGCCTCGTCGCTTACCTCCTCGCGTATGCGCACGCGCAGGGCGCGCGCCCGATCGACAATCGCGTCGCGGTCGCATCCCGACACGTGGACGAAATCGTCATAGAGGATGCGCCCGGCAACCATGGTCATCTTGACGTTATCCTGATTTGCCGTGTAGATGACGGCACTCTCGGGGTCGGTCGTGGGATTCTGGTGCGAATTGTGCAGGTCGATGGCGATGATGTCAGCCTGCTTGCCCGGTTCGAGCGACCCGACCTTGTCCTCGATACCCAATGCGCGCGCAGATCCAATCGTCGCCATGCGCAGGGCGTTCTTGGCGGAAGCCCGCACGAAGCGCTCCGAGCTCGTCGCACGCGTGATCATGAGCCCGATGCGCATCTCGTCAATCATGTCCGTCGTATCGACCGCCGCGGGAGAGTCGGTGCCCAAGCCAATGGTAAGACCCGCGGCCCAGAACTTCTCGAGAGGGGCCGACCCCATGCCCAGCTTGGCGTTTATGCGTGGGCAATATCCGATGTGCACGTCCTTTTCCCTCAAAATCCCAATGTCCCTGTCGTCGACCTGCACGCAGTGAATCGCGAGGATGCCGGGGACGTCGAGTATGCCCCAGTTGCTCACGTAGCTCACGGGCGATGTTCCCGCGGGCAACCAGGGCGGATAGGCCGAGGCGAGCTTTCCCTGCTCGTGTTCGCTCACGTGAACGCCAAAGGGCGAGGAGCCATAGCGAATGAAGTCCGCCTCCTCCTGGCTTCCCGCAAGGTGCATGGCCACGGGAATCCCGCGCTCGATCGCGACATCGGCGATAGCCTGGAACACGCTTGGATGACAGCCGTACACGGGGCCGGGGGCGAGGCCGAAGTCGAGCAGGTCGCTCCCGCACTCGTCCTTCCACTGCTCGATCTTTTCCACTCCCACACGCACGGCATCCGCGGCATGCTCCTTCTGGGCGGTCAGGACCTCATAGTACACGCGGGCGCGCAAGCCCATCTCGGAGGCGGGGATGCGCGAGACGCCCGATGCGGAGATGTCCGCGATAGTCGTAATGCCGCTTGCCACGGCCTCGAGCGCACCGATGCGTGCCGAATCGAGCCAGTCCTCCTCGGTGAAGAACGGCTCGGTATGGAGCACCTGGCGTTTCCACTCGGCATAGGGCAAGTCGCCAAACATGCCGCGCAGCGCCGTATATCCGAGGTGCGTGTGCACGTCGACGAATCCGGGCATGAGGACCGAGAGGCCGAAATCGCGAATTTCCTCCTCGGGATACTTGTCCTTGAGCTGGGATGCAGGGCCTAAGTCGAGAATCTTGTCGTCCCGTACGAGAACGGCGCCATCCTCGATGTACGGGGACGTGACGGGAATGACATATTTGGCGATAAGCAGCATTGCGTCTCCTGATTAGCTCTCGTCCGGGGTTTCCCCGGAGTCCGCTTCCGGTTTCTTCTTGCTCCAGGGCATCTTGCCCTTGCGCTCGGCACGCCTTTGCTGGTCCCTCTCGATGGACGCGGCAATGGCGTCATCGAGCTCGCGACGCTCCGTCTTGGTGAGGTTGCGTGCCTTGGCCTCCTGCGCCTTCTGGATCTTGCGGATCTTGCGCAGGTCGATGTAGAAGGCAACCGCCAGGGCGACGAGGGCGAAGATGAAGCCGATGGTGGAGATCCAGCTTGCCGTTTCGGTGAAGTCCGCGCTCAGTGCGCCGCTGTTGATGAGCATGTTGGGAATCCACGTCAGCACGATGATGACGAACGCAAGGCCCATGGTAATCCACCAGATGCGACGCCAGAACTTGTATTCGGGAAGGTCGCGCATCATCGAGACCATGGCGCGCTCGCGACGGCGTTGCTGCTCGATGGGATCGTTGGCCTTTGCCTCAGCCGGCTGGCTCTTCCTTGCCTTGGCCTCCTGCTTCGCACGCTGGGCCTTGGCCTCCTTGGTCGGGGCATACACCGAGGCGCCGGCCTTGCTCTTGAGCTTTGCCGAGCTAGCCGACTTCCTCGACTTGCCCTTGGGGCCATCGCCCTGGTTGCGTGCGTTCTGGAAATTACGCTGCGTCATTCGTCAATCGCCTTTCGAATGCCTGTGATGGATAAGTGCCTATGATACAACGGATGGCGTGGGGACGCGGGCCTTTACCTACAGATTTGCGGGAACGAAGCGCTGTCCGGTGATGAGCTCGTAGGCCTGGATGTACTTGTTCGAGGTCGCCTCGATGATGTCGGCCGGGAGTTGTGGCGGCTCGCCCGTACGATCCCAGTTGGCATCGAGCCAGTCGCGCACGAACTGCTTGTCGAAGCTCGCTTGGCTCTTGCCGGGCTCGTAGGCATCCTCCGGCCAGAAACGCGACGAATCCGGCGTGAGCACCTCGTCGGCCAGCGTGAGCGTACCATCGATCATGCCGAACTCGAACTTGGTGTCGGCAATGATGATGCCGTGTTGCGCAGCGTAATCGGCGGCCTTCTTGTAGACGGAAAGCGACGCATCGCGCAGGGCGCTCGCATCCTTCTCGCCGAGCATCTCGACCGTGCGCTCGTAGCTCACGTTCTCGTCGTGATCGCCGATCTCGGCCTTGGTCGAGGGGGTGTAGATGGGCTCGGGCAGCTTGCTTGCCTCGACAAGCCCCGCAGGTAACTCGATACCGCAGACGGTACCCTGCTTGCGGTATTCCTTGAGCCCGCTTCCGGCAAGATAGCCACGGACGATGCATTCGACGGGAAACATCTCTGCCTTGCGCACGAGCATGAAACGGCCGTTGAGCCACTCGGCGTACGGCTTGAACTTCTCGGGAAGGTCCGCGACATCGGCGGAGATCAGGTGATTGGGAATGATATCGGCGAGTAGGTCGAACCAGAAGAGCGACAGGCGCGTGAGCACCTCGCCCTTGTACGGAATCTCGTCCTTGAGGATGTAATCGAATGCCGAGATGCGATCGGTCGCGACGATGAGAAGCCTGTCACCCAGGTCGTAAAGGTCGCGAACCTTGCCCTGCGAGTCGGGGCGCATTGCCATTTCACTCATGAGTACCATCTTCCTTGTTCCTCGTTTGCGGTTCTTGCTGTCTTGTCGTGGGTAGCGGGACGTGCAACCCGAAAAGCTTGAGTTCCTGGGTGGCGCTCGCGCCGGCACCTGCCTCGCGGGCCTTGCGACGCGCCTTGAGCTGGCGTTCCTCGATCTTGCGGAGCTTCTCCTGCTCCTTGCGCGCGGCGCGCTCCTGCCGACGGCGCGAACTGCTGCGACGTGCGGAGGGCGTGGGCTTGACGCGGTCCTCTGGAGCAAGGGGTATGCGCATGACGAAGGTGCTGCCCTCGCCGAGCGTGGACGAGACCGAGACATCGCCGAAATGCTGGTCGACGACCTCCTTGACGAGCGCAAGGCCAATGCCCAGACCACCGTCGACGCTTTGGCGGGCGACATCGGCGCGCCAGAAGCGCGAGAAGACCTTCTTCATGTCCTCTTCGGAAATGCCGACACCCGTGTCGCGCACGGAAATCTTCGCATAGCCGTTCTCGCGCGCAAGCTCGACGGTGACCATGCCGTTTTCCGGCGTGTAGCGCACGGCATTGGAAAGCAGGTTGGCGACGGCCTGCGAGATGAGGTCCTGGTCGCCGATGATCATCACGTTGGGTGCGATGTCGGTGAAGAACATGATGCCGGAGGTCTCGAGCAGCGCCTCGTGCGTCGTCGACAGGCCGCTGACCACGCTGCTGAGGTTAACGGGGTTGCGTTTGACCTCGGCCGTTCCATTCTCGAGACGGTTGAGATGCAGCAATGCCTCGACCAGGCGACCCAGGCGACGCGTCTCGAATGAGATGGTGTTGAGATGCTCCTCATCGGCCTCGAAGACGCCGTCTTGGATGGCCTCGACCGTGGCCTGAATGGCCATGAGCGGCGTGCGCAGCTCATGGGCGACATCGCCTATGAGTTGACGCTCGAGGTCGCGGTCGCGCTCGATGGCGTCGGCCATCTCGTCGAAACGCTGCCCGAGCTGCCCGAGCTGATCGTCACCGGAAAGCCCGGTGCGCGCGGAGAGATTGCCCTCCTTGATGGCAGAGGCGGTGTCGGAAATGCGCTGGACGGGACGCGCGATGCCGACAGCGAAGTAGATGCCGAGGATGACGGAAAGCAAAAGCGCAATGGCCCCGGCAGTGAAAACCGCGAAGAATAGCTCCTCGTCGCCCGGCTCTCCGGCGTAGCCCACGTTCCAGACGATTGCGATGGCCGCAGCCGTGATGAGCACGGTCATGGCCGAGGTGAGCAAAAACGCCCCCATGACGTAGATGGCAAACGAGAGGGGCTTCTTCTCGCGGGTCTTGCGCTTGTCCTTCATGAGCGATTAAGCCTCTTGACCAACCGATTCGCCGTCGCGGGGCACCTCGAAGCGATAGCCGACGCCGTGGACGGTGTAAATCCAGCGCGGGTTGCGCGGGTCATCGCCAATCTTGGCGCGCAGGTTCTTCACATGACTGTCAATCGTGCGCTCGTAGCCCTCGAAGTCATAGCCGAGCACCTTCTCGACGAGCTCCATGCGCGAGTACACGCGGCCCGGATAGCGCGACAGAGTCGTGAGCAGCTTGAACTCGCTGGCCGTAAGATCGACCTCCTCGTCGTTGACGAGGACCTTGTGGCCGTTGAGATCGATGGTGAGGCCGCCAAAGTCGAGCACCTCACGTTGGGGCTCGGAGTCGATGTGGGCGCGGCGCAGCAGGGCGCGGACGCGCGCGACGAGCTCGCGTGGCGAAAAGGGTTTGATGAGGTAGTCGTCCGCACCAAGCTCGAGGCCGACGATGCGGTCTTCGACCTCTCCCTTTGCGGTGAGCATGATGATGGGGACGTCGGAGGTGTCACGGATAATGCGGCAGACCTTCTCGCCCGGAAGGCGCGGAAGCATGAGATCCAGGATGACGAGGTCGAACTGGTGCAGAGAGAACGCGTCGACGGCTTCCTGACCATCTGCGGCGGGCGTGACCCAATAGCCGGCACGCTCGAGATAGGCGGCTACCGCATCACGAATGTTCTTTTCGTCTTCGACAAGCAGAATGCGACGGGCTTCGGAACCGGTGTCCACGATGAGACTCCTTTCGGTTTTCTTCCATCTTGGCAGTGTACCATTGCACGCTGCTCGCGTCAGGTTTGCCAACACGAAGAGCACAGCTCGCGTCTATCGCCAGACTACCTTTCGATCGGCTCGCCCGTCGGATTGCCCGCAGGCTCGGTCGCCGGCGGCGCGGGCGTCGTCCCCGCGGCGATGGGGGTAATCGAACGCAGCACGACCTGCGTCGTCCTCTCGGTGCCCACGTACTTGTTGACGGTGGCGTAGTTGCAGACGCGCGCGACCTCGCCCGTGCATACCGAATAGTCGCCGTAGTCCGTGCAGCCATCAGGCGCGTTGACGACGAAGTACTGCTGGTTGCGCGTGTCGATGAAAACCGTGCGCGAACTCGATTTCGCGAACAGCCATCCGTTACATATGCCTGGTGGCGTAAGGGACTGACGGGCGAGGCGAAGCCACGAATCGCCCGCGATGGGGTAATAGGTGCCGACGTTCGCGATGCCACCGCCATAGTCATAGGACGCGGGAATCGTGAAGGCGAAGGCGTTGTTCATGTAGATGGCGTTGGAGGGACGGAAGGAGTGCGGCATCACCTGGGAGGCGACGACCGAGCCAGAGCCGGCTGAAATCGCCGTGAGCTCGTAGTACACGCCGCTCGAGGCCTTGGCTCTCGGCATCGCTGTGAGAATCTGCCCGCTCACGGAGAGCCCCCCGTTGAAACGGCCCTCGGAGGTGATCAGATCCGACGAGCGTGACCCGCCCGCAGCAACGCGTAAGAACGAGTTCTCGGTCGTGCGCGGACCGTTTTCGGCGGGTTGGACGATCCAATACGCCGCCGTGCCGATGACGGCTATCGTCGGCGTGTCGAATTCGCCGTTTCCCTCGTCGAGCTTCACGGGTTGCCCGTTCAGGGCGCCGTCCGCGATCGTGGCGCAATACACCGCCCAATCCGAAGTCAGGTAGTTGCTCTCGACCCAGACGAGCAGCTCCCTCGACGCGCAGACGGAAAATATGCTGTATCCCGTGTCATGATTCACCGCGCGGTCAAGCGCCGGGGTCATGGCGCCGGTCTCGAGATTGACGAGCGAGCACGTCGACAACGGCGAAGCCGTCTCGCCGGTCAGCAACGCGGCCGCCGTCACGTCTTCGGACGCGAAGAGCATAGTGCCCTTTGGATACTGCGCCAGATCCTTGATCTCGAAGTACCCCGTCGTGTCCTCTATCTCGGCAAAGGCGTCGAGCGTGACGACGGAGTTTGCCGGCACCTCGAGCGTTGCAGGCGTGCCGTTGTCGGAGTTGCCGGAACAGCCCGTGAGCACCGCGGGGGCACCGAGTACCGTCGCGCAGGCAAACGCCCCGCCACCCAGACGCAGAAACTCGCGTCGGGACAGGTTCGGCTCGTCGTGCGCGGATGGGGCATTTTGGCTTGCCATCTACGCCTGCCGCTGCTCGAGCGCCCAGGTGAGGGCACGTGATAGTTGGTCGGGGCATGACGTGGGCTTGCCGCCACAGCGGGTACCCGCGCAACGCTCAATGACCCAGTCCGCCGGCATGCCCTCGATGAGCGAGGCGATGCCCTTGGCGTTGCCGTTGCACCCACCGATGAACTCGGTGTTGCGCACCTTCTGCTCGTCATCGATGTCGAACTTGATGACGCGTGAGCACGTGCCATGGGTGCGGTACAGGAACTCCGGTTCCTGCGTTTCGATGGAGGCGTTCGTCTGATTTTCCATATCTGTTCCTAAAACTCCAGGTCCTTGAGCTTTTCGAAGATCATATCCTTGTGTCCCAGGAAGCTCGTCGGATCGAAGATCTCATCAAGCTGCGCTTCCGTAAGCGGACAATCGGGATCGGCCTCGAGATTCTCGCGGAAGGTCGGACCGTCGATGGCCTGCTGTATGTCATCCCAGACCTTCATGGCGTTGCGCTGGACGACGACGTAGGCATCCTCACGCGTCATGCCCGTGTCGACGAGCGCGAGGATGACCTTCGAACTGAAGATGAGACCACGCGTGCGCCACAGGTTGTGCAGGCTCTTGTTCACGTAGACGCTAAGGCCGTCGAGCATCCACTGCATCTTCGAGAACATGTAGTCGAGTGCGATGAAGCTATCGGCCAAGACGACGCGCTCGGCTCCGGAGTGCGAGATGTCACGCTCGTACCAAAGCGCCACGTCGTCAAATGCGACCTGGGCATTTGCCTTGACGACACGTGCAAGACCGCACATGCGCTCGGCAGTGATGGGATTGCGCTTGTGGGGCATTGCGCTCGAGCCCTTCTGACCCTTGGTGAAGGGCTCCTCGGCCTCGATGACATCCGACTGCTGCAACAGGCGCACCTGCATGGCGATGGACTCGATCGTAGAGGCGGTCACCGCGAGCGCGGACATAACCTGTGCGTGACGGTCACGTGCGATGACCTGCGTGGAAAGCGGATCGGGCGTGAGGCCGAGCTTCTCGCAGACGTACTGCTCGACGAAGGGATCGATGTTGGAATAGGTGCCAACCGCGCCGCTGATGGCTCCGGTGGCGGCGACCTCGCGCGCCTGCTGTAGGCGCGTCTCGGCGCGCTTGAGGGCCCAGGCCCAGCTGCCGAACTTCATGCCGAAGGTCATGGGCTCGGCGTGGATGCCGTGCGTGCGGCCCACGCAGATGGCATCCTCGAACTCGAACGCACGACGCTTGCAAGTCTCGCCCAGGCGCTTCACATCGGCGATGATGATGTCGAGGGCCTGGGTGACCTGGTAGCTCAGCGCGGTATCCCCGAGGTCGGAGCTCGTCATTCCGTAGTGCACCCAGCGGCTTGGCTTGGGCTCGCCCTCGGGAACGTCAGCATCGATGTAGTTCGCCATGACGGTCGTGAAGGCGATAACGTCATGGTTGGTGATCTTCTCGACCTCGTCGATCTCATCCACGGTGAAATCGGCATGAGCGCGAATCCACGCGGCCTCGTCGGCGGTGATACCGCACTGGCCCAGCTCGGCCTGTGCTTCGCAGGCGAGAACCTCGATCTCCTTCCAAACGTCGAACTTGTTCTCAAGAGACCAGATGTGGCCCATCTCGGGCAGCGTGTAGCGCTCGATCATCCCCGGATTCCTTTCGCACGATGTGTTGATGCGCCCTATTGTAACGGCTTTGCGGGAATGGAGGGAGACTGGGCGCCGTTCACCAGAATGCTGATATATAGTTTGACGCAACTATTAGATACATTACAATAGCAGCGAATTATTCATATAGCAGGTGTTCATCTATAAGCTCGCTATTGACTCGCATCAGAACACCGCATCTTACGTGGGAGGACTTATATGAAAATGAGGAAGACCATTGCCACGCTTCTCGTGGCGACTCTCGCTGCGTGCGCACTTGCGCTGGTGGGCTGTGGCTCGTTATCGACGAATTCGAGCGCCTCGTCAAGCACTTATACGGTAAACGACGAGATGGAGACCCTCGAGGTCGCCGTCATGGGCAAGGATATCAAAATCGCCGCGCTCATCGTCGCCCAGCAGGAGGGATTCTTCGAGGAAGAGGGTCTCACGCTTAACTTCCAGACGGCGGCGAACTTCTCCGATGCCATTACCGGCATGCTCAACGGCCAGCTCGACGTGCTGCCCTTTGGCGCCATCCCGACCATGACCTTCGTCGGTCAGGGCACCGAGGACCTGTGCGTATTCGGCGGCACCATCGCCGAAGGCTCCGAATGCCTCACCCTGCCCGAGAACAAGGACAAGTACAAGACGCTCGAGGACTTCAACGACGCCAAGATCGCCTACTTCCCCATGGAGACCGGACACCTCGTGATGCAGGGTCTCCAAGTCGAGGCCGGCACCTACAATCCGGACAACTGGATCATCATGAGCGATGCCCAATCGCAGATGCAGGCCGTCCTCAAGGGCGAGGTGGACTGCACCTTCGTCAATTCCGGCCAGGGCTACATTGGCGCCCAGCAAGGTCTCGTCACCTCCATGCACGTGGGTGACCTGCGCCCCGACTTCCCCTGCTGCCGCCAGACCACGACCATGACCAACATGACCGAGAAGCAGAGCCAGCTCGTGAAGCTGCTCATCGGCGAACTGCGCGGCATGCAGTTCATGGAGGAGAACAAGGAACAGGCCATTAAAGACCTGGCTGCCTATTCCGGCCAGTCCGAGGAGTACTGCGAGGCGGTCATCTTCTCGAACGACTCCTACACCACGCCCATGATTGTCGAGATCGATCCCTACACCGACCAGGTATGCGAGTTCTATGGCATCTTGAAGGCGACCAACGACATTGACCCCAACACGCCGTACCAGATGGAGGACCACGTGAACTCCACCATGTACAAGTACGCGCTCGACACGCTGATCGCTCGCGGCGAGAACCTCGACTTCTACAATCGCCTGGTTGCCGTCTATGACGAGCACAACACCATCGGCAAGTAAGCCAACGGTCTACGGCAAAGCAAAACTTGCGGGGCCAAACTATGGGCAGAATCGACATCAACGGCGTTTCCTATTGTTATCGCGATAACAACGAGGTGTACCTCGCGCTCGAGGATATCGACCTACACGTGACCGACGGCGAATTCATATGCCTTATCGGCCACTCCGGTTGCGGCAAGTCCACGCTACTCTCTCTCCTGGCGGGACTTGCCATGCCCGATGCCGGCACTGTCGAGGTGGATGGTATCCGGGTGACCGGACCGAGCACGAGTCGCGCGATGGTGTTCCAGCACTATTCGCTGTTTCCGTGGATGAAGGTCGTTAAAAACGTCGCCTTCTCCATTCGCCATGCCGGACAGAAGATGGGCAGAGACGAAGCCTGCGCCCGCGCTCTCGAGTACCTCAAAGAGGTTGGCATGGCCGATGCGGCAAACAAGTACCCGTTCCAGCTTTCCGGCGGCATGCAACAGCGCGTCGCCATCGCCCGCGCCCTGGCGATGGAAAGTGACATCCTGCTACTGGACGAGCCCTTTGGCGCCCTGGACGCCCGCAATCGTCAGGAGCTGCAGGAACTGCTCCTCGATTTGTGGCATAACGCCGAGCACCGTCGTACCGTCGTGTTCGTAACCCATGACTTGAGCGAGGCACTCTTACTCGCCGATCGCATCGTATTCATGGTTCCCAAGCACATCGAATGTATCGTTGACGTCGACTTTCCCCGTCCGCGTAATTTGGAGAAACTGTCACTCGATCCGCATTTCAGGGAAATGCGCTCCGAGCTCATGGAGCTGTTCTACATGGACGAGTGCGATGAGATCGATTCTGGTTCTCCTCATAACAGGCGGGAGGTTCTCACGAACGACGACCCCGATGGCATCCTGCATTACGACAACGTGCAAGGGGGTACATGATGGCGCACGGGGAATCCGGATTGGAAGAGTTGGAAGGCGATGCCGTGACCACCGCGAAGGCAGAGGGCTCCACTGCAGCCCGGCGCGCCCTGAGCGAAGCGGCACAGGCCGAGGCCCGCTACGCCCATCGCAAGAAAGCCATGCGCGTCACCATGGTCGCGCTTGCCCACGTCCTGTTTGCCGCCCTCGTGATCTTGGTGCTCTTGCCCGGAAAGAGAGTCGTGCCGACGATCGTACCGTTTCTCGTCGCAATACTCCTGACCGAAGCCCTGTATCTCTGGGCGTTGGCTCGCAAGGATGCCAACCGCGCAGCCTATTCGTGGGTGGTCATAATCGTGTGGGCGTTCTTCTTCATCTGGGAACTCTTCTCGACGCAGCTCGGCACGGCAAATCCCGTGCTGTTTCCGGCGCCCGAGGCCGTTTTCAACGTCTTTCCCACCCAATGGCCCACGCTGCTCGACAATCTCGTTGCCTCGTTGCAGCTTCTGGCCATGGGCGCCCTCACGGCCATTGTCGCCGGTCTCGTGCTCGGTGCCATATGTGGCTGGCTACCTGGACTGCGCAGCGTGTTTGCTCCCATCGCGCGCGTGCTCGCTCCCATTCCCTCAGTCGTCTTTGCACCCTACATCATCTTGCTCATGCCCACGTTCCGTGTGGCCAGCGCCACCATCATCTTTCTGGGCATATTCTGGCCCATGTTCCTGAACACCATCATTCGCGTCACCTCCATGGACAAGCGCATCGTGGAGGGTGCTCGCATGCTCGAACTTTCCAGTTTCGAGATGGTCAAAGACGTCATCTTGCCCTACCTGCTTCCTGGCGTGATGAACGGATTGAACGGACAGCTGACCGCTGCCATCACGATGCTCACCTTCGCCGAGATGCTTGGCGCGAGTTCGGGACTTGGCTATTACATCATCAACTACACGAACTTCGCGAACTACGTGAACGTCATCGCGGGCATCATCATGGTGGCCCTCATGGTGACGGTGCTGAACATGTTGATTAACAAATTGCGTCGCTATGCTGTGCGCTGGCGCTAGATAGGAGAACGGGAGATATGCAAATATGAGCATTGGAAACGCGAACTGCCTGATCTGCGGGGCACCCATCGTGTACGCACAGGAGGCTCATGAGGTGACCTGCGCGATTTGCGGCAAAGTCGAGATGGGGCGCTGCACCTGCGCGGAGGGTCACTACGTCTGCGACGGCTGCCATCGCGCCAAGGGCGTCGACTTCGTCATGGAGACCTGCCGCGCAAGCGACTCCACCAACCCCATCGAGCTCGCGCAGTCCATCATGCGAGACAAGTCGATCTATCCAAACGGGCCCGAGCACCACTCGCTCGTGGGCGCCGTGCTGCTCACCTGCTACAGGAACGCCGGCGGGGACATTGACCTGGACGCGGCGCTCGACGAGCTGCGCTCGCGCAGCATGCAGGTACCGGGCGGCACGTGTGGGTTCTGGGGCTGCTGCGGCGCTGCGGTGAGCGCCGGGCAATACTACTCCATCATCTCGGGCTCGACCCCCATGACGCAGGATCCCTGGGCGGCCACCGCACGTCTGACCTCGAACATCATCGGCAGGCTCGCCGACGTGGGAGGGCCGCGCTGCTGCAAGCGCACGGGATTTGCGGCCATCGAGGAGGCGGCGCGCTACACGGCGGAGACCACGGGGATTGCCATGGAGCTGCCCGAGCGCACGACATGCACGTTCATGGCCAACAACGCCGAGTGCCGCAAGCGGGACTGCCCGTTTTTCCCGGTGTAGCGCCATCAACCCAGCACAAGCTGGCAGATGATGAGCAGCACGACGAAGAACACTCCGTTCACGATGCCGAAGAGGCGGAGGAAGGACGCCGTGTCCGGTGCATCCGGCTCGCGCAGGCGCGGGACCATCGTGCGCGCGATGGCAAAGTGACGAATCGCGATGAGGCTCGCAAGTGACCCCACAAAGGTGCCTGCTCCTCCTATGTTCACGCCGATGAGCAACGGTTGCCACGCGTCGGTAAAGTGCGAGAGCAGCACCGCGGCGGGCACGTTGCTGATGACCTGACTGGTCAAAGCGGAAGTGAGCAAGCCCCACTGCCCCATGAGCGGCTGGAGCGCCTCCTCTAGTACCGGGATGCGCGCCATGTTCCCCGCGAAGATGAAGAAGCAAAGGAACGTGACAAGCAGCGGATAGTCGACCTTGAGCAACGCATCACGATCGAGAACGAGAAGCGCCACGACAACGATGATGACGGCAATGCCAAAGGGGATTACGCGAAAGACCGCGAGTAGCGCGATGACGAAGAGCGGCACGTAGACTACGAGGCGTCGTCGGTCGAGCATCGCGGCCGAAGCCGCGGGGGCCAGGACATCCTCGCCTGGTGTGCCCTGTTGCGGCTGCGTCGAAACGCCAGCGTCTTTGGCGGTGCCACGTCTCGTCATGAACCAAGTCGCGAAGATGATACCCGCGACGGACAGAAAAAACGGCATGGTCATCGTCATGAGGAATTCGCCCAGTTCGACGTGAAAGTAGGAATAGAGATAGATGTTCTGGGGATTTCCGAACGGCGTCACCATGCCGCAGAGGTTTGCCGCAAGCGCCTGCAGCGCGAAGACGGCGGGCACGAGCCGTGGTTGGCCGGACTCGACAAGAGCAGCCACCGAGAGCGGCAGCATGATGACAAGCGCGACGTCATTGGTAAACGCCATCGAAAACGCAGCCGTGACGAGCACAAGCGTCATCGCCATCTTGCGCGGACTCCCGAAGCGCGCGATGGCAGCGCGGGCGGCCCAGTCGAAGACGCCCGCGTTTCGCAACGCGCTCGCGACAGCCAGCACGCAGAACAGGCAACCGATGGTCTTCCAGTCAAAGTAACCGAGATACGCCCCGTCGGGCGGCACGAGGAACATGGAAACGAGGGCGACAAACGCCGCGGTGCCAAGCATCCAGTGCCTGCGCAGCAACTGCATCAATCGGTATCGCAAGCGCACGACGCCCTCCATCTCAGAGATTTTCGGACGCCATTATAGGCGAGACAACCAAAACCCGCGTTTTCGGGCTCTCATTCCCAAGATTTTCTGTTTTTCATTCCCGCTTTTTTCAATTCTATTGGGCGAGTAACAAGGTCCCTCGTCCGAAATGGCGACTCGCGCCTACTCCCCGAAGTCGAACATGGCGGAGCTGAGATAGCGCTCACCGGTGTCGGGCAGAATCACCACGATGTTCTTGCCGGCGTTCTCGGGGCGCTGCGCGAGCTTTGCGGCTGCGGCAACGGCGGCGCCCGACGAGATGCCGACGAGCAGACCGTCATGGGCAGCAAGCTCACGACCTGCCTCGAAGGCCTCTTCGTTCGTGATGGTGATGACCTCATCGTAGACGTCTGTATCGAGCGTCTCGGGTACGAAGCCGGCGCCGATGCCCTGGATGCCGTGCGCTCCGCTTCTGCCCTCGGAAAGCACGGGCGAGTCCGCCGGCTCCACGGCAACGACCCGCACGCTCGGGTTCTGCTCCTTCAAGTATGCGCCCGCGCCGCTGATCGTGCCACCGGTACCGACGCCAGCAACCAGGATGTCGACCTCTCCATCAGTGCCTCGCCAGATCTCGGGCCCCGTCGTGCGATAGTGAATCGCCGGGTTGACCGGGTTGGTGAACTGAGACGGGATGAGCGAATTGGGATATTCGTTCGCAAGCTCCTCCGCCTTTGCGATTGCGCCCTTCATGCCGTCTGCGCCAGGCGTGAGCACGAGCTCGGCACCATAGGCGCGCATGAGCTTGCGGCGCTCGACAGACATGGTGTCGGGCATCACAATGATAATGCGGTTACCTCGCGCGGCGGCGATGGCAGCAAGGCCAATGCCGGTGTTGCCGCTCGTTGGCTCGATGATGACCGTGTCGGCATCGAGCAGACCGTTTGCCTCGGCCTCGTCGATCATGGCCTTCGCGATGCGGTCCTTAATCGAGCCGGCCGGCTCGAAGTACTCGACCTTGCCGATGAGCCTGGCGCCCAGACCGTGGTTGTTCTCGTAATTCGTCAACTCGACAAGCGGCGTGTTGCCAATGAGCTCGAAGACGTTCTTGTGTATGCGCATGGGATGTTCCTCCCCTATTCATGATTGCCGTTATCTATACGTGCATTCTAGTACCAATTAGGCGACCGCTGATGAGGTCTTGGGGCGCGATGCGAGGATATCGTACGGATCGTACGAAGAGGCAGAGGGCGCCTCGCCGATGATATCGAAAATGTCGCCCGCGCAGACGCGACCCCCTTTGATCACCTTGCAGAACACGCCCTCTCGGGGCATGATGCAATCCCCCATCTTGTGGTAGATCGCACAGTGCTTGTGACACTGCTTGCCGACCTGCGTGAGCTCCAGCACCGCATCGCCCACGACAAAGCGCGTACCGATGGGAAGCGTCTTGAGGTCGAAGCTCTCGACGATGATGTTTTCGCCAAACGAACCGTTCTCCACATCGGCACCAAGCTTCTTGAAGGCCGCGATGCGCTCGTAGCCAAGAAGGCTCACCTGACGATGCCATGGGCCGGCATGGGCATCATCCTCGATACCCCAATCGGGAACGAGGTCGACGTATTGTTGCTCGGATTTCTGGATGCCCTTGACGGCACTGGTGCAAACGGCTTTGACGGTGCCCATGTTACACGCTCCTTTGCGAGAGACGATGCATCGTGCGCCACCTCGATGCACCCGGTGCAACCATTGGGTGTTCCCTGGGCCGCTGCACGACGACCTTCGGGCAAATCATGGCGTGAGCCGAGTATAACGCTTTATTCGCGAAAAGGAATAGATAACTTCGTCCTAGAGCTCGGCCATGCGAGCCGCGGCGTGCTCCTCGAGGCATGCCGCAACGAATTCCATCTCGGGCCGGCTTATGTCGTCCTGCATGACAGCGTAGGCGTTCACATACCGCTTCTTGTCCGCAAAGGGCACGATGTTCAGCATCTGCTTGATGAGATCCGCCATGAAGGGCTTGTATTGCTTCATGCTGACGCGGGTAAGCAGGTGAATGCCGTCCCCCACGCTGCTGGCATAGAAGCTCAGCGGATTGTCTGCCGGCACCAGGGTGATGTTCGGGTAAAAGCCCTCAAGACGGCAGAGCTCGATGAAATCCTCCCTGAAGCGCTCGTTGTATCGGTTTGCCTGCATGACGAAACGTGCCCGCTTCAAATCCGTCAGGCACAGGTCCTGCCTGCCCGAGAGGGGCGATGTCTTGTCAACGCCGATTACGAGCTCCCCGTGGAATTCCGGAATCAGCACGGAGCGCAAGCCGTCTGGAACCTCGAGCTCCGGTGCGGTGTCCATCGTGATCGTTGTCTCGAAGGAGATGTCGACCTTCCCCTTCTCCACCATCTGAAACGGATTCATTCCGCTACTGTTCATGTCTATGTAGTCCACGCGAAGGCCGCCGAACTTGCTCTTTGCCTGCGCTATGGCCTCGTTGATTCCGTAATACAGGTTATTCGTATGCAGCATGTCCGTGATGGTGATTCGGCTGCTGTCAGAGGCGGACAGCTCTTGCAGGTCGTTCATCATGTTTGCCTGGTCACCGACGATCTTGCCCGCGTACTTGAGGACCACCTCTCCCGCAGCCGTCAGGCTCAAGGGCCGGGTGTCATAGAAGAGCTTGCAGCCGAGCTCGTTTTGCAAGGAGCTCATGTGCCGGCTTAACGAGGGCTGGGACATGTTCAGCTCATTTGCGGCGGCGACGAAGCTCTTGTGAGTCGTCAACACGATGAACTCCCGGTATATGTCGATGTCCATCTTCCCAATCCCCTTCGCGACAAGTATGCAGATTGTGAAAGCCCTCAGCCGCTCGGCGTATAGGCCCGAAAACAAATCAGACAACTGCCCAGCACATATACGTATTTGGGCAATGAAACCGCCCGTCCATATAATGCGCTGCAGAGGCAGCGGACTCTTGCCTCCAACAGGAGGATAGCAATTCTGCCGCCAGACTGCCGCCTCAATTTTATTTTGGGAGAGCCTACAGAGGAAGGGTGCTAACTCATGGACTTCAAGCGGACAGAGGAACAGGAGCTCTTGCTGGAAAGCCTTCGTACGGTCATGGAGCGCGGGGACTTCGAGGACTACTTCAAGGAATGCGATGAGAAACACGTATTCCCCCAGAAGGCCGCCGATGCTTTGGTCGAGGCCGGCTTCGCTTCCCTTGGCATTCCCGAGGAGTATGACGGAACGCCCGTCGACATTCTCACCCAGGTCATGGTGGCGGAGGAGGCCCATGCGCTCGGTTATCCCTCGCTTTGCTGGATCAACTTCTCCACCGAGGTCGATGACATTCTGACGTTTGGCAACCCCGAGCAGCAGAAAGCGGTCCTCGAGTACGCCGTGCAGGGCAAGAAGCCATTTACGCTGGGATTTACCGAACCCCAGGCTGGCTCCGACAGCGCTGCCATGGCAACGACCGCCGCCAAGCGCGATGGCAAGGTGTACATCAACGGCACCAAGACGTTCAACACGAGCGCCGACAAGGCACCGTACATGCTCTGCGTTGCCCGTAGCGGCATTAACGAAAGTCCCTACAAGGACTTCAGCATGTATCTGTTCCCCATGGACAGGCCCGGCATCACAACCTCGAAGCTAAGCAAGATCGGCAACAACATGTGCGGCACGTACGAGGTGTACCTGCAAGACGTCGAATGCGACGAGAGCGACCTTGTGGGCGAGGAGTGCAAGGGCTTCTACCAGCTCATGAAGAACTTCGAGGTCGAGCGCCTCACCATCTGCGCGGCAAACGTGGGCATGGCCCGCTGCGCCTACGAGGAGGCCCTGCGCTTCGCCGGCCAAAGGGAACAGTTCGGGCGGCCGATCGGGTCGTTCCAGCTCATCCAGGAGAAGCTGGTCGACATGAAGATCAAGATCGAGAACATGCAGAACATGCTCTACAAGGCCGCCTGGAAAAAGGATAACGGGGAATCGATCTCCATCGACTCCTCCCTCCTCAAGCGCTACACGGGGCACGCCGCCTTCGAGGTCATTGACGATGCAATGCAGATCATGGGCGGCATAGGTTACACGAACGACTGTCGTATCGCGCGCCTATGGCGAGACCAACGCGTCTATCGCATCATGGCCGGCACGGAGGAAATCATGGTCCACACGGCTGGCCGCGCGCTCATCAAAGAGGCACAGCAGCAGCTCAGCCGTTAGGAGGGCACGATGAAGACTATCGCCTGCTACAAGGTCAGTCCAGACAACCAGGACATCAGCGTCTTGCCGGATCGCAGCATAAGCTTCGACCGAGCCCAGAACGTACTAGGTGAGTACGACCTCGTCGCCATCGAGGAGGCTGTCCGGCTCGCGGAGCAAACGGGGGGCGCCTGCACGTTGCTGAGCGTCGGCGACTCCAAGCTCGAGGATTCGAAGCTCGTGAAGGGCGCGTTGTCGCGAGGCGCGGAGGACCTCATATGCGTCGTCGATGACGGGCTCTCGGATGCCGACCCGTTCCAGACCGCCTCCGTCATCGCAAGCGTGTTGAGAGATCTCGAGTTCGACCTGGTCGTCTTCGGAGAAGGCTCCTCTGACCTGTACGCGCAGCAGACGGGTTCCCTCGTCGGAGCCCTGCTTGGCCTGCCCACCATGAACGCGGTGAGCGAGGTGACGCCCGGCGAAGGCAGCATCACCGTCAAGCGCACCCTGGAACAGGACGTCGAGACTCTCGAACTGACCACACCGGCCGTGATTTCGGTGACGACGGACATCAACCTTCCGAGAGTTCCCAAGATGAAGGATATCCTGAGTGCCGGAAAGAAGCCCGTAGAGAAGAGAGATCTGGCCGATGTCGGCGGTTTGCCGGCGGCGTCCGTGAAACCCCAGAAGACCCTGGCCCCACAGGATACGGAACGCAAGAACGTCATATTCCCAGACGCCAGCCCGGAAAGCATCCAAGAGCTCGTCGCGACCATACGTGCCGCGCAATAGGACGAAGGGTAGAGAACATGGATAAGATCTGGATCGTTTCGGAGAACTCGAGCGACTACCCGGCCCTTGCGGCTCTTGCCAACAGCTTGGGCGCAAGTGCTCAAGCCGTGTGGATTGGAAACCGCGAGGGAGCCGATGCGGTGTCCGCCAGTAACGTCGAACAGGTGCTCTGGGCCGACGTTCCGGAAGGCGCCCTGTACGAGGACGGCAGCGCTGCCGTCCTGGCAGCCTTTAAGGAGAGCGCCCCCGGTGCGGTGCTCGCGGCAACGAGCAAGCGCACCCGCCTGCTGGCTGCCCAGCTGGCCGCCGCTGCCGGCACGCGCGTCGTGAATGACGCGACAAGCGTGACAATCGACGAAGGCGGTTCCCTCTGCGCGGAGCACATGGTGTATGGCGGCAACGCGTACCGCACCGAGCAGGTGGCGGACGGCTGCGCGATCATCCTGGTGAGCACCGGCCTGCTCGCCGCGCAAGATGTCCGGGAGCCGGGCGAAAACGCGCCCATCGTCGAGCTGGCCCCATCTCGGGCGCCTGGCATTGCGCTCGTCGACAGGAGCCATCGAGAGGTCGAGCAGGTGAACCTCAGCGCTGCCCGCAACGTGGTCAGCGTGGGCCGAGGCCTTGCGCGCGAGGAGGACCTCCAATTGGCGCGCGAACTTGCCGTTGCCGTCAATGCCGAACTTGGCTGCACCCGTCCAATCGCCGAAGGCGAAGGCTGGATGTCCAGGGAGCGCTACATCGGCGTTTCCGGCGCCATGCTCAAGCCGGAGCTGTTCATCGCGTTGGGCGTCTCCGGTCAAGTCCAGCATATGGTTGGCGTCACGGGCGCAAGAACCATAATCGCAATCAACAAGGACAAGAACGCACCCGTCTTCAGATACGCCGACTACGGCATCGTGGGCGACCTGTACGAGGTCGTTCCCCAACTTGTAGAGCTGCTCAAGTAGACCCCGAGAGAGAGGCAATCACATGAACAGGGAATTCTTCGAGGGCCTGGCCGATAACGTCAACAACGGCCCCACGCCCTTCATCAACATGGCAAACATGCAGGCAGAGGTCGTGGAAGAGCGGCATGTCAAGCTGCGCCTCCCTGTTGAGGGCCTCCACATGAACCACGTTGGGATTGCCTATGCGGGAAGCGAGTTTATCCTGGCGGAAATTGCCGGTGGAACCCTCTTCATGGCGACATACGGCACAGACGAGTTCGTGCCCATCCTCAAAGGCGTTGACATCAAGTTCGTGAAGCCGGGGACGAAGGACCTGCGGGTCGACATTGCTCTCACGGCAGAGGAGGCGGAGGAGAAGATCGCGCCCGTCCGCGAGCGCGGTCGCGGCGACTACTTCCTGGACATCCCCGTTTACGATGTCGACGGGCTCCTCGTTGCCCAGATGAACTTCAACTACTACGCCCTGCCCGCACAACACTAGAAGAGCTGGCATACGCGCACCGGCAGGCGAACCGAAAGGAAAGACGATGAAGCACTATGACGCAATTGTGATCGGCGCTGGCGTTGGCGGCTTGGCGTCCGCACTACTGCTAGCCCACTCCGGCAAGAAGGTCGCGCTTTTCGAGAAGCGCTTCACCCCTGGCGGACGCATCGGATCGACCAAACGTGACGACTTCACCGTCGACTTCGGCGTGCATCTGATATCAAGAGGGCAAAACGGCCCCCTGATCAAGCTGCTCGAGCGTTGCGAGGTCGACCACGGCATCCAGTTCACGAAGGTTCGCCCCATACAGAGCGCCGGCGGCGAGAGCTTCCGTTTCCCGCACGACCTCAAGGGGCGCGTTCCCGACGAGGATTTCGAGGCGGTCGTGCGCATGGTCTCCGACGTGAAGGAAATGACCGACGAGGAGACCCATGCCTACGACAAGCAGACGCTCGAGGAGTTCCTGAACGAGTACTCGACAAATCCCTTCGTCCATGCGTGCGTGAGCCAGGTTGGCTTCATCTACTGCTGCATCCCCGAATTCCGGCTTTCGGCGGGTGAATTCGCGCGTTGCCTCAAGTGGGAGGCGGAGGCGCGCTCGTCCGGCTATCCCGATGGCGGGTGCATCTCGATTCTCGACGCCTACATGAAGGGACTCCAGGACTATGGCGTCGACATGGTCTTTGGCGTACCCGTCGAGCGGATAATCATCGAAGATGGCACCGCCGTCGGCATCGTTGCCGGCGACGAGGAGTACCGAGCCGATTGCATAATCTCCAACGCGGGCATCAAGGAAACCGTGTTCGATCTTACGGGCGAGGAGAACTTCGATGCCGCATACGCAGAGCACGTGAACAACCTGGAGATTTCCTTCGTCTCCATCATCGCGCGCTTTGCCTTGGACACCGTGATCAGTCCCGAAATCAAGATGCTGTCGAACTTCTCCACGATGCCACCGCGCGAATACAGCGAGATGCTATACCGCGGGGAGATCCCCGATGACATCAACTCCTTCATCGTCGTTCCCTCCAGCTTCGACCCATCGATTGCCCCCGAGGGCAAGCAGCTGATCATGATGACCACGGCGGTTCCCGGCGATCTCGATTACAAGTATTCCCCCGCCATTCTGGACAAGCTCATCCAGGTGGCCGAAGAGCACTTCCCCGGCATGCAGGAACATGCGGTTTTCGTCGAGAAGGTCTTCCCCGAAGACGCCGCCCGTATCATGGGCGAAGACGGGGCCGGAATCGGAATCGCCCAGCAAGCCGGCCAGGCGGGCGTTGACAGACCCTCCATCTGCACGCCCGTGAAGGGACTCTACATCGTCGGCGCGGAGGCGGGAGGCTCCGGCGTCGGCACCGAGCTGGCGGTGAACAGCGCCATCGAGTTCTTCGACGAGCACTACGAGCGTTAGGAGGAGCCATGACGAAATACGAGGACGTGCCGCAATTCGGCAACCTGAAAGGCATGAAGGTGGTCGTCTCGGCCGTGTCCACAGCCGGCCCCTTCGCAGGCGAGCTCTTCGCGGAAAACGGCGCCGACGTGATCTGGCTGGAGTCTCCCAAGGGCATCGACCCGTATCGATGGACCCAGGATGGCTGGGGCGTGCAAAACGAGCGGCGCAACATGCGAAATCTCATGCTCGACGTGGTCTCCCCCGCCGGTCACGAGGTCTTCCTCAAGCTCATAGAGACGGCGGACATCTTCATCGAAGCCTCGCGTGGAAACCAATGGGAAAGATGGGGTTACAGCGACCAGCTCCTCTGGGAGCACAACCCCCGCCTGGTGATCGGACACCTTTCCGGATATGGTCTCACGGGAGACCCCAACTACGTGAGCTTGCCGGGATATGACTTCACTGTGGGGGCCTTTAGCGGTCTCATGTACCTCAACGGGTACAAGGACGGGCCTCCTTACATGATCCAGAAGTTCGTGACCGACTACTATGCCGGCTTGTTCGCCTATGGCTCCGCTCTGGCCGCCTACGTCAACGCCTGCAAGACGGGCAAGGGCGATAGTTTCGACCTAGCCCAGTACGAGGCGGCGGTCCGCTGCCAGGCGGGCCTGTTCGGAAAGTGGTTCGAGAAGGGAATCCAGGAAGAGCGTGGGGCAGGAGCCCCCAGAGACAACATATCCGCCGGCGCGGGCTACTACGAATGCGCGGATGGAGAGGGCGTCTACCTGTTCACGGCCGGTCAAAGCACCACCAAGAAGGCGGTGGAGTTCTTCGGGCTGGAATACGGAAGCGAGCTCTTCCCCGAAGGCATTCCCTCGGTGGCGCTGCACAGCCCCGGAGCCTCCGTATTTGACTCGGCGATAGAGGCGTATGCGGCCGAACACACGGCTGCGCAGTTTGCCGAAGACATGTCCAGGGTCGGCATTCCCTGTTCCGTGGTCATGAACTACGAGATGATGGAAAATCATCCCCATTACCTCGCACGCAACACCTGGGTCGAGTGGGACACCGTAGACGGCAAAACCGTAAAGGGCGTGACGTCCGTTCCCCGCTTCGCGAACAATCCCTCCCAGATTTGGAGAGGCTGCCCTTCGCAGGGAATGGACAACGATGACATTCTCGAGGAAATCGGCTTCACCGCCCAGGAAATCGAGAAGATGTACGAAGATGGGCTACTGAGAAAGTCTGACTACGTCGGAGGGCTATGATGCGCTTGGACCAGGCGTTCAGCGACTCGTTCACCCGCTTTCCGGACTCCCCCGCCATCATCGAGGGAAACCGCGCCTGCACGTACTCGCAGCTCCACGCCCGCGTGGAGAGGCTGGCAGGCGCATTGGCATCCCGCGGGGTGAGCAGCGGAGACCACGTGGTCTACGTCAGCGCAAACTCGGCGGTCTTCGCCGAGCTGACGCTGGCGTGCTCTCGCATAGGGGCGGTCTGCGAGATCCACAACATACGGCTCTCGGACCAGACGCTTCTCGAACTGATAGCGCGTTCCGGTGCCTCTCTCGCCGTTCTCTCTGCCGACGCATGGGAGCGCCTGGGTCCGCATTTGCCCTCTTCCGGCTCAATCGAGACCACGGTCGTGTTCGGGCACGAGGAGGGCCTTTTAGACGACACAGTCCCGTACGAGGAGTTTCTCGAAGGAGCCCCCGCGCCGCCTGACCAAAAGCCGGCGGATGACGAGGATCCCGTGCTCATGATGTTCACGAGTGGCACGACGGGAACCCCCAAGGGAGTCTTGTTCTCTCACAGGGCGATTGCGAACCGCATTGCCGTAGACGTGGAGTCGATGGGGTTCTCTTCCAGAGACTCCATGTTGTTCGTGCTACCCTTCTTCCACACCACCTGCATGTCCGTATTCGCCGTCCTCTCGGCAGGCGGAGCCGCGGTCATCGGGAATTCCTCCGATCCCCGCAGCATCATGGAAACCGTGACCCGCTACGGAATCACCAGAATCGGACTCGTCCCCTATCACATGCGCTCGCTTTGTTCGTATGTGGAGGAGCACGGCCTTACCGCAGACACCCTCGAACTCATCATCTACGGCGCCGAGCCCGCAAGCCCCGACCTCATCGAGCGCTGCCGCGATCTTCTCGGATGCAAGCTCTTGCAGGGATACGGAATGACAGAGATGGCCTCGACGGTAACCATCCTGACTCCCGAAGACCACGAGAAGCGGGAGCTGCTCTCCACGGTCGGACGGCCGGTGCCCAGGACCCAGGTTCGCATCGTCAATGACGAGGGGCTGCCCTGCCGGGAAGGAGTGGTGGGAGAAATACAAGTGAAGAGCCCTTGCGCCATGAGCGGATACTGGAAGAACGCCGCCGCATCGCGAGAGGTCATGCAAGATGGGTGGTGCTCGACGCAGGACATGGGCTATGTGGATTCGGACGGATACCTGACACTCTCGGGCAGGAAAAACGACCTGGTGGTGAGCGGCGGAGAAAACGTCTATCCCTCAGAAGTGGCCTCTTGCATCGAGTCGATGGGGTCCTTCATCGCCGACGTCGCGGTGACGGGAGTGCCGGACGAGCGCTGGGGTGAATCCCTGGCGGCATTCGTGGTGCTCGAACCCGGCGCCTCCGTGACCGAACAGGACATCCAGGACTACTGCACGTTGCAACTCGGTGGGTTCAAGAAGCCGCGCCGGATCATCTTCGTCGACGATCTGAAGCGCCTCGTCTCGGGCAAGGTGCCCAGAGAGCGCCTTGACGAGCTCATCGCGTTGCTGAAGGAAGACAGCCCGGACTAAGGAGGAAAGATGGCTGATTTCGACGCTATCGTAGTGGGCGCGGGCTGTGCGGGCTCGGTCGCCGCCTACGAGTTGGCAAAGGCCGGCAAGGAGGTGCTGCTCATAGAGAGGGGCAACTTCGCCGGTGCAAAGAACATGACCGGCGGACGCATCTACGCGCATTCCCTGCGCAAGGTCTTTCCCGATTTCGAAAACGATGCACCGCTGGAACGCAAGATCACCCGCGAGCGCATCTCCCTGATGACGCAGGAGGCCAACCTAACCATGGACTTCACGTCCGAGGCCATGCGCGCAGAGGATAACGTCTCCTATTCCGTGCTCCGGGCCCCCTTCGACCAGTGGCTCGCCGGCAAGGCCGAGGCGGCCGGTGCCGAGACCATCTACGGCATTCCCGTCGAGTCGCTCGTCAAGGACGCGTCCGGTAAGGTCTGCGGCATTCGCGCCGGCGAAGACGAGATCACCGCAGAGGTGGTCATCCTCTGCGACGGCGTGAACTCCCTGCTCGCAAAGGATGCCGTCGGCTACGACAAGCCCCCCGCATCCCAGGTTGCCGTTGGCGTCAAGGAAGTCTTCATGCTCGACAAGAAGACCGTGAGCGACCGACTGCTATGCGCAGACGGAGAGGGTGCCGCCTGGCTCTTCGTCGGCGATGCCACCCATGGCGTCTTCGGGGGCGGCTTCATGTACACCAACAGGGAGAGCATCTCCCTGGGAGTGGTGGCTGGCATCGAAGCCTGCGCCTCCGGCAAGGGCAAACCCGTTTACCAGATGCTCGAGGACTTGAAGAACCACCCTTCCGTGGCGCCCCTGATTCATGACGCCAAGGTGGTGGAGCATTCCGGACACATGGTGCCGGAGGGCGGCGTCAACATCATGCCGCCGCTGACGGGCGATGGAGTCATGCTCGCGGGCGACAGCGCCATGATGTGCATCAACCTCGGCTATATGGTGCGCGGCATGGACTACGCCATTGCCGCCGGACAATTGGCGGGGCAGCAGGCCGCCAGGGCCATCGATTCGGGCGATACCTCCAAGGCGGGCCTTCAGGGCTATGTCGATGCCCTCGAATCCACCTTCGTCATGGAGGATTTGCGCCGATACAAGGACGTACCCGCCTTTCTCGAAAACTTCGACCGCATGTTCGGCTTATACCCACAGGCCGCGGCGAACGTAATGGACGCCCTGTTCCTAATCGACGGAACACCCGTCGAACCCCTCAAATCCAAGTTGAAGCCCATTATCAAGAAAGTGGGCGTCATGAGTGCCCTCAAAGATGTGAGAGGAGCCCTGAAAGCGCTATGAGCGAGAATGCCATTACCGTCAACATGGACGAATACCTGGCGGTCAACAAGTACGAGGTGGACGAGGGCAACCCCCACATCACCCTAGCAGACGATCTTGACGACGCCGAATTCGACAAGCTGGTGAAGGTCTGCCCGGCCGCCCTCTACAAGCGAGACGAAGACGGAGCCAGGTCCTTCGATTACGCCGGCTGCCTGGAATGCGGCACCTGTCGCGTCCTGTGCGAGGGCACCGTCGTGAGCAAGTGGAAGTTTCCCGAGGCGACGATGGGCGTGGAGTATCGATTCGGCTAGGGCGGGAATCACCTTTGGGATGCACGCGAAGGGCCCCGGGAATTCCTCAGCGAATTCCCGGGGCCCTTTCCTATGCGGGCAGCTCATTTGATGGATGGGCGGGAAGCTCGATGAGCTGGCAAGCTTCCCGACTCGAACCCTCAGAGCTATATTCCAAGGGCACCGCAGATGAAGGGCATCCACAGGGACATGATGACGATGAGCGCGATGGCGGGAACGATGCCCGTCTTCACCATATCGCCAAAGGTGAAGTAACCTTCGCCAAACGTCAGCATGACGGTGGGATTCACAGGGGCGATGTAGTTGCCTGCGACCACGACGGCCAGCGCGATGGTGGGAACCGCGGGGGACACCCCGAAGCCTGCGCACATGGTGATGAGAACAGGCAGGAAGATGCCGAGGATGGCAACGCCGATGGGGCAGAACGTGTGGAGCAGGTACAGCAGGGCGAGCATGATGCCCAGGGCAAGGACGAAGTTCAGGCTCATGATGCCGCTGTCGGTGATGAGTCCGGCAAGGAACGTGGCGGCGCCGGTGTTCTCGACGACGCTGCCCATGGACATGATGGTGCCGCACATGATCACGATACCCCAGGGCACGGACTCCTGGAATTCCTTCCACGAGAGAAGCTCGATGCCCGGAAGGAACATGACCGCCAGGCCGATGAGGGCCACCACGGTCGCGTTGAGCAGGGGAACCCAGTTGCCGACAATCCAGAGCACCAGCAGGCCGACAATGATGATGATGGCCTTGACCTCGTGAGGCTCGACCTTGGTAGCTGCAGCAGCCTGGTCGCGAATGCCCTGCAGGCAAGAATCGGAAATGGGCTCGGGCTTGAAGATCTGGGTGATGAAGAACCAGGTGATCGGAGTCATGAGGATGACGACCGGCAGGGCGACGATAACCCAGTCCAGGAAGGACACGCCCGCGCCTCCGGTCACCTTCTGCATGATGCCCATCGCGACCACGTTGAAGGAGCTACCGGCGGGAGTAGCCATGCCGCCGGTGACGGCCGCAACGGGAATGCCGATCATGAGGCAGCGTCCGAGGTTGGACTTGAGGGGCTTTGCATCCGCCGCTTTGAGGATCGTGAGCGCGAAGCCCATGAACAAGACGGTGCAGGGCACGTCGGACATGATCATGGAGACGATGGTCGTCGCGATCATGAAGCCGAGCACGAGCTTGCGCGTGTTGTTGCCCGTCCACTTGAGAAGCGCGTTCATGAGACGAACGCCCCAGTTGGTTTTCATCATGATGACCGGCAGCGAGAACACCGCGATGATGAAGAACAGCGGGGGACTCGCGAAGCCACCGATGGCGCCTCCGAGATTGGGCACGACTCCGAGCACGGGACACAGCACGACGATGAGCAGTGCGGTGACGCCCAGAGGCAGCGCAGAGGTGATCCACAAGGCGACGAGGGCCAACAGCAGGCCCAAGGCCCTAGCGCCCTCGGCGGATAGCGCCTCGCTGCCCGGAATGAAGCAAGATACGATGATGCAGATTGCAGCAATGGCAATGCCAATCAGGCGTTTTGGCATTGATGCGTTTGTACTTTCCACTCCTTTTCCTCCTTTGATACTAGAAAATCGGTATTTCTCACTTCTTCATGTCCTCTATAACCCTCCTCCTCTCCAACCTCCCAGTTCTAGCTTGATTGTATGTACGGGCTTGAGGAAGTCGTGATTCGATAATCCGATTACTGATTGGCAAACTAGATAACTGACCTCTTGGGGAACCTGACGAAGAAACCACACACCGCACAGCAGACGACAACCACCGCGGCAAGGAAGAACGCCGGGGAACAGGATCCGCAAGCGTCGTAGATGACACCCCCTGCCAGAGGCAGAACCGAGGCGATGATCGTGGTGACGAATATGCCCACGCCCAGGCTCTTGGAAAACGCGCCGGCACCGAAGTAGTTTGCGATTGCCGTGGGAAAGGTCGCCGTGATGGCACCGAAACCGAATCCCGTGCAGAAGTAGTAGATGAGCATCATGGCGCCGTTGAAGGCGACGGCAGCCGTCAGTATTCCCGCGGCGATGAGCAGGGCGGCGATGCTGATGATGCGCACCGGCTCGACCCTATCGGACAGCGATCCCATGACGAGCTTTCCCAGCAGGCTCGCGCCTCCCATGACGGAAACGCCCATGACCACGGCGGAGCGCTCGATGCCGATTGTCGTGAAGTGAATCATGCCCTGGGACGTGGCAAAGCTGTAGGCTGCAAAGCCTCCCGTCGCCGCGAGGGCGATGAGCCAGAAGGCGGGGGTTCTGAGAACCTGGGGGAAGGCAAGCGATTTCTCGCGCTTGAAAACCTTGAAGTCCTTGCGCTTCTCGGCCATATCGCCCGCACCGCTGGCTCCATCTGGAAGCTGGCCAAGATCGGATGGCTTGTTCTTGACCAATAGGAGCGCCACGGGAATCATGGCGACACTCAAGACGGCGATCAGATACCACCCGCTATGCCAGGAGCCGCCGCAGGAGCCGATGATCGCCTCGATGACGGGAGGCAGCAAGAAAGCGGAACTTGCCCCGATGAACATCGTCGCCGTCATGGCAACGCCCCTTCGGGCGACAAACCAGGCGCCTATGGTGCTTTGGGTCGAGAGCTGGCCCGCCATCATCGCTCCCACGCTCGCGATGATGCCGAAGCAGATGAAGTACGCGATGGGAGACGAGACCAGGAAGGCGAGGGCCAGCGAGGCCCCAAGCAGGGCGACGGCACCGATGGCCATGGTGAGCCTTGCTCCGATGCGATCGATCACGGCGCCGATAACGGGCGCTGACAGCCCCTGGAAGAGGACGAAGAGAGAAAAGCCCATGCCCAACAGGGTGCCCGTGAGCCCCATCGAGGCATCTTCGAGCATAAGGGGATTGATGACGTTGGCGGCAGGGAGAATCACTCCTGACGAGCAGAAGTACATGAACCCCAATATGCCAATCAGGCGGTTTCCATAAAACGGTTTCTTCATGGGGCTCTCCTTGCCGAATGGCACTCATCCGTTCAGGGAGCAGGCCAAAGGACAGCCGTCACCCCTCTCGCCGCGGATTATAGAAAGGCCGAGGCTTTAGCCCCAAATACAGATATCGAAGGTCCCAGCTGTGCATACTGTGCACGGCGGGAAGCCTTTCATGAAACGCACTGATACGGAAACTGCATACAGCAAAGGCCGATCGCGCTAGATTAAAACGGCCTGCCCGAGAAGAGCTCCTCTTTCGTGAGGCCAACACACGCATCGCATAGATACTCCACAAAGGGGACTATGGTCTCCTTGTCGTTGGAGCGCAGCCACATGGGGCCAGCACAAATTCTGATGCGCTCGTCCTCGATGGGAAGGAACTTCAAATCACCACGGCCATCGTAGACACTCAGATGATCCAACGCCAACGCCACTTGATTCGTGGCAACCAAAGTCGTCATGAGCGAAGCGGCGTCGACGACATGCTGGTTGCTGAGCACCTCGATTCCCGCATTGCGCAGCATGACGTTCATCTCGGCGAGAGTGCCCTTGAGCGGGTTGAAGCGAGGGGCCATTAGCTTCTCGCCCTTCAGGTCCGCGAGCTGAAGACTCTCCTTCTTTGCCAGGTGATGGGTCTTTGGGACGGCCAGCTTGTAGCGGTCCTCGTAGATGACGCGATAGTCGAATCCACCGCCCTGCAATTCATGCGCGAACACCGTGAATCCGATGTCTATCTGATCATCGTTCAATGCCGCCTGGACCTCGCCGATGTCGAGGACCTTGAGCGAGAACTCGACGTCCGGATGTTCTTCCCGGTAACGAAGGCAGGCCGCGGGAAGAAAGGAGCCGATGGATCCGAGGAGGAACCCTATGCGCAGAAGCGACGATGTCCCCTGACGGCACATGGCCACGTTATCGAGAGCGCGCTCGTAATCTGCGACGATCTTCTTCGCGTCTTCGAGAAACGTCTTTCCCACCTTGGTGAGGGCAACGGACCTGTTGTCCCTGGTGAACAGTTTCGCACCCAGCTCACGCTCCAACTTGGAGATGTGATTGCTCAGTGCGGACTGGGCTATGAAGAAGCTCTTGGCGGTATCGGTGAAGTTCAAGTTGGTCGCGAGCAAAATGAACTCGTAAAGCGTGTCGATGCGCATGGTGAAGTCTATTCCTCCTGCAACGGTACCTCTTGTCCATCATGGTAGCTCAAGTCAGTCCCTCTTCGGGAGATGCACCTCATTTGACTGCGTTTCATCGCGACGAGGCCATCCGATTAGAACATCAGTAATCCCCTTTTCGGATTATATCCTCCTGAATCGCCTCCATATAATCCAAGTAGAGTCGAGAGAGCGTCTTCATATTCAGGAGGATTAGCATGGGAAATAAGTTGACGGAAGAGGAGCGCATCGCGCTCAGGCAACCGACTCAAGACGATCCGACCGGACACGAGTGGACATGGGAGGAGGACGGCTACACCGTCATTCGCTCGAACGCGCGCTCGGGACCGGGATGCCACGACAATTGCGGTGTTCTCATGTACGTCAAAGACGGCGTCCTGGAGAAGATCGAGGGCGATCCCGAGAACCCGTACAACCAAGGTCGCCTGTGTCCGCGGTGCCTCGCCTTCAAGGAAATGCTCTACCATCCCGACCGTCTGCGCCATCCGCTGAAGCGAGACAGGAAGGACCGCGGCAAGAACGCGTTTACCCAGATCAGCTGGGACGAGGCATACGAAATCATCGAACGCGAGATGAAGAAGGTCATCGATACCTATGGCCCCGAGGCGATCTGGGTCACCCAGGGAACCGGTCGAGACATCAACGGGTACGGACCCCTCATGGCGCAGTACTTCGGCACCCCCAACTACGGCACGGGTTTCCTCTCCGGCCAGGCATGCTACGCGCCCCGCATCTTCTCCACGGCCCTGAAGGCTGGTGGCCTCTACATCTGCGACTACTCGCAGTTCTTCCCCGACCGCTACGACAATCCCGAGTGGGAACGCCCCGAGTACATTCTGGTCTGGGGCAACAATCCCGTGGTCGCCAACTCCGACGGCACCCTGGGCCACTGGATCGTCGAGTGCATGAAACGCGGTAGCAAGCTCATGGTCATGGATCCCACCCTTACCTGGCTTGCCGGCAAGGCCGAATACTGGTTCCAGGTGCGCCCCGGTACGGACTGCGCCCTCGCACTCGCCATGTGCAACGTCATCATCCAGAACGACCTGCAGGACCAGCACTTCATCGACTACTGGTGCTATGGATACGATGAGTTCAAGGAGAACGTCGCCAAATACACGCCCGAGTTCGCAGCTGAGACCTGCGGGGTCGATGCGGACCTGATAGTCGAGGCCGCCTGCGCACTCGGTCGCGCCAAGAACGCCTGCCTGCAGTGGGGCGTTGCCATGGACCACACCTCCGAGGGCTTCATCACCGGCATGGCCTGCTTCGACCTCATGGCCTTGACGGGCAATTTCGAAAAGCCCGGCACGATGGTCGCCGCCAATCCGGTATGGGACATGAGCGTGACGTGGATGCCGCGTGACAGGGTATGGGCCGAGTGCTCGGAGCCCGTGAAGGACCAGGGCCGAACCATGAACTTCGACTATCCGGCCCTCAAGGCGATGGCGGCGATCAGCCCCGACATGTTGCTCAAGGCGATGGAAACCGGCGAGCCCTATCCCATCAAGGCCATGTTCATGATGCAGAACAACGCCATCGCGTGCATGGGAGCCCAGCCCCAGCGCATCCTGCCGGCGCTGCAGAACACGGACTTCAACGTCGTCGTGGACCTGTTCATGACGCCGACGGCGCTGGCATGCGCAGACGTCATCTTGCCCGCAGCGTGCTTCGCCGAGCGCATCGGCATCACCGGACACCAGCCCTACGCCCTTGGTGCCATTGCCCAGGCCGTCGAACCCCTTGGCGAATGCAAGTCCGACCAGCGAATCATCTACGAGGTCGGAAGCCACTTCACGACGGACGAATACAAGCAATGGGATGACGAGGAGGGTTTCTACGACTACCTGCTGCGCGATACCGGCTACACCTACGAGGAACTGCGAGAGCGCACCTGGGCCTATCCCGAGTTCGAGTACAACAAGAACGAGAAGGGCATGCTCCGGTGGGACGGAAGCGTCGGGTTTGCCACGTCAACGGGTCGCTACAACTTCTATTGTCCCGAGATGGTCAAGTTCGGCCTGTCGCCTCTGGCAGACTACGAAGAGCCACCGGAAAGCCCGGTATCCTGCCCGGAACTTGCCGAGAAGTACCCCCTGGTGCTCACGACCGGCGCACGCCCCTGGGGCTTCTTCCACTCTGAACATCGCCAGAGCCCTTCCATGCGCAGACTGCATCCGGAACCGACCGTGCTGATTCACCCCGAAACCGCGGCGAAGTACGGCATCGACGAAGGCGACTGGGTGAAGCTCGAAAACCAGTACGGATCGTGCAAGCACAAGGCGCACCTCACCGTACGCATCCGCAAGGACACCGTATCCGCTGACCATGCCTGGTGGTTCCCGGAGCGGGGACCGGAAGACGGCACGCTCTTCGGCGTCATGGAGTCCAACGTGAACAAGCTGGTTCCCATGCGTCCCGGCAAGGTCGGATTGGGTGCCTCGTACAAATCGCAGCTTTGCAGCATCGAGAAGATTGGGGAGTGACGAGAGATGAGACAGATGATCACCATCGACTACGAGTACTGCTCCGGCTGCCACACCTGTGAGATAGCCTGCCAGCAGGAAAACGGCCTCGGGCCCGACAAATACGGCATCAAGCTGCATCAGATCGGTCCCGACCAGCTCAGCGAGCGAAAGTGGCAATACGAGTTCATTCCCGTTCCCACAGACCGCTGCAACCGCTGCGCACCCCGGCAGGCCGCGGGCAAGGTCCCGAGCTGCATGCAACATTGCCAAGCTGGCTGCATCTACGTCGGAACCTTCGAAGAGCTGAAGGACAAGTTGAACAAGCCAAAAGTGGCGCTCTTTACCTAGGCCCTCCTTGTGCCGGCGGGTGCCATCCAGCCCCCCCGCCGGCGCTCAATTACCGTGAAATTTGCCTCCCCCTGACAAGGAGGGCACAAAAAAGAAAGGAAAGATCATGTGCTTCAGACCACCTTCCCTTGATGCCGGCCCCGTGAAATGCCCCAAATGCGGGGCAGAGGTCGATCCCACCTTGGACCAGTGTCCCAACTGCGGAGCCAAGGCCGACCCCGCACCTCCTTCAGCCGGCATCCCAACCGTACCCGGCGCTCCCGGCGCTCCGGCCGTTCCCGCCCCGGGAATCAAGGTCCCCACGGTACCGACCCCACCCAAGCCGGGCGCATAGTCATCCGGGCTGTCTGGACGCATGGCTCGCGGCACCATCATGACCGATAGAAAGAACCACGCATGAGAGGAGAAGGAGCATGAGCAACGATGTGAAGGGCACTCCCATAATCAAGGGCCTGGGCTTTGACAGCTTTGGCCTGGGGAGCAACGCCTGTACTGTCGACATCGACGAGGAGAACGATAAGATCATCCGCATTCGTCCCTTCCACTTTGACGAGCATCAGACCCCCGAGGAGCTGAATGCCTGGAAGATCGAGGCAAGGGGCCATGTATTCGAGCCGGGCTTCAAGACCCACATGTCCCCGCTCTCGCTATGCTACAAAAAGCGCGTCTACTCCAAGAACCGCATCCCCTACCCCATGAAGCGCGTCGATTGGGACCCCGATGGCGAGCGCAACCCCCAGAACCGCGGGTCGTCTGATTACGAGCGCATCTCCTGGGACGAGGCAGCCGAGATTTGCGCTGCCGAGATAAAGCGCATGCACGACGAATACGGTCCGGAGTCCATCTTGCTGGAAATCGACGGCCACGGCGAGACGAAGGTCGTCCACGCCTCGCACGGCTGTATCTCCCAGCTGCTGGACCTTTGCGGTGGATTCACGATCCAGTCCCGTCAGCCGGACTCCTGGGAAGGCTGGTACTGGGGCGCCAAGCACATCTGGGGCATGGATCCCCTCGGCCAGCAAAACCTCCAGAACAACATCATCAAGGACATCTCGGAAAACGGCGATGCCGTGCTGTTCTGGGGATGCGACCCCGAGACGACGCCGCTGGGATGGGGCGGACAGATGGCAAGCCGCCTGTGCTTCTGGTTCACGGAAATCGGCGTGAGGCAAATCCACATCGCGCCCGACGTCAACTATGCCAACGGCGTCCATGCGGACAAGTGGATTCCCGTGCTTCCCAACACCGACGCCGCCCTGCAGCTCGCAATCGCCTACACCTGGATCAAGGAAGATACGTACGACAAGGACTACCTCGAGACGCATGCCGTGGGCTTCGAGAACTTCAAGTACTATGTCCTGGGCGGCGAGGATGGCGTGCCCAAGACGCCCAAGTGGGCCGAGAAGATCTGCGGGATTCCCGCATACACCATCAAGGCCCTCGCGCGTTACTGGGCAAAGCATGCGGTATCCATCGCGCATTGCAACGGCGGTAGCTTCATCCGCAGCTGCTTCGCCCCCGAGCCGGCACGGCTGGACATACCAGCT
>UQUH01000007.1 GCA_900544245.1 uncultured Coriobacteriaceae bacterium | reverse complement strand
GCCCGTGGCCACGTAGTCGGCGCCCAGCTTCAGCGCCTCGCGCAGGAATACGTCGAATTTGATTTCGCGGTTGCACAGCACGTCGGGATTGGGCGTGCGGCCCCGTTCGTATTCGGCGAACATGTAATCCACGACACGCGTGCGGTAGTCTGCCGAGAGGTCGACCACGTGCAGCTCGATGTCGAGTTTCCTGGCCACGAGTTCGGCGAAAACCCGGTCGTCGTGCCACGGACAGTCGCCTTCAAGCGTTCCCGTCGTGTCGTGCCAGTTGATCATAAAAAGCCCTACGACCTCATGCCCCTGCTCCTTGAGGAGCCAGGCCGCCACCGACGAATCGACGCCGCCCGAAAGTCCGATTACCACCCGTGCCATCCTTATTCCAATGTCAAGAGTCCTTCGGGCAGCACCAGGTGCATCGTGCGCCCCTCGAAGTCGATGCGGGCGATGAACTCCTCGACGGCGGGGACCAGCACCTGCCGTCCGCCGATCTCCAGTTCGAACAGCGGATTGGCGTCGCTGTCGTAGTAGTCGGTGACCGTCCCGCAGAGTTTCCCGGAGGCGCATGACCCGGTTTCGCCGGCGGCGGTCGCCGCCCTTCCGGACGAGGCTCCGGCCTCTTCGGCCACGACCGCGAAGCCGATCAGGTCTTCGAGGTAAAATTCGTCGTCGTCCTCTTCGCCGTTCATCTCGATCCGGAATTCCAGCCCGACAAGCTCCTGCGCCCTGCGCTCGGTGTCGAAATCGGCGAATGTCGCCGTGGCTCCCGACTGGCCGCGGCGTTCGAAACGCTCGCACCAGAGCGGAACCTCCAGCGCGTCAATGGTGACGCGCAGCGGGGTGTCGGTCGTGAAATCCTCGGGGAAAGCGGGGTAGAGCGAGAGCATCACTCCGCCCTCCGTGCCGAAAAGTTTGTTGATTCTGCCTGCGGGAATGATCATGTCGGTTGAATTATGGCGTAAAAATACAAAAAAAACGGTAATCTTCCCGTGGGAAGTTTACCGTTTTTATTCGGATCGGGAAACGTCTTGCCGCGTCCCTTCCCTGTGTCGCCTTATTATTCGGCGGCGGGAGCTTCCGGAGCGGCCTCTTCGGCAGCAGTCTCCGCAGCGGCAGCCTCGGCGGCCTCACGGGCGGCAGCCTCGGCAGCGGCGATGGCCTCGTTGCCATCGTAGAGCGTGCGATCGGTGACGCGAACGTTCACGAGCGCCTGCGGGAACTTCTCCATGACGCTCATGAGCTCCGTGGCCGTCTTGCCACTTGCAGCGATAACGCCCAGCAGCTCGAGCGCGGACACGAGACCATCGCCCGTCGTGTTGCGCTTGCCGAAGATGATGTGGCCGGACTGCTCGCCGCCGAGCACGGCACCATGTTCGCGCATGGCCTCGAGCACGTAGCGATCGCCCACCTTCGTGGTGATGACATCGATGCCCTCGCGCCTCATCGCGAGCTGGAAGCCCAGGTTGGCCATGACCGTCGACACGACGAGGTTGTTGTCGAGCAGGCCGCGTTCCTTGAGGTCCTTGGCGCAGATGGCGAGCAGGAAATCGCCATCGATGACCGTACCGTCGGGCGCGAGCGCGAGCATGCGGTCGGCATCGCCGTCATGGGCGATCGCGATATCGGCACCGCGGCTTTCCATGAGGAACTTCACCGGCTCGAGATGCGTCGACCCGCAGCCCACGTTGATCTCGCTGCCATCCGGATCGCCGTTGATGACGAAGACCTCGGCGCCTAGTGCGCGCAAGGTGGCCGGCGTCGTCTCGCACGATGCGCCGTGGGCACAATCGACGGCGATCTTCATGCCGGACAAATCAACGCCGCGCTCCTGCAGCACCGCGGCCGCATGATTGGCGTAGTAGAGGGCGGCGTTGGGTACGGGGCGGGCCTGGCCGGTCTCGACCTGTTCGCCGCGGATCTCCTCGACAATCGCCTGCATCTCGTCCTCGACCGCGTCGGGAAGCTTGTAGCCCTCGCCATCGAAGAACTTGATGCCGTTATATTCGGGCGGATTGTGACTCGCCGAGATGACGATGCCGCAATTGGCTCCCATCTCGCGCGTGATGAGGGCGATGGCGGGCGTCGGCACGATGCCCACGATGGCGGGCTGACCGCCTTCGGCGCAGATGCCGTCGATGAGCGCCTGCTCGAGCATGGGGCCCGACTCGCGGCTATCCCTGCCGATGAAGATGCGCTTGCCGATCTTGCGGACCGCCGCGCGTCCCAAAGCTACCGCCAGGTCGCGGTCAAGCTCCTCACCCGCGACGCCGCGAACGCCATCCGTGCCAAACAGTCGAGCCATGCCGCCTCCCGCGATACGATTTCCTGAAAAAGGGTTTCTGGAAATTGTATCGCAAACGGACGGGCAGGGCGTCTAGACGTAGAACAGCATGTCGTTGTACGTGGGCAGCGGCCAATATGCGCGGTCGGTGAGCTCTTCGAGACGGTCGGCGACGGCGCGCAGGTTATCCATGGCGGGCACGACGAGCTCGACGTAGGCGGCCGCGCGCTCGGGCCACGTTTCCTTGTCGTAGGCCTCCTCGTGCAGCATGTGCAGCGCATGCGTCTTGAGACCCATTTCATGCAGGCAATCCGACAGGCGCTCGAGCAGCTTCTCCTCGGTCTCGGCCGAAAGGTCGGGGTTGACGGCCTTCTTCGCAATGATCTCGTCGGCGACGACCTTGCTGTACTTGATGACGGCCGGCGTGATGATGCGGTTCGCGATATCGAGCATGCACATTGCCTCGATGTTCTTCACCTTGGCGTAATGCTCCATGTCGACGCCGTAGCGGGCGCGCATCTCGGCCTCGTCGAGGATGCCGAAGCTGTCCATGAGCTCGATGCTCTCGGGCTTGATGTAGGCCTGCAGAGCATCGGGCGTCGTGCGGTTGTTGGCAAGGCCGCGACGTTCGGCCTCGATGGGCCACTCTTCCGAATACCCGTTGCCGTTGAAGATGATGCGCTTGTGATCGTTGAAGACTTCACGGCAAATGGCGAGCGCCTCGGCCTCGACGTCCGCAGCGCCCTCGAGGCGATCGGCGTATTCCTTGAAGCTCTTGGCCACGGCGGCGTTGAGCACCGTGTTGGGAGACGACAGGTTGAGCTCGCTTCCCGGCATGCGGAACTCGAAGCGGTTGCCGGTAAAGGCAAACGGCGACGTGCGATTGCGGTCGGTGTTGTCCTGCTCGAGCGAGGGAAGCACCTCGCTGCCCAGGTCCATGCGCCCCATCTTGTGCGAGACGGCGTCCTCGCCCGCCGCGATGGCGTCGACGATGCTCGTGAGCTCGTCGCCCAGGAAGATCGACACGATGGCGGGCGGTGCCTCGTTCGCGCCGAGGCGGTGATCGTTGCCTGCGGACGCGACCGTGGCACGCAGCAGCTCCTGATAATCATCGACGGCCTGGATGACCGCGGCCAACGAAAGCAGGAAAATGTAGTTGTGCGCAGGATCATCGCCCGGGTTGAGCATATTGAGACCGGGTGCGGCGATGGACCAGTTGTTATGCTTGCCCGAACCGTTGATGCCCTTGAAGGGTTTCTCGTTGAGCAGGCAGGCGAGACCATGGTGGGGTGCCGCCTCACGCAGGACCTCCATCGTCAGAAGGTTATTGTCGATGGCGACGTTCGCGCGCGAGAAGATGGGCGCGATTTCGTGCTGGCACGGAGCGACCTCGTTATGCTTGGTCTTGGCATCCACGCCCATGCGCCATAGCGTGCCATCGACCTCTTTCATGAAGTCGCTCACGACCTCGCGAATGGCGCCGAAGTAGTGCTCCTCGAGCTCCTGGCCCTTCGTGGGATGGGCACCGAAGAGGGTTCGCCCGCACATGATGAGGTCGGGACGACGCCGGTAGTCCTCCTCCTTGACGAGGAAGTACTCCTGCTCGGCACCGACCGTCGTGATGACCTGCGGAACGTCGTCAACTCCAAAGCAGGAAAGCACACGCTTTGCCTGGTCGGAGATCGCCTTCATGCTGCGCAGCAGCGGCGTCTTCTTGTCGAGGGATTCGCCGGTGTAGGAGATGAACGCCGTGGGAATGCAGAGCACCTCGTCCTTGATGAACGCGAAGCTCGTGGGATCCCAGGCCGTGTAGCCACGCGCCTCGGCCGTACCACGCAAGCCGCCGCTCGGGAACGACGACGCGTCCGGCTCGCCCTGGATGAGCTCCTTGCCCGAAAACGACGTGATGGCCATGCCGTCACCCAGCGGGTCGATGAAGGCGTCATGCTTCTCGGAGGTGATGCCGGAAAGCGGTTGGAACCAATGCGTGTAGTGCGTGCATCCATTCTCGATGGCCCACTCCTTCATGGCATGCGCCACGGCGTTGGCCGAATCCTCGTCAAGCGCGGTGCCGTTCTGAATGGTCTCGTGCAGGCTCTTGTACACCGGCTTGGGCAGCCGGTCGTGCATGACCTTGTCGTTGAACACCATGCTTCCGTAGATCTTGCTGATTTCCTCGGCCATGTGCTTCTCCCTCAGGCTTCGTCGGTATTGGGCAGTAGTGTATCGCACGTGAACGAGATTCACGATATAGCCATTATGTTTCGAACGTTTTAACGATTTGAAGATGAGAGCATCTCGCGGGGCGGCAGCTGCTCGCCTTCTATCCGTCCCACATCTGCACGTTATTTTCGTTTTCCTAACAAGCGAACCAGGCCGATGCACGTTTTCGCCATTTTCCTAGCCGACGGGCCATGCCGCTGCACGTTTTCGACGTTTTCCTAGGGTTCAGGCAGCATATACGCTAGGAAAACGTAAAAAACTTTCCTTGCCCTCTTTCAAGCGCTAGGAAAACGCAAAAAACGCGCAGCATGATTGCCTATTCGTGCTGGATGAGGTACTCGGCCGCGTCCTCGGCGGCATTGGCACCGTCGGCGACGGCCGTCGTGATCTGCCGCAGCTTCTTGGAGCGGATGTCGCCGGCGGCGTAGACGCCGGGCACGCTCGTCTCGCCCACGCTGTTGGTGACGATGTGGCCCGTGGCGTCGCGCTCCACAGCATCGCCCAGAAACTCGACGTTGGGCACAGTGCCGATGGCGACGAAGAGGGCCGCGCAATCGATGGTGCGCTCTTCACCCGTTATGGCGTTCTTGACCTTGATACCCGTCACGACGAAGTCGCTGCCGATGACCTCTTCGACTGTCGTGTTCCAGATGATCTCGACGTTATCGAACTCCCTGAGCTTGATGTTGTAGATCGCCGTCGCGCGCAGCACGTCGCGACGCACGATGATGCTGACCTTGTGGCATATCCTCGAAAGGTAGATGGCATCTGCCACGGCGGTGTTGCCGCCACCGACGACGCACACGTCCTTGTCGCGGAAGAAGTTGCCGTCACACGTCGCGCAATAGGAAATGCCCGAGCCGGAGAACTCCTCCTCGCCGGGAATCTGCAGCTTCGCGGGACGTACGCCCGTGGCGATGATCACCGTCCGGGCGAGCAGCTCCTTACCCGAGGCGAGGAAGAGCTTCTTGGGGCATGTCGTGAAGTCGACGGAGAGGACCGCATCGTAGATGGTCTCGGCGCCAAACTGCGTCGCCTGGGCCTCCATCACCTGCGAGAGCTCGTACCCGCTCGTCGACTGGTTGAAGCCGGGATAGTTTTCCAGATGCTCGGTGAGCGCCATCTGGCCACCGGGGGCGAGTCGCTCGATGACCGCGCACTTCAAACCAGCGCGCGCGGCGTACATCGCGGCGGTCAATCCCGCCGGACCCGCCCCGATGATCAGCGTGTCGTACACCGATGCTGACGTATCGGTTGCCATTGCCGGACCTTTCGACTGGTGTCCCGTCTAATCGAACATCGCGAGGACCGCGTGTTTGGGCACGGCGCCCACGTTCTTCTTGACCACTTCGCCGTTCTTGAAGAGCATCAGCGTCGGCACGGAGCTGACGTGATAGCGCATGGCGATGTCGCGGCACTCGTCGATGTCGACCTTGAAGACGTGCGCCTTGCCCTGCATCTCGTCGGCGACTTCCTCGATGGTAGGCGCGAGCATGTTGCACGGACCGCACCACGTCGCGAAGAAGTCCACGAGCACGGGTTCCTGCGCGCCGAGGACGACCTCGTCGAAGTCTGCTGAAGTTGCATGCTGAACCATTTTGGGTCCTCCGTTCATCCAGTAATTCGTACGCTTCGCATTATATGCTTACTTGTAAACAGTATATTCGTGGTAGAATAAATCATTACGAAACCTTCACGCTTCACCTCGGTAACCTTTTCCTGCCGATTCTTCCCAAATCACGCGAATTGTCCTAGACTATTCGAACATATGTTTGCATACAACCGAACGGATGGGCTCATGGCTTCAGAGAACATCGTCATAAAGGGCGCACGCCAGCATAACCTCAAGGACATCGACCTCACGATTCCGCGCGACGAGCTCATCGTCTTCACCGGCCTCTCGGGATCGGGCAAATCGTCGCTCGCCTTTGACACCATCTACGCCGAGGGGCAGCGTCGCTACGTCGAGTCCCTCTCCTCCTACGCCCGGCAGTTCCTGGGGCAGATGGAAAAGCCCGACATCGACTCGATCGACGGCCTTTCCCCCGCCGTCTCAATCGACCAGAAGACCACCTCGAAGAACCCGCGCTCGACCGTCGGCACGACGACGGAAATCTACGATTACCTGCGCCTGCTCTACGCACGCATCGGCACCCCTCACTGTCCTATCTGCGGCCGCGTCATCGAGAAGCAGACAGCCGACCAGATCGCGGATCGCATCATGGGCCACAGCACGCCCGGCGATCGCATCATCGTCATGGCGCCAGTCGTGCGCGGGCGAAAGGGCGAGTTCGTCAAGTTCTTCGAGGACCTGGTCAAGGAGGGCTTCTCGCGCGTGCGCATCGACGGCGAGATGCACCGCCTCGACGAGGGCCTCAAGCTCGACAAGAAGTACAAGCACGACATCGAGGTCGTCATCGACCGCATCGTGTTGAAGGAGACGGCGCTGCCACGCCTGGTCGAGGCAATCGAGACGGCCACGACGCTCACCAAGGGCACCGTGCTCATCAAGGTGCTCCCAAAGGATGACGAGGGCGATGGGCGCGTGGAGCACTCTTCGGGAGCGCTTGCCGCGGCCGGTGTCGAAGGCGAGTACCTCTTCAGCATGGCGCTCGCCTGTCCCGAGCACGATTATTCGATGGACGAGCTCAATCCGCGCGACTTCAGCTTCAATGCCCCCTATGGCGCCTGCCCCGATTGCCTGGGCCTGGGAGCGCGTCAGGAAGTTGACCCCGACCTCGTCGTTCCGGACGAGAACCTCACGCTCGAAGAGGGGGCGATCGCCCTGTTCAGCCCTTCGAGCAACTACTATCCGCAAATGTACGCCGCCGTATGCGAGCACGTGGGCGGCGACATGAGCACGCCATGGAAGGACCTTCCTAAGAAGACGCGCGATGCCCTACTCTACGGCCTGGGCGACGAGAAGATCCGCATCGACTACGTCACGCGCGACGGACGCGACACCTATTGGTTCACGCGCTGGGAGGGCGTGCTGGCGGCCATCATGCGTAAGCATGACGAAAGCGACAGCGAGCGCACGCAGGCGCGTCTCGAGGAGTTCATGGCGATCAACCCCTGCCACACCTGCAACGGCAGCCGCCTCAAGCCCGAAGTGCTCGCCGTGACCATCTCGGGCAAGAACATCCACGAGGCCACGCAGCTTTCCGCCGCGCAGGCGCTCGACTTCTTCGAGCACATCGAGATGACGGAAATCCAGGAGCTCATCGGCAAGCCCATCATCAAGGAGGTCTGCACGCGTCTGAGGTTCCTCGTCGACGTCGGCCTCGACTACCTCACGCTCGACCGGCCCACGGCCACGCTCTCGGGCGGCGAGGCGCAGCGCATCCGCCTGGCCACGCAGATCGGAGCCGGTCTCATGGGAGTGCTTTACATCCTCGACGAGCCCTCCATCGGCCTGCACCAGCGCGACAACGAGCGCCTCATCGAGACGCTGCGCCACCTGCGCGACCTCGGCAACACCGTCATCGTCGTCGAGCATGACGAGGACACCATCCGTAGCGCCGACTACGTTGTCGACATCGGCCCAGGCGCCGGTGTCGCAGGCGGCGAGATCGTCGCGGCGGGCTCGCCGGCAGACATCGCCGCCTGCCCGGAATCGATTACCGGCCAGTACCTTTCGGGCGAGCGCTTCGTTCCCGTGCCGGCCAAGCGCCGTAAGCCCAAACGTGGTGCCATCAAGCTCAAAGGCGCACGGGCGAATAACCTCAAGAACGTCAACGTGCAGGTCGAAATCGGTACGCTCACGGTGGTGACGGGCGTCAGCGGCTCGGGTAAGAGCTCCCTGGTGACCGACACCCTGGCCCCGGCGTTATCCAATCAGGTCATGCGCACGCGCAAGCGCGTGGGCAAACACCGCTCCCTCGAGGGCGTCGAGCTCATCGACAAGGTCGTCAACATCGACCAGTCCCCCATCGGGCGCACCCCGCGTAGCAACCCGGCCACCTATGTGGGCGTCTGGGATGACATACGCAAGCTCTACGCGAGCCTACCCGAAAGCCGTGCACGCGGCTTCTCGGCGGGGCGCTTCTCGTTCAACGTCGCCGGCGGTCGTTGCGAGGCGTGCAAGGGCGACGGTCAGCTCAAGATCGAGATGCACTTCCTGCCTGACATCTACGTTCCCTGCGAAGTATGCGGCGGTGCCCGCTATAACCGCGAGACGCTGCAGGTCACGTATCGCGGCAAGTCCATCGCCGATTTGCTCGATATGACCGTGGCCGAGGCATGCCAGTTCTTCGAGAACATTCCGGGCATCAAGCGCAAGCTCCAGACCCTCAATGACGTCGGTCTGGGCTACATCACGCTCGGACAACCGGCCACGACGCTCTCGGGCGGCGAGGCACAGCGCGTCAAGCTGTCGAGCGAACTGCAAAAGGTGCAGACCGGCAAGACCTTCTACATTCTCGACGAGCCCACGACCGGCCTGCACTTCGAGGACGTGCGCCAGCTGCTCGAGGTGCTCGAGCGTCTGGTGGACGCCGGCAACACCGTACTCGTCATCGAGCACAACCTCGACATCATCAAGGCGGCCGATCGCATCATCGACCTTGGTCCGGAAGGCGGCGACGGGGGTGGCACCGTCGTGGCATACGGTACGCCAGAGCAGGTCGCCAAGAGCGAGGAGAGCCATACGGCGCGCTTCCTGCGCAAGCTGCTGTCCGAGAAGCTCGACCTCGTCTCGTCTGTCTAGCGGTTGTCCTCGGCGACCGTCGCAAGCGCCTCGAGCATGTCGAGTGCGACCGCAAGCGCCGGTTCGCCCTTGGAGCACGGCACGGTGTACTTCTCGGACTTCGCGAAGTACAGGGCGCGCAGACGCTCGAACACGGCACGTGCCTCGTCGCTCTTCGTCGCCGCGCTCTTGAGCGACGACGAAACCGGGGCAATCACAATCTTGCCGCCCGATTGCGTGATGGACGTGACGCCGCATTCGGCGGCCAGCGCCTTGAGCCTGGCCCGGTCGAGCATGTTGCGCGCCGGCTCGGGCAACGCCCCGTACTTTGACTGCATGGCCTCGGCAATCCTGTCCACGTCCTCCACGCCCTGTGCCGCGGCGATGCGCCGGTAGAACAGGACGCGCTCGTCGGTCGCGGGCATGAACTCCTCGGGGATGAAGAAGTCTGCGGCCAGGTCAATCTGGATGTCCTCATGGGCAATCTGCTCCTCGCCGCGTGCATCCGATACCGCCTGCGCGAGCATCGAGGCAAACAGGTCGAAGCCCACGGCGCTCATGTTGCCGCTTTGCTCGGCACCCAAGATGCTGCCCGCACCGCGAATCTCGAGGTCCTTCATCGCCACCTTCATGCCACTTCCTAGGTCGGTGAACTCGCCGATGGCCTGCAGGCGCTCGGTCGCCTCCTCGGTGAGGGGCTTTTCGGGCGGGAAGAGGAAGTACGCGTACGCCTGCTGTCCCGAACGCCCGACGCGACCTTTGAGCTGGTAGAGCTGTGCGAGACCGAGCCGTTGCGAGTCCTCGATGATGAGCGTGTTGGTATGAGGGTTGTCCAGGCCACTCTCCACGATGGTCGTCGCGACGAGCACGTCGATCTCACCAGCAGAGAACTGCTCCATCACGGCCTCGATCTGCTTGGGCCCCATCTTGCCGTGCGCGACGCCCACGCGCGCCTCGGGTGCGGCGGCGACCACGCGATCGAGCGCGTCGTCGATGGTACGCACCCGGTTGCTCACGTAGTAGACCTGGCCGCCACGCTCCATCTCGCGACGGATGGCACCGCTCACGATATCCTCATCCCACTCGCCCACATGCACGACGACGGGACGGCGGTTGGGCGGCGGAGTGCGGATGAGCGACATGTCGCGCACGCCGGACAGCGACATCCGCAGGGTACGCGGGATGGGCGTGGCCGAAAGCGTGAGCACGTCGACGCTTTCGCGCAGATTCTTGAGTTGCTCCTTGTGACCGACGCCAAAGCGCTGCTCCTCGTCGATGATGACGAGTCCCAGGTTCTTGGGATTGACGTCGCGGCTGAGCAGGCGATGCGTGCCCACGAGCACGTCAACCGTGCCATCGGCAAAGCCCTCGAGCGCCTTTTTCTGCTGTGCGCTCGTGCGAAAGCGGCTCAGCACCTCGACGCGAATGTCAAAGGGAGAGAAGCGGTCGTTGAAGGTCGTGTAGTGCTGCTGCGCCAGAATCGTCGTCGGGCACAAGATCATGACCTGCCGCCCGTCGCTCACGGCCTTGAAGGCGGCACGCAAGGCGACCTCGGTCTTGCCAAAACCCACGTCGCCGCAGATGAGGCGATCCATCGGTCGATCGGATTCCATGTCGGCCTTCACGTCGGCGATGGCCTTGAGTTGGTCGGGCGTCTCCTCATAGGGGAAAATCTGCTCCATCTCCTCCTGCCAGACGGTGTCCGACGAATACGAGAATCCCTTGACCGAGGAACGGCGCGCGTAGAGGTCGACCAAATCGAACGCGAGCTTCTTTGCCGACTTGCGCGCCTTGCCCATCGCACGGCTCCAGTCGGCCGTGTGCAGTCGCGTGAGACGCGGCGCCGAGCCGTCGGGGCCCACGTATCGCGTGACACGGTCGATCTGCTCGACGGGCACGTAGAGCTTGTCACCTTCGGCATAGGAGAGCAGCAGGTAGTCGCGCTCCATCCCTGCGGCTTCCTGACGCACCATACCCGAAAACAACGCGATGCCGTGCGACGCGTGGACGACGTAGTCGCCGGGTTGGTACGGAAAGGTGACCTCGGTGATGTCGATGCTCCGCCCCGTGTTGCGCGAACCGCCCCGACGCGAAAGGTCCGCAATCGAGATCATCGCCAGATGCGCATCGGGGATCATGAACCCATTGGGAACGTCGACATCGACGATATTGAGATAGCGCCGGTCAAGGGGTTTGTCACCCTTGTCGAGACATTCCACGAAGGGGATGGAGCAGTCACCGAAGGCGAGCTCGAAGTCCTCGCGCGCCCGCCGGTCGGGAACAGAGAACAGCGTCGTCATGCCCGCCTTGATCTGGGACCTAATCGCCGCGTAGAGCTTCTCCTCACGCCCGGCGACGTTAGGGCGCTGGATGGCCAGCTCGGCATCGACCGCTCCCCCGATGCGCATGATGGACTGCAACGTAAGGCGCTGGCGCGTGCCGAAGTCCATCTTGGCAGGTGGCGCGAACAGCCGCTCGAGCTCGTCGGGCTTCAGTCCCGCCTCGGTCGCCATCGCGCTTATCTCGTCGAAACGATGGGCCGCGTCATCGAACAGGGAGCGTGGCTCCGCGATGACGACGAGCGTGCCCTTGGATGCGTACTGGATGGGCTGGTCGAGTTCCTTGTAGAGATAGGGCGCGAAGCGGTCCATGTCACCGAAGGGGACCCCCTGCTCGAGCATGGCGACCTTGTCGACCGTCTCGCGGTTACTCGCGAGCTCGGCGCGCAAGGCCTCCTTGAGCCGCTTGATGCCTCCGGCGCTCACGGCGAACTCGCGCGCGGGCCAGATTTCCGCCCGGTCGATCTCGCCGACGGTCTGCCCCGTACTCGCGACCACGCGACGCAGGCCGTCAACGTCATCGCCAAAGAACTCGACGCGCACGGGCGCGGTCATGCCCGACCCGAATACGTCGATGGTGTCGCCTTGCTGCGTGAAGGTCCCGGGACCGTCAAGCTCACCGAGGCGCTCGTAGCCGCGGCTCACGAGCTGTGCGGCGACATCCTCATAGGCTATGGGCTCGCCCGTGGCCGCATCGACGACGCCGTCCTCACGCGTGATGACGAGCGGCGAGAAGACGTTTCCCGATGCCGGGGCAACCTTGCGCAGCAGCGCGCGTGCCGACGCGACGATCACCATGGGACGTCCCAGCGCGAGCAACCCGATGGCGCGTGTGCGCGCACCGATGACCTTGTGATCCGGGCGCACGTCCTGCCACGGCATGTCCATGCGCTCCGGATACACACAGACATGCGCGCGTCCGATGTAGGCGGCGACATCGTTGGCAAAGCGCTCGGCCGCGTCATTGCCGCTCACGACGACAAAGACCGTACGCGGTTCGCGCGTGAACAGCGATGCCACGACGAAGGGACGCACCGATGCGACGACGCCTAGCGACGCGTCATCGCCCGCCTCGAGCTTGCCGAGCACGGGCTGGAGGGTATCCGCGGAGAAGAGAATTTGTTGTAGTTGGTCTATAAGCATGGTCGCTAGAATAGCCCAAACAAGCAGAAAGGTCATGCAGTACGCGGCATCATCCTGCGCTAAAATGAATGTGTTCGGTATTCACCTTTGCAAAGGAGAGCATCATGGCGAACAACATTGCGAACAACCTCACCGAGACCTTCCAGAACATCTTCCTCGCCGGCGTCGGCGCCCTGTCCATTGGCGGCGAGAAGGCCAAGGCAGTCATCGACGACCTCGTCGAGCGCGGTCAGGTCACCGTCGACCAGGGGCGCAAGATAAACGAGGAGCTCAAGCACAAGGCCGAGGAAGGCGCGGGCAAGCTGCGCGAGGAGTCCATCCGCGCCTACGTGCGCTCGCTGTCTCCGGAGGAGCGCGTTGCTTTCGCGGAGCAGATGGCCCAGATCGCGCGCGAGATGGAGCAGGACGGAAACGATGACGTCGTCGTCGAGGCAGAGGAAGTAGCCGATGATGACGATGTCGTCATAGGCGCAGACGGCGTCTACGTCGGCAACGACGTCGATCCCGTCGACCATCTCGACGTCGAAGCCCACGCGGAGCCCTCGGCCGGCACGGCCGATCCCGGCGATGTCGTCATCAACCCCGACGGCACCTACGGAGGCAACGACCTCGACCCGAGTGACCACCTCAAGGACGAATAGCGATTCATGCCGACGAGCGGTAACAATCTGTTCAAGCGCGTCTTCGACACGCCATCGGGCGTCAGTCCGCAAAAGCAGTTCGGGCTGACGCGCCGCTCCCGCTTCGCGCGCCTGCGCGAGCTCCTGAGCATCGTGCGCCGCTATCATGCCCTCAAGGGCATAACCCCCATCGAGCTGCGTTCCATGCTCGAGGAGCTCGGCCCAAGCTTCATCAAGATCGGCCAGACGCTTTCGACGCGCTCCGAGATTCTCCCGCCCGAATACTGCGAGGAGCTCTCGCATCTCCAGACGGACGTCGACCCGCTCCCCTTCGACGAGGTTCTCGCCACGCTCGACACCATATACGGCAAGGAGCGCCGCGAGCGGATCTTCTCCGAAATCGACTCCAAGCCACTCGGTAGCGCCTCGCTTGCGCAGGTGCATCGTGCGGTCCTGCGCGAGAGCGGCGAAGAGGTCGCCATCAAAGTCCAGCGCCCGGGTGTGCGCATCACCATGGCGCAGGACATCGACATGATGCGTTCACTGGCAAAGTACGCGCAGCGCTTCATGAAGGACAACCAGATCGTCGACTTGCGCGATGTGGTCGAAGAGCTCTGGCAGACCTTCCTCGAGGAGACCGACTTCGATAAGGAAGCCCAGAACCTCGCCGAATTCGCCGAACTCAACAAGGATGTCGCATTCCTCCACTGCCTCAAGCCGTACCCACAGTACTGTACCGAGGAAGTCCTCGTCATGGAGTACGTCGACGGCATTTCGATCCGTGATACGCAGAAGCTCGTCGACAACGGCTATGACCTTGCCGAAATCGGCGAGAAGCTGCTCGACAACTACGCCACGCAGATTCTCGATTACGGCTTCTTTCACGCCGATCCGCATCCCGGCAACATCGAGATCATGGACGGCTGCATCGTCTATCTTGACCTCGGCAACATGGGCCGCCTCACGCCGGAGGAGCGCGCGGGCTTCACGCGCGTCATCGTCGCCGTCGGCCACGAGAGCTCGACCATGCTCGAGGACGCCCTCATCGGCTTCTCGGTAGGCGGCGACGTCAACGCCATCGACCATCCACGGCTACTCGGGATACTCGACCGCATCATCGATCGCTACGCCTCGGCCGAGATGGACGAGATCGACATCGGCGCCTTTCTCACCGACATCACCAACGCCATGCGCGAATGCAAGCTCGAATTGCCAAGTTGCCTGACGGCAGTCGCGCGCGGACTGGTCACGCTCGAGGGCACGCTCATCAACTTCGTGGGCAGTTTCAACATGGTCGATGTCATCAACGGGCACCTGAGCCGCCAGAAGACGCCCATCGAGGAGTTCAAGCAGATCACGCGCGACCTCATCATCAGCCTGGACCGGTCGGCCCGTGGCCTGGCACGTGCCACCGAGTACATCGGCGACGTAACGCACATGCTGAGCCGCGGCCAGCTCAAGATCAACATGGAGATGTTGGGCAGCGAGGAGCCCATGAGCAAGATCTCGCGCATCGTCAACCGCCTCACGCTCGGCATGATCACGGCTGGCACGCTCGTGAGCGCAGCCCTCGTGAGCACGATCACAGAGCCGACGATCGCCGGGTTGCCCGTGCTGTCGTTTACAGGCTACTGCGTCGGCATCGGCCTTACGCTGTGGATCATCGTCGACATCATCCGCCACCACGGCAACAACACATAGCGACGGGACTTCATCGCGCTAGATGCCCAGCCAACCACCGATGAGCGGTGCCCAGCCCATAACGAACACGATCACGAAGAGCACGGGGACGCCATAGGTGACCCATCCGCGCATCCAGCTCGGGAACTTCATTCCCTCGCCGGTATCGACCTCGGCAATGAAGTTCTTCCATCCCCAGCCGTACTTTCTCGTGCAGAAGAGCAGAAACACGAGCGATCCCAGCGGAAGCATATTGCTCGACACGATGAAGTCCTCGATGCCCTGGATGTCGCCGATTCCCGGAATCGAGACGAACGAGAGCACGTTGAATCCCAGCGCACAGGGAAGCGACAGAATCACGATGGCGACGAGCGAGATGTAGACGGCCTTGCGGCGATCCCATCCCTTGTAGTCCATGAACATGCGGATGATGTTCTCGAAGACGGCGATCACCGTGGAGAGTGCCGCAAACGACATGAACAGGAAGAAAAGCGCGCCCCAGAGCTGTCCGAGCCACATCTGCGAAAAGACGTTGGGTAAGGTCACGAACACGAGGCCCGGACCGCTCCCCGGATCGACGCCGAAGGCAAAGCAGACGGGAAAGATGATGAGGCCGGCCATGAGCGCGATGACGGTATCGAGCACGCCGACGGAAAGCGCCTGCCCAAAGATGCGGCGCTCCTTGCCCAGGTAGCTACCGAAGATCTCCATGGAGCCGATACCGATGGACAGCGTGAAGAAGCTCTGCCCCATTGCCGCATAGACGGCATCGCCGAAGCCCGCGGCTCCGTTCGCGAACATCTTCGAGAAATCGGGCATGAGGTAGAAGGCCAATCCGTCCTCTGCGCCGGGAAGCGTGACGGCGCGTATGATGAGAATGACAAGGATGACGAACAGGGCGCTCATCATGTACTTGGTGACGCGCTCGACACCCTTGTTCAGGCCGAGCGCGCAGACGAGCATGCCGATGACGCACACGGCGATGGTCCAGCCCACGACCTCGCCGGGATTGGCGAGCATGGCATCGAACACGGCGCCGGTCTGTGCAACGTTCAGCCCTTCGAAGGTGCCCGTCGACATCTTGATGAAGTAGTTGAGCATCCAACCCGCGACGCAGGTATAGAACATCATGAGCAGGAAGTTGCCGATGAATCCCACCCAGCGCATGAAATGCCATTTGGTGCCCTCGGGCTCGAGCACGTCGAATGCACGCGAGATGGACCTTTGGCTGGCGCGTCCGACCGTGAACTCCATCGAAAGCATGGGCAGCCCGAACACCACGAGGAAGAAGAGGTACATGAGGATGAAGGCCGCACCACCGTACTCGCCCGTGATGTAGGGGAAACGCCAGACGTTGCCCAGGCCGATTGCGCAACCCGCGCTTACCAGCAGAAAGCCGATGTTGCTCGAAAACCTATCTCGTTTTGCCATAGCGTCCCTCGCTTGTCCGGTGCGCTCTCCCCAGCGCGGTAATTAGATATGGTATCACGGTCGCCATGCGAACTTGACTGACCAGGGCAGTCAAGATGGTCGTCATCGCCAAGAAAAACGGTTGGGAAACGGAAGCGGAGCCTCACGGCAACCAGACGGTGTTCGCGTATAATTTCCGGAGATATTCGCATGGCAAGCCGCCTGCGCGGCAGCATGATGTAAGAGGAAGTCATGGTTTACGACAACGTGCTCGAGGCGATGGGCCACACGCCCCTCATCCGTCTGCGGCACATTCCCGACGAGAACTGCGCGCAGATTCTCGTGAAGTTCGAGGCACTCAACGTCGGCGGTTCGATCAAGACGCGCACGGCGTACAACATGATCCTCCAAGCCGAGCGACGCGGAGAGATCGCACCCGGCAAGACCACCATCATCGAGCCGACGAGCGGCAACCAGGGCATTGGCCTGGCCCTCGTGGGCGCGGTACGCGGCTACGACGTGCGCATCATCATGCCCGATTCGGTCTCGGTCGAGCGTCGCAAGATCTGCGAGGCCTACGGTGCGCAGATCGAGCTCGTCCATGACGACGGCGACATCGGCAAGGCCATCGCGACGTGCGCGGAGCTCGCGCGCGAACAGACGGCGGCAGACCCCAACGCCTTCATGCCCGACCAGTTCTCGAACGTCGACAACGTCGCCATCCAACGTGCGCAGACGGCCGTGGAAATCCTCGATGACGCCAACGAGTCCGGCATCGTCATCGACGGCTTCGCCTGCGGCTTTGGCACCGGCGGCTCCATCACGGGCATCGGCAGCGCGCTCAAGCTGGCCAACCCCGATACCATCGTCTGGGCGGCCGAGCCCGAGAACGCGGCGATGCTCGCCGGAGGCAACATCGGCACGCACCTGCAGATGGGCATCGGCGATGGCGTCATTCCCGCCATCCTCGACCGCAGCGTCATCGACGCGACCTGCGTGGTGAGCGATGACGAGGCCATCACCATGGCCCAGCGTCTCGCACGCGAGGAGGGGCTGTTGTGCGGCATCTCGAGCGGCACGAACGTCGTCGCGGCGATGATGCTCGGCTACGAGCTGGGGCCGGATGCCACCGTCGTGACCGTCCTCACCGACACCGGCGAGCGCTATTTCTCCACCCCGCTATTTGGGGAGTAGCGGGGCGATTCGATTACTCGTGTCCATCGTCTTCAGTCAACTCTATATCCTCGACCTCGCAAAACTCGTCGAGATACTGCCGCGGAGAAAGGCGCTTGATGGAAGACTTCGCAAATGCCGACTCATCGCGTGAAATGATGTAATCGACGCTCGCATGCTCCGCACATGCGCGGATCAACCCGTCTTCGAAATCCGGCTCATCGGATTGCGCCGCGATACGACAAAGCCCCATGTCTATGGGGATAACCTCGAACAGATCCATAACCGCGAGGACATAGGCACGAGCTGACGACTCGTCGGCATATTTGCAGAGAATGTAGTACACGTCCTTGAGACTGAGCGCCGAGACATAGCCGATGGACTGACCGCAGGCGAACTCGTCGACGAGCAGTGTGGCCGCTGCCCACCCCGCACGCTCACCCATGGCTACGTCGAGCAAGACGTTTGTGTCGAGGAGTAGTTTCCTACTCATAGCGGCTCGCAATGAGCTCGCGGATCTCCTTGTCGGACATCTTGCCGATGGATGCATCATGCTTGCGCTTGGCAAAGCCCTTGAGAAACGATGCCGCTTGCGCTTTTGCGTCCGGCTCTTCGCTGGAAGCAAGCTGAGGCATGCACCCATCGCGCTTGATAGCCTCAAGCAACACGGTGCCACAGTACTGTCCGTAAGACAGCCCGTATTCCCTGTGGGCGAGCGCATCGGCATAGGCAAGAAGACCCTCGTCCGCACGGCTTGAAAAGACCTTCGTTGTCATGACGCCTCCATCCGTAAACGTGTTTACATTATACACGGAAAGCACTGCGAATAATATGCACATCCTAAACATAACATTACGAGCTGCTTGACGAATTCCCCCCCCCCCCGATAATTAATTAACAAATAGGCTTCCGGAGACTGTGTAGCCATATAAAAGAAGCCGAGGCAAGGGGGAGAGCATGCAGGACAGGGAATCATTCGGACAATTAGAAGAAGCGAGGAAGTTGCGAGAGCGTCTCGACAGCGAGTTCGAGCTGCTCATCGGAAAAGGTTGCGATGATGACATCTTGCATAGCTTCCATCTTGATGTGTTCATGTTCGGACTCTTTGCGCTAGACGAAGGTTGGCCTCTCGGATCAGGCATCAGAATGAACGAACTCAAACTCCTCGACAACATTGTTGGAGAAGGTTACGGAATGGATGTATATGACCAAATTGTAGAAATGCTCGGATCTGCAAAATGGAACGAATTTAGAGAAAGCATTCCTTTTACACTCGCGAAGCTGATCGAGTGCTCATCTTCCGATTCGGTGGTGGACAACTGCAACGACTACATCAGGATATATATAGATCTCGCCTTCTCGCTTTGCGCAGCCCTCGGCTTCAATCCTATAAGGACGATGGAAAAAATCCGCATGATTGTCCTTTACTGCAACCATGAGCTTTCTAGTCGCGGGTACAACGAGAGCGCACTGCCTTGGAACAATACGGCCTCTTAAAACCTGGCTTCTGTCAGGTTTTAAAGATTCAGAGCGCTTTACAGCAATTCATTCACCTTACAACGAAAGGCACACCTTATAATCCTCACCATTTTCTGCATAGACACGTTCCTCGCACAGGCTCTTTTCTTCACCATCAGGAAAACCCCGCCCTCATCCGTGCCCGCGTTCTAGCCCTTCACTCCTCGATCAGCGCAGCAATCTCATCGGGCGAATACTGGTACTTGCTGTTGCAGAACGCGCAGACCATCTCCACGTCCTCGCCCTCGTCGACCATGTCCTGCAGCTCGTCGGCACTCACGAGCGAGAGCAGCTTGAGCGTGCGCTCGCGCGTGCAGTCGCAGCGAAACGCCACGGGACCGTCCTCGAGAATCTGCAAGTCCATGTCGCCCAAGATCCGTTCCAGGATGCTCTCGGGCGTCTCTCCCTCGGAGAGCATCGTCGTGACGCTCGGCAGAGACGCGATACGTTCCTCGAGCAGCGCGGCTGTCTCGTCGGTCGCCCCATCCATGAGCTGGACGATGAAGCCACCGGCCTCGCGCACGGAGCTATCGTCGTTGAACAGCACGCCTAACGAGACCGCCGAGGGAATCTGGTCACTCGACGTGAGGTAGTACGCGATGTCGTCGGCGATCTCGCCGGACTGAATCTCGACGACGCCGCTATAGGGCTCGCGCATCGCCAGGTCGTAGATGATGCGCAGCGTGCCCTTGCCCACGACCTCGCCCACGCGGAGTTTCTCGCCCACCTTGGAGGGAAGCGAGGCTTGCGGATTGCCCACATAGCCCTTGACGCTACCATCCGACTTCGCCGTCACGGTGATGTTACCCAACGACCCATCGCCATTGAAGACGATGGAGAGCGCGTCCTTGTCGCCCTTCATCATGGTCCCCATCATGGCGGCGGCCGTGAGCGTGCGACCCAGGGCGGCCGTGGCCGTACGTGACAGCTCGTGCATGCGTCGCGCGTCCTCCACGAGCCCGCGCGAGTACACGGCGAAGGCGCGGATGGTCCCGTTGGCTGCGGTGGCGCGAACCACGTGGTCGCGCTTCATGTCGATGACGTTCATGCCCAGTTCCAATCTACGAGGTCGAGGGGCTCGCCGTCCAGGCTTGCCTCGACGAGTTCGTCATTTGCGTCGTAGACGAGCTTGAGCGAGAAGAAGGGCTGCTCGGGGTCGGCAATGAGCTTGAGAAACGCCTCGTCGCCCTTCCAATGCGGTAAATCCAGGAGCTCGTCTTTGGGCACCCATTCTAATATGCCCTCGTTACAGCTCCGTACCGTGCCGGTCCAGTCCGTGATCGTAAAGAGGTGCATGTACTCGGTCACCCAGCGGCCAGAGACGAAAGTGACGATACCACGGTAGCGCCATGCGCGCGGCGCCAGGCCCGTCTCCTCGTGCACCTCGCGCATCATGCATTCCTCGGGGCTTTCGTCGGGCTCGAACTTGCCGCCGATGCCGATCCACTTGCCCTTGTTGACGTCATGTTCCTTCTTCACGCGATGCAACATGAGGTAGGCGCTTCCGTCATCTATGTAGCACAGCGTGGTCTGTATGCTCATGATCTACTCTCTCCTACTCTGACCTTGGGAATGAGACAGTTGCTCAGAGTAACTGTCTCATTTTCCTCTCGTCATAGGTTTCTCCGCTACGGCGCCATGCGCCTCCGGTCGAAATGACAGAACAATGCAAGCTAATCTTGCACAGTATAAAATGAGCAGACGCGCACAACACACGAAAGGCGGACCATCCATGGCAGCATCCATCGCCCGCAAGACGGGAAAGGTCATCGGCATCATCGTCGCGATACTCGTCGTCTTCATCCTCGCATTGGTCGCCTTCCTCACCGTCACGGAATACAATCCGCCCGCCACGCAGGAAATCGAGATTCATGGCGTGGCCCGGGAAACGCTCGAGCCCGGGCAAAGCGTCAGCGTCGTCACCTGGAACGCGGGCTACGGCGGTCTCTCCAGGCAAGCAGACTTCTTCATGGATGGCGGCGATGGTGTGCGTACCGTCTCGCATGATGGCGTCCTGGCGAACCTCGCCGGCATCGAAGACGAACTCGCTGCCCTCGACCCCGACTTCATCTTCCTCCAGGAGGTCGATCAGGATTCCGAGCGCACGTATGGCATCAACGAACGGGCGCGCATCGCCACGGCGTTTGCCCCCGCGTACGCATCGGCCTACGCCCTCAACTACGACGTGGCCTACGTCCCCTATCCCCTGCCGCCCATCGGCGCCGTCGAAAGTGGCATTATGACGCTCTCGCGCATGCAGCCGAGCAGCGCCGAACGCGTGCAGCTCCCCTGCCCGTTCTCCTGGCCCGTGCGCTTGGGCAACCTCAAACGCTGCTTGCTCGTCGAACGCGTGCCCATACAGGGCGGCACCGCCGAGCTCGTGCTCGTGAACCTGCACCTCGAGGCTTATGACGACGGCGAGGGCAAGGCGGCGCAGACGGCGCAGCTCGCCCAGCTGCTGCAGGAAGAGCGCGCGAGGGGCAACTACGTCATCGCCGGCGGCGACTTCAACCAGAGCTTCTCGAACGTGGACACGTCCATGTATCCGCTACAAGACGACGACCTGTGGCAATGCGGTTACATCGACGTGAGTTCGCTGGGTGACGGCCTTACGGCGGTGATGGACAACGCGACGCCCACTTGCCGCTCGCTCGACCGTCCCTATGACGGCTCGGCGAACTTCCAGTTCTACATGATCGACGGATTCATCGTCTCGGATAACGTACGCATCGACACGCTCGAGACCATCGACGCGGACTTCGAGTTCACCGACCACAACCCCGTGCTGTTGAACGCAACGCTGCTGTAGTGGCGAGATGAGACAGTTGCTCAGGGACGTTGTCTCATCGAACAACTGTCTCATCACCTCAGGTCAGCACGCGCAGCGCCTGGTGCTCGCAGGTGATATCGAAGCGCGTGGCGTGCAACGGCTCGCCGTCGATCTGACAAGGCGGCTCCTCGTCGAACTCGATGAGGGCATGCCGCGCACGTGCGAATTCCATGGGCTTCATATGCACGTGCTTGCCGTTCTTCGCGCGCATGAAGATGTAGATTGCCCGGGCGACACTTACCGGCGGGTGCGAAATGCACAGATCGAGCACGCCGTCGTCTATCTTTGCCTCCGGGCAAATCTTGAACCCGCCGCCATAGTACGGCCCGACCTGCACGGCAAAGGTGACACTCGTGCCCTCTATGGGATGCCCGTCCAGATTGCCGTGGTAATTCCGCGACACCAGGTTATGCGTCAGCTGGTCGATGCCGCTCGCGAAGTACACGCCCGCATCCGAGCGCCCGGTCTCCTCGCGCCGACGCACGGTATCGAGCGCGATGGCGGCATCGAGACCGAACGAGAGGGTCTCGGCAAAATACTCGCCGTTGCACAGTCCCAGGTCAACGGGGCGCGGGCTGGCTTGCAAAATGACGTGCACGGAGCGTTTCAGGTCGAGTGGCAGGCCAAGCGCGCGGGCATAGTCGTTGCCCGTCCCGGCGGGCACCACCGCGAGAGCCGGTCGTCGCTCCGGCACGATCGCCATGAGGGCGTTTACCACCAGATGCACGAGCCCGTCACCGCCCACGGCGACGATGGCCCGCCGATCGGCGGAGCCCTCTATGAGAGAGCGCGTCTGGTCGGCCGAGCTCAGGAAAGCGGCGTCCACTTCGACGCCGGCAAGAAACGGGGCTGCCCTCCCGCCGGCAATCGCCGCCTCGAACTCGCCGACGGCCCGGCGTGCTGCCTGCGTACCCGTGCCATTGCCGGCGGCCGGATTGGCCACGACCAGGATCGATGCGGGCATGTCGTCCATCGTCTTCTCCCCGTCTACTTGATGCTCAGGCCGAGCTCGTAGGCTTTCTGCAGCCCGGGGTTGCCCTCGATGGCGCCCTTCTCGTAGACGTTGTTGACGATGACCTCGCCGAGATTCTCCTGCTTGCAGTAATTGGCCGCCACGCGGTAGCTGTCGACGACAGGATCGCACGTCGAGACGTCCTTGTCCTCGAAGCACAGCAGCAAGGCGGTGGCCGTAATGCCGAAGGGCTTTGTGACACCGCAGAACATGCGATCCTGGAAGGCGCGCAGCTGCGCGGGAAAGTTGTAGAAGTACATGGGCGTCGCGTACACGATCACGTCCGCCTCGTGCAGCAGCGGATAGAACTTTTGCATGTCGTCATCCTGGACGCATGCGCCATCGTGCGAAAAGCAGTACTCGCAGGCCATGCAGCCGGAAATGTTCGCATGTCCCACCTCGACGCGCGTGACCTCGTTGCCCGCCTCGAGCGCCCCGCGCTCGAACCAGTCGGCGAGGATGCTCGAGTTTCCGCCCGAACGCGGACTCGCATGGACGAGCAGAATGTTCTTGGACATGACGGCCTCCCGTCTCGAAACCAACCGCGACGTTCCCTAGCGCCATGATTATACGCCAAAAGCGATAAAGTCTTTCGTACCCATACGGCAAATCGGACACCCGAATGCCACCAAACCGTAATCTGTTTCTTTAATGAAACAATTGACGCAATAATTTGCAGATATAATGCATAGAGTTTTCCGTGCATACTCAAAACATGCATGGCTTTGTTTCCACGTGAAGAGGAGAGATCATCGTGAAAATGAACAAGAAGAGGTTCGCCTCAGTCGCGGGCGTCATCGCCCTGGCCCTGGCGCTTTCCTTCGCCCTGGTCGGCTGCGGCGGCGGTAGCTCGAGCAGTAGCTCCAGCGCCGACAACGGCGGTAGCCTGCGCTTCGTGACCGGCGGCGAGTCCGGCACCTACTACGCCTTCGGTTCCGTCATCGCGCAGCATGCGACCAACAACACCGACGTGAGCATCACGGCTGCCTCGAGCGGTGGCTCGCAGGCCAACATCCAGGAGCTCGAGGACGGCACCGCCGAGCTCGGCTTTGCTCAATCTGACGTCATGGCCTACGCCTACGACGGCACCAACCTGTTCGAGGGCAAGCCCGTCACCACCTTCTCCACGCTCGGCGCACTGTATCAGGAGCAGGTGCAGATCGTGACCTGCGATCCCAACATCAAGTCCGTTGCCGACCTCGCGGGCAAGAACGTCTCCATCGGCGCCGCCGGATCGGGCGTGTACTTCAACGCCATCGACATCCTGGGTGCCTATGGTCTGAGCGAGAGCGACATCAACCCGACCTACCAGAGTTTCGGTGATTCTGCCGACGCGCTCAAGGACGGCAAGATCGACGCTGCCTTCATCGTCGCCGGTGCTCCCACCACGGCCATCACCGACCTGTCCACCACCAAGCAGGCCTACCTGATCTCGCTCGACCAGGCTCACATCCAGCAGCTGATCGCCGAGAACAACTTCTACTCCGAGGCGGTCATCCCTGCCGGCACCTACTCCGGCCAGGATTCCGACGTGGTGACCGTCGGTGTTGACGCCGTCATCATCGTCGACAACGCAGTCTCCGAGGAAGACGTCTACGCCATCACGGCCGACATCTTTGACAACGCGCCCGACCTCATCGAGAATCATGCCAAGTACGCCGAAATCAGCCTCGAGAAGGGTGCGTCCGTCGCGAGCGTCCCGTATCATCCCGGTGCCGCCAAGTACTTCGCGGAAAAGAACATCACCGTTCCCACGAAGTAGTCTTGAGGTGATGGTCTTCTAGGCCATCAAGCGTTTTGATCTAAGTCGAAGCCATGACGCGAGGGGCGCACCTGCCTTCCATCATGGCTTCGATGCGTTTTGAGGGAGAACCGTATGGTCCACAGGGCTAGGGAAAGCAGAATCAGTAACAGGGTCAAAAGAAAGAAGACCGGCGTCGCGCCCACCGCGCAACAGGACGTCGACGTGCGCGAGACCGTCGTCGACCTTCCGCCCCACCCCGGCGCACCGGACCAGACCACAAAGCAGACCCTCGAGGCCATCGAGGATTCCGACCTCGTCGGCGAGGAAATCGAGACGGGTATCGCGACCGAAGAGGGCGCGGACATCATCATGGACAAGGCCGCCGCTCCCGTCGAGACCGACGAGGCCGAGCAGATCCTGCGCAAGTTCGACCGCGAGTCCAACACGCGCATCTGGGAGGGCGTCCCCAAGATCATCGTCAGGGCCATCATGGCCGTCTTCTCCGTCTACTGCATCGGCATGACGCTGTTCAGCACGGCTTTACCCGAGATCAGGCTCACACTCTTCCTCGGATGCATCGTCATCATCGGCTTTCTGGTATATCCCGCCAACAAGAAGAAGGTCCGCACCAACTACATTCCCTGGTACGACATCCTGCTCATGATCATCGGAGCCGCCTGCTTCTTCTACTTCGCGTTCAACGCGTTGCCCATCATCAAGCTGGGCACGCGCATTGACGAGGTGATGATCGTCATCGGCATCGTCGGCATTCTCGTCGTGGCCGAGCTCTGCCGTCGCAGCGTCGGCTTGCCCATCATCTTCGTGGTGGCCGCCCTGCTCGTCTACGCCTTCTACTTCTTCGTGGTCGACCGAGGCATGGACCTCATGCTCGCCCTGCGTACCGTCGTCTATCGCATGTTCTACACCACCAACGGCATCATCGGAACGCCCATCAACGTCTGCTATACCTACATCGTCCTCTTCATCATCTTCGGCGCCTTCCTCGAGCGCACGGGCATCGCGGGCTTCTTCATATCGTTCGCCAACCGCATCGCCGGCTGGTCGAGCGGCGGCGCCGCGAAGGTCGCCGTCATCTCAAGCGCCCTGTGCGGCATGGTGAGCGGCTCGTCGGTCGGCAACACCGTCACGACCGGATCGGTCACCATCCCCATGATGAAGAAGACGGGATACAAGCCCGAGTTCGCCGGTGCCGTCGAGGCCGCGTCTTCGACGGGTGGCCAGATCATGCCGCCCATCATGGGCGCCGCCGCCTTCTTGATGGCCGAGTACATGGGCATCCCCTACATCGAGGTCGCCGCCAAGGCCATCATCCCCGCCTTGCTCTACTTCACGGGCATCTTCCTCGCCGTGCATCTCGAGGCGAAGAAGCTCCAGCTCGAGGGCATCCCGCGTGCCGAGCTTCCCAAATGGAGCTACCTCGGCAAGAACTGCTACCTCGTCATTCCGCTCGTGCTGCTCGTCTGGCTCGTCGCCTCGGGTGCGCGCACCATGGCCGTATCGGCTGCCATCTCTATCCTGGGCGCCTTCGTCATCGGCTTCATCAACTTCTTCGTGACCGGCGTCAAGGAGCGTTCCGAGGGTCAGACCGTCGGCAACGTCTTCGTCGACTCGCTCAAGGTGGCGCTGGCCACGGGCTACGACGCCCTCATCGCCGGTGCCCGCAGCTGCGTTTCCGTGGCCGTCGCCTGCGCCATGGCCGGCCTCATCGCCGGTTGCATCACCGTCACGGGCCTGGCCGGCACGCTCATCAACGCCATCGTCAACTTCGCCGGCGACGCGACCATGATCGGCCTCGTGCTCACCATGCTGTGCTGCATCATCCTGGGCATGGGCGTCCCCACCACGGCGAACTACTGCATCATGGCCTCAACCTGCGCGCCGATCCTCATCCAGCTCGGAATCCCGGCCGTTGCCGCGCACTTCTTCGTCTTCTACTTCGGCATCGTGGCCGACATCACGCCACCTGTCGCGCTGGCGGCATACGCGGGCAGCGCCATCGCCAAGTCAAATCCGATGAAGACGGCCTTCACGGCAAGCAAGATCGCCATCGCCGCGTTCATCGTGCCCTACATCTTCGCCTTCAATCCAATCATGCTGCTCGACGGAATGAGCAATTGGTGGGAAATCATCATCCCGATCATCACCTCGCTTGTGGGCCTCTTCGGCATCGCAGCCGGCCTCAACGGCAATCTCTTCGAGCGAATACCCATGCTCCTGCGCATCGTCCTCATAGCCGGCGGCCTCGCGCTCATGGTTCCCGAATCAATCACGGACGTGATTGGCATCGCGATTATCGTCGCCGTCTTCGTCATCCAATACGGAATGGCACGCAAGGGCAAAACGGGCAAGGAACCGCCAACTGGCGAGTAAGAGCGGTATCATTGAACCCCCGGGCAGCAAAACTGGCCGGGGGTTCACATTAATGCGACACGCAAGGTATCGGGAGACATGAAGGCGAACGAGAAAGACACGAAGCCCGACGAGACGGCAGTCATCCGCAAGCTCTCGCTCGTGGGCATCATCGGCAACGTCTTCCTGTCGGCGTTCAAGTTTATCGCGGGCATCATGGGCAACTCGAGCGCCATGGTCTCCGACGCCGTCCACTCCCTCTCGGACGTCTTCGCGACCTTCATCGCCTTCCTTGGCGTCAGGTTCGGCCGGCGTGAGGCCGACGCGTCCCATCCCTACGGACACGAGCGCATCGAGAGCCTCGCCGCCATCGTGCTCGGCCTCATCCTGCTGGTGACGGGCGTCGGCATCGGCTGGGTCGGCCTCGAGAAGATCCTCGCGGGCAACTACGAGAGTCTGCCCATCCCCGGCATGATCGCGCTCGTCGCAGCCATCGTCTCCATCGCTGTCAAGGAGGGCATGTTCTGGTACACGCGCCACTGGGCGCGCGTCATTCGCTCGTCGGCATTCGAGGCGGACGCCTGGCACCATCGCTCCGACGCGATGAGCTCAATCGGCGCGCTCGTCGGAGTCGGCGGCTCGATGCTCGGCTATCCCGTGCTCGATCCCATCGCCAGCGTCGTCATCTGCCTGTTCATCCTCAAGCAGGGCATCTCGATCATCTACGACGCCCTGAAGAAGATGCTCGACACCTCCTGCGGGGAGCAGTTCGAGGAGGAGGTTCGCCAGCTCGTCGATGCCGAGAACCAGGTCGAACACATCGACATGCTGCGCACGCGCATGTTCGGGGACAAGGTCTACATCGACATGGAAATCGCAATCGACGGCTCGATGCAGCTGACGGACGCCCACGCCATCGCCGAACGCGTCCATGATGATATCGAGCATGCGTTTCCCGAGGTCAAGCACGTCATGATTCACGTCAATCCCGCCTAGGAAAAGGTCACGCCCATGCCGTACATGACAGACTACCTCGCAGAGCAGTTCGCACCGTTCGAGCGCATGCCCTTCTGCACGCTCGACGCCACCGTGCTCTCCCAAATCGCCATGATTCATGCCAAGGACGTCGTGCCGCTGCTTCCCGGCGACGCCAACCAGCGGGGCCTGCACGCGTTGCTCAAGCCACGCACGCGTGGCGTCATCTTCTCGCGGATGCTCCAGGCCGAACATTACCCGGTCATGTTCTCCAACCTGCTCGATCCGGCAAAGGCCGCGGGTGCACTGCTCGGCATAGCGGCGAGTCCGCGCTTTCGCGATATGACGGCCCTCAACTACCACGCCGTCTTCGACACGATGCGACAGACCCAATTCGGAGCCATGACCTTCGTCTACAAGGACATGTTCACTTGCGTGTCATTTCGCGGAACCGACACCTCGACCATCGGTTGGCGCGAGGACTTCAACATGGCCTTCACGACGCCCGTCCCCGCGCAGGACCTTGCGGTGGAATACCTCGAGACCGTCGCCAGCCAGACGTACCTGCCCGAAAGGCTCTACGTCGTCGGCCACTCCAAGGGCGGTAACCTCGCCGAATACGCGGCGCTTCGCTGCTCGCCCGCCGTCCAGGAGCGCATCGAGCGCGTCTACAACCTCGACGGCCCCGGATTCAAGGCCGGCATCTTCACGGCCGACGACTACGCCCCGTTGAGAGGCAAGCTCGTCAAGGTCGTGCCCGAGGAGTCGCTTGTCGGCATCATGCTCGAATCGGAGGCGCCCGTCTACGTCGCGATGAGCAGCGCAAGCGGTCTTGACCAACACAGCGCGTTCACCTGGGAGGTTGACGAGGAGCTTGCGGATTTCGTCTATCTGCCCAATCTCCCCGAGGCGACGAAGGCAACCGCCAGGACATTGCACGCATGGCTCTCGGGATACGATGACGCCGAGCGCGAGGAAATCGTCGACGCGTTCTTCCAGGCCATCGAGGTCTCGCACGCGCAAAACCCCATCGACATCCTCAACGGAGGTCCCAGGGGCCTGTCGCTCATACTCGAAGCGTCGCGCAAGATCGATCGCCCCACGCGCAAGATCCTCGTTTCCGCGGCACGCTCCTTCGTCAAGGCCCTATCGGAAAACACGGACGGCTCGCTCGGCGCCGCCGCGAGCGCGGTGACCAACCTGGCAAACCGTATCGCGCCCGAATGAGGCATAGGGGAGGGGATGGGATGAGACAGTTGCTCAGGGACGCTGTCTCATCCCGGCAGCAACTCCACAACCTATGCCTCGTCGACCTGCCGCGAACCGCGGCTGAAGAGCTCGTTCCAGTCGCTTGCGGCGAGAATCGTGCCTGCCAGGATGACGACGCAACACACGACCGAGGCGAGCGTCGGCACCGTGCCCTGCAGCACGAACGCGAAGAGCACCGCCCATGCCGAATAGCTGATGTTGAGCGCCATGGACTTCGCCGCGCCCAGAGGCGAGCTGATGGACTTGTAGTAGAAGAGGTACGAGGTCGTGCCCGCCAGCGCGGCCAGCGCGACGACGCCCGTCGCCAGCGACGGGAAGGCGCTTGCCGTGAACGCCCATGCGCCGAATGCCGGAAGCACGACGATGGCGTAGACGAGCGCGCTCGTGGTCTCGCGGATCTGCAGCGCCGTCTCGTTATCGACCGCGTCATCGCGCATGCCCCATCCGCAGAGCACGGCCTCGCTTCCCCAGCCAAGCACGCAGGCAGCCGCGCCCACGAGGCCGATGACGGGATCTCCCACCGTCTCGGCATCGGTGAGGGAAAGCACGCCCATGGCGACGATGCCACCGAGCGCGCAGGCAAACGCAACGAGCTGCTTTACGTTCATGCGCTCCTTGAGAATGATGAAGGAGAGGATCGCGCCCACGGCCGGATAGAACGCCGAGATGATGGCCGTGTACCCCGCACCGATGTTGTTGATGGCGATGACGTAACCGGTCATGCCAACCGGGCCACCCAGCAACGCGCCGAGCACGACCACCTTGCCGCTACGGGTGCGCAGCGCAGCCCACGTGTCCTTGAGACGCCCACGCACACCCATGTAGAGCGCAAGCCACAAGGCGCAGAAGATGTCATGCAGCGCCGACGACGCGATCGCGGCAAACGCGAACGCCTCGAGCGTGCCGATATAGGGAGACATCGTGAGCGCAATGCCCAGGATGACCGTGTCGAGTCCCCATAGCACACCGCTCGTGAGACCGTATTTGACCTTACCGAACGCACCCATTTCGCATCCTCCTCGTGCTCGCCCCGCCTTCGCTGTCCGTTGCGACCGGAGCGCTTGACACCATCGAAGTCACCGGCGCCTAGACGCGCCTTCCCTGCTCGTACCAGGGCAAAACCATGTTCAGGTACCGCTTGGCATAGCGATAGTAGATGTAGAGCCATTCGCCCACCACGTCGCCCTCGGCTTCCTTCATGAGCGACCATACGTACCAACACCAACCGGCGAATGCCACGTACGCGAAGTTGTGACGCAGCTCCTCGAACGTGGGCGTGCGCCCGAAGTAGAACGACAACGCCTCCTCGGCTTCCTCGGTCGAGAGCTCGCAGCAGACGGTATAGGTGCCAAAGTCGTTCGCGTAGTCCGACATGCCCGCGTATTCCCAGTCGATGAGCGAGATGCTGTCATCCTTTCCCACCAGAAAGTTCAAATGGAAGAAGTCGTTATGGCACAGGCATGTGTACGTTTCGTCAGTCATCGCGAAATCGTGCAGCCGCTCCATGCGCGCGGCCATATCCTCGAAGCCGGGAACGTCGATGACGCCGCAGCGCTCGCGCAATAGCGCCTCGTAGCGCTTGGATTCGGCATAGAAGTCGAAGCTGCGCTCGAGCGTCGCATCCGCCTCGTGCAGGGCCCGCGCCATTTCCATGGCGCGTCGAGTCTGTCCGCTCTCGTGTGGGTCGAGCTGCGTGCAATCGGGCACGAAATGCGAGAGCTTCCACCCCGTCTTCGGATCCCCGGTAATGAACGTGTTGTCGAGGCCGAGCTCGCGCGCGATGTTGAGTCCGGCAAGCTCCGCGTCACGATCGATGAGGTTCTCGGTCCCCACGCCGGGATGACGGTACACGTACTCCCCATCGCCCACGCGCACGTGGCACGAAAGGTTCGTCAGGCCCTGCTTGAGCGGATACACGTCACGAATGTCGGCCTTCTCGCAGCCGAGGGCGGACACGATGTTGTCAAAGGCGAGCGAGTCGACGTTCTCGATGAAGGTGGGGTCGAATTCGCGCAAATCGTCGAGAGCGTCGAATTCGTGAATCATCTCGGCGGGATAGGGCCGGGCAACCATGTGCAGCTCGTCGATATGATCGATGAACAGGTTCTCCCACAGCTTGTCCCTCGTCACGGGCAGGTCCCATTCGTCGCGGATGATCTGGGCCATGCGACGGGAGAAAGGTTCGTCGAAGAAGACATGGCCGAGCATGATCTGCGAATCGGCCCCGCCGATGGTCACGCCCACGATACGGCCGCCGCTCCCCAGGCGCACGCACCATTCGTCGGTCGCGTCCTTCGCGTACTGCGTCGCGTAATAGGCGCCATGCTCGTGGGAATCGAACGGATTGTCGACGAAGTAGTTATCCGACGAACAGATGTAGGTGCGTTTGAGCCTATCGAGCACGACCATGAGAGACGAGTGGTTGTTCCTCGTCGCGTAGTGCTCGTTCACGACGATATCAACGCCAAGGAGCTCCTCCAGATAGAAGAAGTACTCCTTCTTGTAACCCACGACGACGGTGATATCGTCGATGCCCGCCTCCTTGAGCTGGCGAATCTGGCGTTCGATGAGGACCTCGTCTCGTACGCGCAAGAGCCCCTTGGGCTTCTCGTAGGAAATCGGGGCAAAGCGCGTGGAGAGCCCAGCTGCGAGGATGATCGCGTTGTCGACCCGATACGGCTCGAGGGAACGAACGCCCAGATCGGTCACGCAAAGGTTTCCGGACGCGTCCTTCTCGAGGTCGCCGTGCTCGACGAGCTGGCGAACCGAGGAATTGACCGTACCCACCGAAAGACCCGTGCGCTCGGCGATCGTCCGCTGGGAAAGCCCCGGCTCGTGCAGCAACCTGAGCAGCACGACGAACTGGTTCTTGCCCAGTGCGCCCGCGTTTGCCGTACTCGAATCCATACTGCCCTTCTATTCTTCATACCCGTCGCAACGTAATGCCACGAACGGCGTCGTCTCAGCATATGTTCAAATTAACAGATTTTTATTAGTTTTTGAACACTATTTGGGTTTTTGCGTTTTTCTGTCCTTAAATGACCACTCAACTCATGATTGGCCGCGCTCACCGTTTATCATGTGACGTATTATCAATTCGTAACACTCAAGTCGTGCTTATGGTAACCTCAATTCGCAATTCGTAACACTGGAATTGGATGAGAGGGATGCACATGAAAAGGACACTCGTTGCCATCCTGGCATTTTGCCTTCTGGCACTCGCACTGGCGGGCTGCGCATCGGACACGCAGGGCAACGGTGACACACGAGAGATCACCGATGTCTACGGACGCACGGTAACGATTCCCGCCGACGTCCAGACCTGCGCCACGGTCGGAAGTGCCGCGCGTTTCGTCGTCTACGCCGGAGGCCAGGATAAGCTCATCGCCGTAACCGAGAAAGAGAACCCCGTTTCCGCTTCCCGTCCCTACACGGTTGCCTACGAAGAGCTTTTCACGAGCCTTCCCACAACATCCAACGGCAATCACCTTGTGGAGACGAGCGTCGATGGCGAGGCCATGCTCGAGCTGAATCCCGATGTCATCATCTCGAGTCGCTCCGCCCAGGAGTGCGACGACTTGCAGGCCCAGCTCGACATCCCCGTCATCGGCATCTCCTACCAGGACCAGATATTCACCGAAGACGTGTTCAAGTCCATCGAAGTCGTTGGTGACGTACTCGGAACCGCTGATCATGCAAAGCAGGTTGTCGACAAGATGAACGGCTGGCAAGCCGACCTGGACAGCCGCACCGCGAACATCCCCGATGCGGACAAGCCCACTTGCTATGCCGGTGCCGTGAACTACAAGGGCGCCAAGAGCTTCGGCGGCACCTATGCGCAGTATCCTCCCTTCACGGTCGTGCATATCGATAACGTCGCCGACGAGGCTACCCAGTCCGGGTCCATCGAGGTTACGCTCGAACAGCTCGGCGAGTGGAATCCCGACTACATGTTCCTCAATGCGGGCAATATGGAGTTGATGCAGAAGGATTACGCTTCCAACCAGGCGTTCTTCGACAACCTCAAGGCATTCCAGACCGGCAACCTCTACACCCAACCCTCGTACAACATGAACGGCACCAACATCGAGGTCGCCATCTGCGATGCCTACTTCAACGGCGCGACCGTGTATCCCGACGCGTTCTCGAACGTTGACCTCGAGGGCATGTATCGCGAGATCCTGGCGACGATGCTCGGCGTGGATTGCTACGACCAGCTCCACGCCGCGGGTCTCAACTTCGGCAAGATCTCGTTCTAGGCATCGCAAATCCGAGTTTGGGAGCACGAGACAATGAATCCCGAGGACATGAGGACGGCGCATGCCGCGCATGCGCCGCCCTCATACAGAGAACAATATCACGGCTATATTAGATACAAGCGCCTGGTAATCTTCCTGTTTGCGCTGCTCCTTCTCGTTCTCGTCGTCGTCTCCATCATGCTCGGCACGGCTGATCTCTCTCCTCTCGATGTGCTCGCGGCGCTCGTAGGCCAGGGCAGTACCCATGACCTGATCGTGGTATGGAACCTGCGCATGCCGCGCGTGCTCACCGCAATCGTAGGTGGTATTGCATTAGCTTTGGCTGGCTGCGCATTCCAGAGCGTGCTGCGCAACCCCCTCGCCTCCGCAAGCACGCTCGGCATATCGCAGGGAGCCGCCTTCGGCGCCTCGATTGCCATCATCGTCTTGGGAATGGGCTCGTCTGCCGCAGCATACGAGGGTTTGGGAGCAAGCAACCCCTACCTCACCGTCATCTGCGCGTTTGCCGGGGCCATCGCCTCGACGCTCATCATCCTCGCGCTCTCGCGCTTTCGCGACATGACACCCGAGAGCATCGTACTCGCAGGCGTCGCGCTATCCGCACTCTTCACGGGCGCGACTGCCCTCATCCAGTACTTCGCGACGGACACGCAAGTCGCCGCCGTCGTGTTCTGGACCTTCGGTGACCTCGGGCGCACTTCGTATCGCGAAATCGCTATCATGGCCATCGTTGCGCTAGCGGCATTCGTCTTCTTCTACCTCAACCGCTGGAACTTCAACGCAATGGAATCCGGCGAGGGCACCGCACATGGGCTTGGGCTCAACGTCAAGCGTACGCGCCTGGTCAACATGATCATCGGCGCTTTCGCTTCCTCGACAGTCATCGCGTTTTGCGGAACGATCAACTTCATCGGCCTGGTCGCTCCACACATCATGCGACACCTCATTGGCAATGACTACCGTTACCTCCTCCCCTCCTCGGCGCTTGCGGGCGCGGCCGTCCTGCTTCTCTCCGATATAATTGCGCGCATGGCAGTCACCTCCGTCGTATTACCAATCAGCGCGATTACGTCATTCGTAGGTGCACCCCTCTTTCTGTACCTACTCATGCGAGGAGCACATCGATGAGCCGCGCCCCGAGGCATACGGAGGGGATCATCCTCGAGGCTCGTGACATTGCCTATGCCTACACGAGCCAAACCCAGATTCTCGAGAAAATCAGCGCAAGCATAGAACCTGGCTCCTTTCTGGCCATCCTCGGCGTCAACGGATGCGGCAAATCGACGCTGCTTTCCTGTCTCGATGACATCATCCGTCCCCAGAAAGGCGAAGTTCTCCTTGATAACGCACCCCTGAATGGGTATTCGCGCGAAGAGCGCGCCACGAAGATTGCCTTGGTGGCGCAGCATTCGCACGCCCATGGCGTGACGGTCTACGATGCGCTACTCCTCGGTCGCAAGCCCTATATCAAGGCCGCGCCAACCGACGAGGACTTCGCCATCGTCGATCGCGTCATCGATGAGCTGGGCCTCGGACCGCTTGCCCTCAGGTATCTTGACGAGCTTTCGGGCGGCGAGCATCAGAAGGTCGTGATCGGCCGCGCACTCGTGCAGGAGACCGACGTGTTGCTTCTTGACGAGCCCACGAACAACCTCGACATGGCAAACCAAATCGAGGTCATGGAGCTCGTCAGCAAAGCGGCACACGAGCAGCACATCGCCTGTGCGGCTGTCTTACATGACATCAATCTCGCGCTACGCTACTGCGACCGCTTTCTCATGCTCAAAGACGGAAATGTGCGCGCAAGTGGCGGCCGCGAAATCATAACCAAGGAAACCATCGAGGACGTCTACGACGTATCCATCGATCTCATCGCATACGAGGACAGCTTCCTCGTAGTGCCAAAGAAAAGCGAATGAGACAGTTGCTCAGAACAACTGTCTCATTCGGATTGTTTGATTAGAAAGGGCCCGTAATGAGCATCGGCAAAATTGGATCTTACTTCGACGAACGCGCTGCGAACTGGGTCGAGCAGGCAGAGCCGGCCGGTACGAAGCACCTCATGATCGCCCAACTCGCATCCGTACATGGGGAATCGCGCGTGCTCGACGTCGGTTGCGGAGCCGGCATCATGGAGCGCGCCTATCTCGAACTGGGCGCGTCATCCGTCGTCGCCCTCGACGTGTCCTCGGAGATGATCAGACATGCGCGCATGCAGTTCGAGGACGTTCCCGAGGACCGCTTGCGCTTCGAATGCCAAGACGTCATCGACTTCGAAGATGACGAGCCCTTTGACGTCGTGGTCATCTACAACGCCTATCCGCACATCCTCGACAAGAAGGCGCTCGTCAAGGCGGCCGCATCCCTACTTGTACCCGGTGGAAGGTTCCTGGTCGCACACGGCATGAGCCGCGAAACGCTCAACGCGCATCATGCGAACGTACCGCACGATGTTACAAGCGACCTGCTTCCCGCGAAAGACGCCGCGCTTGATTGGCAGGATGCGTTCGATATCGACATGATGGCGGACACGCCGTTCACGTACTTCTTCGGAGGATCGAAACGGTAATTACTTCACCGGCACAGGGCAGGCGATCGACCGGGCGTCTCGAACAGGCCCGCGGTGGAGACAAGGGGACGCAAGGGGACGGTTATTTGCCCCAGTCCCCGTATTTCTTCGGAGGATCGAAACGCTAGGACATGGACGAAGGACGTCGCAGCTTCGCGATTTCCGCACGAGCCGGAAGCGCCGGTGGCGCTTCCGTGCGAGCACAGGACTATGAGCGCAGCTGCGACGTCCTTCGTCCCAAGCGCTTCGACCCTGCGCTACCTTCTCCAGCGTAGCAGCGCGACGACGGCAACGGCCGCCAAGGCGACCGAAAGCAGCATGGGAAACACCCACGAATCGCTCATGGGCAAAAGGTTGGTGTTCATACCGTAGAAGCTGAACACCACGGTCGGAATCGACAGCAGAAGCGTGATAGTGGTGAGCACGCCCATGGAGGCATTGACGTTGTTGCTGACGACTCCCGAGAAGGCATCCATCGCCCTGGTGATGACATCCGTGTAGATCGAGCACATCTCGGATGCCTGCCGATACTCGACAATCACGTCATTGAGCAGTTCTTCGTCCTCCTCGAAGAGCTTCACGAACTGCCCGTTCTTGATGGCCTGGAGCGTCGGAGCGGAGCTCTTGAGCGACGTCGACATGTAGAGCAGCGACTTCTCGATGCCCAGCATGCTCATGAGCCCCTCGTTGTTCTGCTTCTTTCGCATCTTGCGTTCGAGGGCCATGGTCTGCTTCTCGAGGACGCGCAGGGCGTCGATGTAGCCCTGGGAAACCTCCAGGAGAACCTCGAGCAAAAGACGCGTGCGCTTGCTCGTGACGATGGATGATGCCTTGTCGCTCTTGAACCTTTCCATGATGGAGCACGGCGCATTGGTCAAGGTCACCACGACGCCTGGCTTTTCGAGCAGGAGAATGGAAATGGGCTGGGTATCGAACTGCTCGAGGCCCGGATTCACCTTGTCACCCATGGTCTCGGCTGCGGGAAAGTCGACGACGACAAGGGCCTGCTTGGCCTCTTCGTCCTTGTCGATACGCGAGATTTCGTCACGATCGAGCATGGCATCGATGAAATCGTCACCTATGCCCAGGCTATCGGCGAGCCATCTGGTCTCCTCATCGCTAGGGGCGCACACGTTTACCCAGCAGCCCGACTCGACCGCGTCAAGACGCCTGAGCGTGCCATCGTGGGTCTTCAGTATCTCGATCATGACACGCTCCCTTCATCGACGTTCCCGTTACAGGTTCTGCTTCTCGAGACCGAGGTCGTCAACCCACTGGCGCACCTCGTCGCCGTTCACGCCCGAGGGAAAGCGCATGCCGCCCATCCACTCTCCACCGTTCGCGAGCTCAGAGAGATGCTCTGCGCTCTGCCCCAGGCCAGATGACGCCGACGTGCAAAACGGGATGACGGTCTTGCCGGTGAAGTCATTGGCCTTCGCGAAGCTCGCCACGGGATATGCCGCCTCGCCCCACCAGATGGGATATCCGATGAGAACGGTATCGTAGGAAGCCCAGTCGTCAGGCGTGTCCTGGGCAAGCGCAACGTCCTGCAAGGACGGGTCCGCATGCTCCTTCGAGACGCGGCTGTCCGGATCGTTGTAGTCGAGGTCCTCGCTCGTATAGGGCTGCGCCGGCTGGATGGCAAAGCTCGTCGCACCGGTCTCGTCGACGATATCCTGGACGACGGCTTCGGTGTTGCCGGTAGCCGAGAAATAGACCACGAGCGTCTTGCCCGCTTCGGAGGCTGCGCTCGACGAGGCCGCCGAGCTCGTTGCCGACGATGACGCCTGCTGTCCCCCGCATCCGGCAACGCATAGCGCTGCGCAAACCACGAGCACGGCGCTTAGCAACAACGTGAGTGTTCTCTTCATTGACCTCATCGGGACTTCTCCTTCTTGTCAGTGGCGACGGCTTCCTTGACGGCGACCTCGTCGACAATACCTCCGTCGATCGGTTCGTCACCAATCTCATCGGCCACAATGGCTTCATCGGATGCGACGACGTGTGACGCGACGGCCGTCCGGTTATTCGCCGTCGGAGCGGGTTTATCTATCTTGCCGATGAACCACATCGCGACGAGAAAGACCATGAGCGCGATTCCAAGCGGCAGCAGCATGCTCGCCCATTCGAAGAAGTTGGGAACATAGCCCTGCGCGATCTCGAATGCGTTGCCCGTATGGTCGTATAGGCCCGTCGAGGCGGGCAGGGGCCAGCTCGGCGAAGGCTCATTGGACAGCGAAACGTAGAGCGCGGGGCTGCCGAAGGCCGGGTAGAGCAGCATGAGCCTATGGCAGAACATGCCCACGACAACCAGGCCGCCGCCGATGAGCATGCTCTTGGCCGGATCCTTCTTGCCCCGCAACAACACGAACACGGCGACGAGCGGCAAGCCGAGCTCGAGCACGTAGAGCAGCCACGTGCCCCCGATTGCCGCGAGCGCTCCCGCGTCGGCGGCGCTGCCCCCAAGGCACACGAGGGCAAGCTCGATGACGGCGAGCACGAGGTGGATGATGATGGCGACGACGAGCAGGAAGCTCAGGTCATGAAGGGCCTCGGGATTGTATTCGTCCTTCTGCAGCGCGCAGACGATGACGGCGATCGCCAGGCCGCATACGAGGGCGACCACGATGAAGTCGACGGGCATGATGACGCTATGCCACCATACGCGCGTCTCCATGAGAGCGAAGAGCAGCCCTTCGACGAGCTGCAGCGCAAACGCGCTCACGAGGCCAAGGGCCATCCAGAATTTGAGCGATTTGCTCTTGCGCGCGATGGCGATGACGTTGATGACCGCGATGACGATGAATACCGAAAGCGCGATCATGTCCCACGTGAGAGCCGAGGTTGGATTGGGCGCCGTGATCATCGCCATGATGTGCGCCGGATGTCCCAGGTCGATCAGAATCGCCACGCCCGCCCCGATGGCGCCGGCAAGCGCGATGGCCTGCGCGGTCTTGGCATAGGGCATGAGGTCCTTGCGATTGGCGAGTACGATATAGGACGCGACGAACTGGCTGCCCGCGCCAAAGCCGACGAGGAATGCGAAGACCGCAATCATGAGGCCCCATGCGAACGTGTTACTCATGCCCGACCCCACGAGCAGGCCCATCGTGAGCTGGCAAATCCACGCCGCGCAACCTATCGCCACGAAGACGACGGCCACGATGATGGGCCACTTGCGTGATTTACGAGTTTGCTCCGTCATGATTGCTCCCCCTCTCCGCGCTTGGAAGGCAGGTAATACACCTTCGGGTTGGTGCCGTGCGATTCGCCGATGACGAACCACTCGCGCCCGGAAAGATACTGCGAGACCTCGGACTCGGAATCCTCGATGTCGCCGAATATGCGGGCGTTTGCCGGGCAACCCGTGCAACAGGCCGGGATGCCGCCCTGATTGGTGTACTGGACGCAAAACGTGCACTTCTCGACTACACCCTCGGGACGCACCGGCGTGTAGACGAGCCGTCCGTCCTGGCGGTAATCCTCGGGATAGCCCCAACGGTACTCGCCATCCACGCCCTCGATGCCCTCGGGCTTGCTCCAGTTGAACTGGCGCACCTCGTAGGGACAAGCCGTGATGCAGTAGCGACAGCCGATGCACTTCTCGTAGTCGACGAGCACGGTGCCCGTGTCATCGGTATAGGTGGCACCCGTCGGGCATACTTGCTGGCACGGCGCGTTCTCGCAGTGCTGACAGCTGATGGGCAGAAACTCCATACGCGGCATGCCGTCCACGATCACCGACGTGCCATATTCGGGCGCGCCCGGCGCGAAGACGCGGTTCCACCAGATGCCACGGGGCTCGGCGTTATGATCCTTGCAGATGACCGCGCAGGTCCTGCATCCTATGCAGCGGTCAAGGTCGATGGCCATTGCGTATCTCATTGCATGACCTCCTTACGCGCACCGCCCTTTTGCAGTAGACGGACATTGCATGCGCACTCGTTCCACGCCATGTTGGGCGACCATACGCCCGAGAGGTAATACACCTCATTGGTGGGGTTGATCCACGGATAGATGAGCGAGTTGTAGCTGTCGCCATCCATGTACTCGCTCCACCACCCCTGGTCGAAGATCGCCTGTCCGGGATACATGCCCGGATCGAGCACGAGGCCGCCCTGGCACTTGCCGCGTCCGTTGTAGGCCTCGACCAAATCGCCTGCCTCCAGGCCACGCTCCTTGGCATCGTCGGGATTCATGAAGATCTTGGGCATGCTGTTCTGCAGCTCGAGCATGAAGGGGTTATTCACGTACGTGGAGTGCACGCGATACGTGCTGTTACGCGTGATGAACGCGAGCGGGTACTTGGTACGTGCCTCGGGATCGTCCTTGTACTCCGTGTCCTCGAAGGCGGGCTTGTAGCACGGAAGCTGCTCCCCGAGCTCGAGGAACTCGTCTTCGTCACGGTAGAACTGGATGCGCCCGGACCTAACGAAGGGCGCCGTCACGTCGATTGCGTTGGGGAGCGACTGACTGGGAAACGGCGTGCCCTCGTGAATCTGGCTCCAGAACGGAATGCGCTTCTCGCCGGGATTGGCGTGCCAGAGCTTGCCCGGGCCCTCGCGCAACTGTTCGGCCGTGAGCTGGTTGACATAAGGGCCGCCGTTGGCCAGAAGCGTGCGTAGTACCTCGTCAGCGACCTGCTCGGCCTGCGATTCGTCGAAGACCGGCCACTGGTCCGCATACGAGGGATCGATATGCGTGGCGAGCTCCTTGCAAATCCATATCTCGGGCCGTGCCTCGCCTGGTGGATCGACCATCTGCTGTTGGAGCTGCACCCAGGGATGCAACGGCGTCGTGGTGAGCTCGAGCTTCTCGTACCAGCTGGGTGCCGGCAGGGCAACGTCGCTCATGTCGACGGTGGTAGTGCGCTGGAAGTCGAGCGTGACAAGGCATTCGAGCTCGCCGCTCTCCTTCGCGCTTCGCAGCCAGTTGGCCACGTTGTGCTGATCCATCGGATTGCCCCAGCCCACGACGAGCGCCTTGAGGCCATTGGGGGGAAACGCGTTTTGCTGCATCGTCTCGGTGCGTCCGGTGACGGCGTACTGGAAGGACATGGAGTGCTTGTTCATGCGCGGCGGGTTGAACCACGAAGCGGGAATGAAACGCGTCTTGTACTGGCCGACGTAGGTCGAGATGCCGCCGCCGAGCTGGCCGATGTTGCCCGTGAGCGCCGCGATGAGCGCGAGCGAGCGCCCCTTGAGATCGCCGTGATACCACTGCGTCCCGGCACCGCCGAAGATGATGTGCATGGGTTTGATGGTCGCGCACTCGTGCGCGATGCGCTCGATGGTCTCGACGGGAATGCTCGTGGTATCACTCGCCCACGATGCCGTCTTGCCCACGAGGCTTTCGCGCAGCAACCTGAAGCCGCTCTTGGCATGCACGGTCGTGCCGTCCTTGAGCCGTATGTCGCCCGTATACTCGAGCGTGCAGTCCTCCATACCGCCCAGCCGCTCGGGATTAACCGCGAAGGGAGCGCCCGCGGCATTGATGGCCACATAGGTGCTGCGGTATGCCGGCGCGGAAAACGCCGAGAGCCCGACCACGTTGGCGGCCTCGATGCGCTTGCCCGTAGCCGTGTCAACGAGCAGCGGCATGTCGGTGAAGTTCTTGCAGAACGCCTCGTCGTAGAGGCCATCGTCGATGATGATCTTGGCGACTGCCAGCGCAAAGGCCGCGTCGGTGTCGGGCTTGAGACGCACCCACTCGGTCGATTTCTCGGACGTGGCCGAGTAGTTGGGGTCGAAGTTAACGACCTTGCCGCCGTTTTCGCGCGAGATGTTGAGAAAGTGCGCATCGGGCAGACGGGTGACCATGACGTTCGAGCCAAAGATCATGGTGTACATGGAGTCTTCCCAGCAATGCGACTCGAGCTCCTCGCTCTGCACGCCAAAGGTCTCGGGCCAGAACATGGGAAGGTCGCCGTTCATCTCGTAACAGCCAATGGCCGACCAGCCCATCATGTTGGATAGGCGGATGATCGACCCCTTCTGGATGTGACCGGTGCCCTGCACCTGCCATATCACGCCCACGGACTCCGGACCGTACTTGTCCATGACGGCGCGAAGCTTGGTGGCCGCCGCGTCGAGCGCCGTGTCCCAGTCGGCCTCCTCCATCTTGCCCGTATCGTCGTTCTTGACGAGCGGCGTCGTGAGCCTGTGTGGGCCGTAGAGCATCGTGTTGACGGACAGGCCCTTGAGGCATCCCCGTGGATTGTATTGCTCGAACGGATAGTCGGACGCCTGCGAGATCATCTTGATCTGGCCCTCGTGAACGAATCCCTTGAGACCGCACGCCCCCGTGCAATTGGGCGAACAGGTGGTCCTCACCCATTCGCCGGCGGGATCGACGTTCTCCGCCAGGGCCTTTGCCGCAGGCACGGCAGCGTTCATGCCCAGACACGCAGCCGTCGCAGTGACTGCCGTGCCGGCTAGAAACGACCGACGACTCAGGTTCCTCTCGCTCATGTGCCCCTCCTCTCTCAGCGTTACGCTGACATGGTGTCTCGATCTGCCTCGCTAGACGAGCACCTTCTCGGACTCGGTGATTTCGTGTAGCTTGCGATCCATTTCCTCATCGCGCTCGGCGACACTGCGCAAGTCGCGCTCCTCGTCAAAGGCGCTGCGGACGACGCGTCCGTCGCGCTCGAACTTCTTGAGATCCGACGTCGCCTGCCCCAAATCGTTGCGGTGACGCTCGGAGGCGCGCTCGTCGTTCTCGTCGGTCCAGATGCGCTCGGCGACCGGTGCCCATTTACGTGCCATGGGGCGCGTCTTCGCGGTGAGCTCGTAGACCGACTCCTCCTGGACCAGGTCCGTCGAATGCGCACCCGATTCCTCGACGAGCTTCTCGATGCATTCGGGGTTCTCGAGCATCGGACAAGGACGCAGGTGATTGTCGTTGAAGGGCTGGCCGTGGTAGTAGCCCATGAACAACGGTGACCGCAGTGCATCGAGCAGGCTCACGTCATGGATGTTGACATTGGAATAGTGAATGAACACGCAGGGCTCCACGTCTCCGTTGGCGTTGATGTGCAGATAGCGCCTGCCGCCGGCGATGCATCCGCCGACGAATTCGCCATCGTTCTGGAAATCGAGCGTCAGGAGCGGCTTTTCATGGCGCATCCTGTGATTGAAGTCGTAAAGCATCTCGCGCTGCTCGGGCGTGGGCATGAGCTCGGCGGGCGAATCCTTGCCAACGGGCATGTAGGTGAAAATCCATGCGAAGAAGGCGCCCTTGTCGATGAGCCAGTCGTAATACTCCTCGGTGCAGACCGCCTCCGCGTTTTGACTCGTGTAGCAAATGGAGACCCCGAAGGGGACGCCCCGCGCCTTGAGCAGGTCCATGGCACTGTCGATCTTCTGGTAGGTTCCCTCGCCACGGCGGGCGTCGGTGGTCTGCTCGTTGCCCTCTGCCGAGATGATCGGCACGAAATTCTTCACGCGGGCGACCTCCTCGACGAACGCCTGGTCGATGAGGGTGGCGTTGGTGAAGCAGAGGAAAGCGGAGTCCGGGTGCGCCTCGCAGAGCCTGATGAGGTCAACTTTGCGCACGAGCGGCTCGCCGCCCGTGTAGATGAAGACGTGCGTGCCGAGCTCGTTTGCCTGGTTGATGATGGAGTCGATGTCGTCATAGCTCAGGTTGAGCTTGTGACCGTACTCTGCCGCCCAGCAACCCGTGCAATGCAGGTTGCAGGCGCTCGTGGGATCGAGCAGCACGGCCCAGGGAATGTTGCACTGGTATTTCTCGCGCGACTTCTCCTGCTTGTCCCAGGCAACGAGGTTCGCCTCGGTCAAAAAGCACTTGAGCAAGCCCGTGGCGACATCCGGGTCAAGATCGGCAACGCGACAGATGAGCTGATACCAGTTGTTGCGCTCCTCGATGGCCTTGTTGAAGGCCTTACGTTGCGACGGAAAGAGCGCATCGGGCAACATCTTGTTGACGGTGGCCATCATGCTCTCGATGCGCGGGACGGGGTCTTCCATAAAGTAATCAATGGCCTTGTTGGCCGCCGTCCGCTTGGCAAATTCCATTGGTCTCATGATGCTCCTCCTACTGTGTTTCCTGCAGCAAGCTACATTCCTCGATGATTTCCTCCACCCGCTCGAGCTTGCCTCCGATCGAAATGGCAAAGGGAACGAAAGTGATCTGCATGAGGTATTCGGGGGTCACCCTGCGACCTTCCTCCAAGGTGACCGACAAGAGCCCGTAGGCCCCACTCAAGCCGACGACGAGACAATCACCGACAAAGCCCCTGTCCAGGTCGTCCGGGCATCGGTCGGCGAGCCAGTCGCGCTCGCGAATGATCATTTCGTCGAGAAGGGCCGGATGCCTCAGGAAATCCTGCACGAGTGGGGACGCTTCCTCGTCCTTGATGAGCATCCCCAGATGAATGAAGCCCATCATGCACAGCAGCTCCAAGACATCGCATTGGGGCGGGCAGAGATCCTGCGCCTTCTTGATCACCCACGAGAAATGGTCGTCAATGTAGTGGGCGAGCAGCATCTCCTTGCGGGGGTAGTAGTGTTGTACGACGGATTTGCTCGTATGACATGCAACGGCGATGTCCATGTAGGACGTCGCGATATAGCCCTTCTCGCCAAACAGACGCAGGGCCGCGGCATAGAGACGTGCTCGCTCGTCATCCTTCCTCGGAGCCGCCATGGCATCCTCCTCAACACACGTGGATATGCGGAAAACTCCCCTATTCCGATACGTGTATATCCTACGCGTACAATCTACTCCACTGCGGATAGAAGTCAACGGCATATTTTTCTGTTTTTGAAAAGTTTTTTGACGCAAGCGGTTCTAATTTTCCGATGAACGCTGTTTTGTATTCTTTCCTTGACCGTTCGCAGCCTCAGTTGACGCGTTTGCGGAGACTGCTTTTGCGCCTGCCGCGTTCGCGTGCCTCTGCGCGAGTTCCTTGCGCATCTCGTAGATGAGGCCATGCCCGTAGTAGCCGTAATCCCAATTGCCCATGACGGCACATATCACGATGATCGCGAGGAAGGGCGCGATGGCCCAGCCGAAGACCTCGCAGCCGAGGAAGAACCCGGCAATGGGACAGCGTGACATGCCCACGTAGAAGCCAATGACGCCGAGCGCGCTCATAAAGGCGGGATCGATGCCCATGAGCTGACCGAGCGTGCAGCCGAGCAGACCGCCGATGGCAAGCGTCGGCATGATTTCGCCGCCCTTGAAGCCAAAGGCCAACGCGAGAAACACGAGACCGGCCTTGATCGCGAAATCATAGGTGCCGATGGATCCGTCAAGTGCGTGCTTGAGCAGGTTCATTCCCGAGCCCTCGAAAACACGTAGGTCGAGAAAATACACGAGGCAGACGATGACGAGGCCCGAGACGATGACCGTGAGATAGGGCCTATCGAAATGCGTCTTGAGGAGCCTGCGCGTGAAGCGCAGCGCTCGCCCGAAGATACCGCCGAGTACGCCACATGCCATGCCGGCGATGATGGTGTAGAGCACGAGCTCGCCGGTCATGGCAGGAATGGCGACCCGCGGGATGATGTCGCCGATACCGAAAGGATAGGCGATGGAAGCGGCAATGGCGGCCGAGGCAATCATGGCGATGAAGCGCGGCAAGCTGAGGTTCTTGAAACGCGTCAGTTCGAGCACCATGAACACGGCTCCCAGCGGAGCGAAGAACAGGGCGGAAAACGTCGCGCTCATGCCCATGAGCGCCGCATATCCGTACAGCTCCCTATCCTGCTTGTCGACAAGGCAATTCTTGAGCTTGAACGCCCGCCCCAAGGTCTCGCTCACCGACGCGCCCGCCTGAAAGGCGCTCGACTCCTTGCCGACGGCACCGCCGCCCAGGATCGTGAGACAGGTACCCACGATGATGCCCGGCGCGAGCGCAGGCGAAACCACGTCGTTATTGCGCATCTGCTCAACGAGCGTATCTGTCGAATAGTCGTAAGGCAGCTTGAAGGCCTTGTAGAGGGCAAGGGACAAGACGCCCAGTAGCGGTAGAAAGAAGAGCGTCCAGGCAAAGGTCTGGTTGACGTGGTAGGCGAAGTTGACGCAGAGGCACAGGACGATGGACGTGAAGGCCGACACGATACCGACGCAGACGATGAAGACAATGTGCTTCAGAAGCTCCAGCTTGTCGATCTTGCGCAGCATGTCACCCACCTCCTTCGCGTGTCTTCCATGATACGCCGGTTGGTTATCTTTTTCGCAGACTATTCGCACATTCTCATAGAGCAGCCCGATGTTTCGTTTGCATTTTCCAACGCTTTCTTACACCTGCGTAAGATTCCGCTCCTTGCCGTCTTTCACGCCCACGTGCGGCTAAAATGGAGCCACCATATCCAAGCGAACGGGATTCCATCATGGCCATCGTCTACATCGTCGAAGATGACGCGACCCTGCGCGACGAGCTCGCGCACCTGCTCGAGCTCAACGGATACGAGACACGCGCCTGCGATGACTTCGAAACCGCCGCACATGACATCGTCGACGTCAATCCCGATTGCGTCATCTTGGACCTTGGCCTTCCCGGAGCGGATGGGCAGTTCATCTGTCGCGACGTGCGCAGGCAAAGCGATGTCCCCATCATCGTCCTCACGGCAAAGAACGACGAATTCACCGAGGTCATGTCCCTCAGCCTGGGTGCTCACGACTTCGTGGCCAAACCCTATCGTCCCGCGGTGCTGCTCGCGCGCATCGCATCGCTCGTCAAACGTCATGCGACGGCGTCGGCCGAGGCCAGCACCATCACACACGGGGAGGTCACACTCGATTTGAGCGTGTCCGAAGTGCGCTATCGGGGCAGGTCTGCCGAGCTGACGCGCAACGAGCAGCGCATTCTCGCCCTGCTCATGCGCAATGCCGGAACCATCATCTCGCGTCAGGAAATCATGTGCGACCTCTGGGAGTCCGACGCCTTCGTCGATGACAACACGCTCACGGTCAACATAAATCGCCTGCGCAAGACGCTCGCAAGCATCGGCATCGCAGACGACTTCCTGCAGACACGCCGATCGCTCGGCTATGTGATCATGGCGTGAGGGGCACATGGACGCGCATGACATGCCACGGTTCACGATACGGGCCTTCCTGCGGGACAAGGCGCCGATTCTTGCGCTTGCCTGCGCTGTCATCGCCTTCGTCTCCTTCATGCTCGTCGTGCTCGGCATGACCACCGACGCGACCCTTCTCATCGACTTCACGCTCGTGGCAGTTCTGATCCTATCGTTTGTTCTGGAATACCGACGACGCGCACTGTTCTGGAAGAGCATCGGAGAGGCGCTGGAGTCGCTCGACAAGACGCGCTATTTCGACGAAATCGTCCACGAACCCGCGTTTTTGGAGGGACGAATCGCACTCGCCATGGCGCGTTCGATCGCAGAGCAGGCGATGCGCGAAGGCAACGAGCTCAGAATGCAGAGCCACGATCGTGCCCAGTACACGGAGCTCTGGGTACACGAGGTCAAGACGCCACTTGCCGCCGCGCGGCTCCTCCTCGACAAGATGCACGGCGAGGATGCGAGCATACTCAAGCTTGAACTCGAACGTGTCGAGCATCTCGTCGAACAGGCGCTCTTCACCGCGCGCTCCGACACACTCGTAAACGATTACGTCATTCGCGAAATCGCGCTCGGTGATGCGGTGGGCGAAGCGTGTAAGGCGAACATGCGCTACCTCACGTCATGCGGCGTCGCCATCGACATCCGCATCGATCCGCAGGCCACGGTCGTGGCCGACAAGGCCTGGCTTGCGTTCATCCTCACCCAGCTCATCATCAACTCCGCAAAATACGATGCCACCACCATAGTCTTCGAGTCACGCGAGGAAGGCGCGGAGGGCCCACACGCATGCACGACGCTCGAGATACGCGACGACGGCTGCGGGATCCCGGCAGCCGATGTGCCACGCGTCTTCGACCGCGGCTTCACGGGAGAAGTGGGGCGCGCGCACGGATCGGCGACCGGCATGGGGCTCTTCCTCGTTGCCCGCATGTGCACGCAGATGGGACTCGGCATCATGCTCGCGAGCGAGGAGGGGACGGGAACGCGCGTACAGATCAGCTTTCCCCACGACCGTCGCCGCATGCGCCTGTCATTGTGACGAAAGTCGTGCTGTAATTTGGTTGGCAGCGCACTCGCCGGGCGAAGCCCCGATTGCAGAAGCGGCGAAAACGCGAGGCGATCTTGCGAGGACTGTTTGAGCGCGCCGGCTTTGCGCGCGAGTTTCCCTAAAGGGACTAGCTTCGCGTCGCCGCACGCAGCCGAGCGTTTTCGCCGCTTCGGTTGCAATCGACTGGCAAGTCCGACGAGTGCGCTGCCAACTTCTCACCCTTACGAATTCGTAAGTCACGGGTAAGCCGCTTCGATGGCAACCGCAATCTTCGCGCATCACCATGGATGCTGCCCGATAATCCACACACGAAAGGTTAGTCCTATGAAGGCATCAAAGGTATTATCAACGGTGACGAAGGGCGTGGGAGCCGTCACGCTCGTTGCGGCGGCGATCGTCGCCGGCATGCTCGCCTACGCCTCCGTCAAGGTGCCGCGCACGGGAAGGAGCATCCATGTCTGAGGTCATCGCAACGCCACCTGCCAGCGTGACGGGATCGTCCCGCTCTGCATCCTCCCCCATCCTCTGCGTGCGCAATATCGAGAAGGTGTTCGGCGGCCGCCAGAACCTCATGTACGCGCTTGCCGGCGTGAGCTTCGACGTCGCGCGCGGCGAATTCGTCGCCATCATGGGGCCATCGGGCTCGGGCAAGACGACGCTGCTCAATTGCATATCCACCATCGACCGGCCCTCCGCGGGCCGCATACTCATCAACGGCAGCGACATCACCACCATGTCAAAGAACAAGCTCAGCGCCTTTCGCCGTGACGAGCTCGGTTTCATCTTCCAGGACTCCAACTTGCTTGACACCCTGACCGGCATGGAGAACATCGCGCTTGCCCTTACCATCAAGGGCGCGCGTCCCGCGAGCATCCCCTCCCGCATCGAGGATATAGCGCGCACGCTCAATGTCACGGAATCGCTCAAGCAGTATCCCAGCCAGATGTCCGGTGGCCAAAAGCAGCGCGTCGCCGCGGCACGCGCCATCGTGGCCGACCCTTCCCTCATCCTTGCCGACGAGCCCACCGGCGCGCTCGACTCGCGCAACGCGACGATCATGCTCGAGACCCTCGAGATGCTCAACAAGTCCCTCAACGCGACCATACTCATGGTCACCCATGATGCGTATGCGGCATCGTTCTCCGACCGCGTGCTCTTCCTGTCCGATGGTAAGCTCTTCAACGAAATCCGTCAGGGTTCGCTTTCGCGCGAGGAGTACTTCGCCCGCATCATGGAGGTCGTGACCTTCCTTGGCGGGGAGGCATACCATGCTGCTTAAACTCGCCGTGCGCAACATGCGGCGATCGTTGCGTGACTACGCGATATACTTCATCACGCTCCTCATCGCCGTCACCGTGTTCTACGCGTTCAACTCCGTGGGCGACCAGCAGGTCATGCACGACATCGCGGCATCCAATAACGCAAACGTCATTGAGTTCACCGGCTACATGATGAACATCTTCTCCGTCATCGTCGCCCTCGTGCTGGGATTTCTGGTCATCTATGCGAACCAGCTGCTCATCACCCGACGCAAGCGGGAATTCGGCATCTACCTCGTGCTTGGCATGAGGCCAGGGCAGGTATCGCGCATCCTGCTGTACGAAACGGTCTTCATCGGCTTGGGATCGCTCGTTCTCGGCCTGGGCCTTGGCATTCTCATCTCGCAGCTGCTCTCGTTTGCCACCGCGGCGCTCTTTGGCGTCGCCATGCCGCAATACCAGTTCAGCTTCTCGCCGGGAGCTTGCATCGCGACGCTGGCCTGCTTCATCGCCATCTTCATCGTTGTCGCCATCTTCAACGTCATCACCGTACGCCGCTGCAAGCTCATCGACCTCATCGGAGCCAAGGCCAAGCGACAGAAGATCGTCATCCGCAATCCCTGGGTATGCCTCGTGCTCTTCGCCATCTCGCTGGTTCTCATCGGCCTCGCCTACTGGCAGCTCGACATTAACGGCATGACGCTCATGTTCGATACCGAATTTCAGCGCGCGACCGTCCTCATGCTGGTGGGCTCGCTACTGTTCTTCTTCTCGCTTTCCGGCTTCGTCATCGCCGTGCTCACGCGCCTGCGCGGCGTCTACCTCAAGCGCCTGCGCCCCTTCACCACGCGCCAGGTCGCCTCGAAGTTCAATACCTCGTTCGTCTCCATCTGGGTGGTGTGCGTGTTGCTCTTCTTCGCCATCACCACCTTTGCCACTGGTCTGGGTCTCATAGACGCGTTTACCGGCGACATCGACGAGGCGAATCCCTATGACGCGAGCGTCATCGCATACGACGAGGAAGTCGTATACGAGAACGGCAAGGGCACCAAGAGACCCGTCGACGTCGATATCAGCCAGACGAACGCATATCTGCAGCAGCACGTCGCCAATTGGGACACGCTTGTCGCCGCCAGCGCGCAGCTCGACTTCTACGGGCTTCCCGATATGACCTATGGCAAGCTCATGGACGCCGTCAACACGTACCTTGCGGATTCCATGAGCAACACTTCGACGCTAAACCAAAGCGTGCAGGTCGTCGGCCTCACGCAGTTCAACGACATGCTCGCCCTAAGCGACAAGCAGCCTGTCACGCTGTCATCTGGCGAATACCTCGTCACCAACAGCATGTCGGCATCCGAGAAAATCGCCGATGCGGTCGTGGCGCAGCATATGCCGCTTCCCACGCCAGCCGGTGACCTCGCGCCAGCCAGTCATGTCGAAAAGGTCCAGCTCAACGACTTCGACATGCTCAGCAACGCCCTCACGATGGTGGTCCCCGATGACGTCATCACCACGTTGGCCCAGATGGAGACCCCCGATTCGGTGTACGTGAACATCATGTACGAGTCTCGCTCAAATGCTGAAGAAGCGTTCGTCGACGCCGTCGATGCCGTCGATGCGCCGGGCGTGTCGACCGTCATCACGCGCGCGCAAATGGTGGGCCAGGCAAGCGGCTTGCGCGTCATGATCACCTACCTCGCGATCTACATCGGTCTCGTGCTACTCGTCGCAACCGCCGCCGTGCTCGCGATCCAGCTGCTCTCGCTCACCATCGACTCGCTCGACCGCTATCGCTTGCTCTCGAAACTCGGGTGCGACACGTCCATGCTCACCCGCTCGCTCTTCGAACAGGTCGTGATCTACTTCGTCGCACCGCTGGCCCTGGCCGTCTGCCACTCCGCATGTGCCATCGCCGTTCTCTCCGAATCGCTTTTCGCGGCGCTCGGACGGGACCTGTTCCCCTCCATCGTTATGGCGGCATGTCTCGTCGTCGCCATATACGGCGGCTACATGCTCATCACCTACCTGACCAGCAGGGCGAGCGTCAAGCAGGCAGTCTCGTAGCCAAAAATGAGACAACGTCTCTGAGTAACTGTCTCATTTTCAACAAGCAGGGGTAGAAGAAAAGGAAGCCGGCATCAACGCTGATGCCGGCTTCCCAGAAAGAGGGGAATAGGGGCCCGTTGGGTCACTCCCTGCGTTTGTACTCTATGACGTCTATCTCGACGTCGGACTTGGTGGGATCCGGAAGAATCGGCATCTCGTGATAGGCGACGAGCTCCTCGATCTCGGCCGGCGTGGCGCTCTTGGGCTCGGTCTCGAGCAGGTAGTCGACGGAAGCACGACGTGCCATGGCCTCACGATACTCCTTGGTGCCAACCCAGATCTCGTGAGTGTACGGATTGACGTGCATCTTCTTGGAACGATAGATGACGTATCCGAGAGCCAGGACGTTGGCCGTGAGCGCGATGATCGAGACGACGAGGTTGACGTCCGGATTGTTGACCGACTGCACGGCGAAGATGGAATCGTTGGCGAACATGGGGACCATCTGCGCGAACATGCACCAGATGGCAAGCGTGAACGCGCGGTTCTGGATCCAACCGCCCTTGTTCCAGATGAGGCCCGCGATCGTCGGGGCGACGAGAAGCGCGATGCCACAGTACCAGGAGTGGGTCGGCAGGCAGTTGTAGGTGTAGCAGAAGTTCCACAGGTCGTAGGCGATGATGAACA
>UQUH01000006.1 GCA_900544245.1 uncultured Coriobacteriaceae bacterium | reverse complement strand
AAAAGCGATGTGCCGTCCCGTGCGATGCGCTGTCCGAGCGCGACGAGGCCCTCGCAGGCGAGCTCGCCCAGACACAGGCCCTCGTGAGCCGCAACGCGGATTGTCTCGAATCCATCGGGCGACATGCCAAGCGCATGAGCGGGCTCGAAGAGCGCTTCGTAACGATCGACCGGCTCTCGCGTCTCGCGAGCGGCAGGCTTGCCGGCGCCCTCGGAAAGGTCGCCTTCGAGACGTACGTGCAGGGCGCCTACTTTGACCGCGTACTGGGGGCGGCAAACGAACGCCTGCACGTCATGTCCGCGAGCCGCTACAGTCTCGTGCATCGCGAACGCGGCCGTGACCGGAGGGCGAGTGCCGGACTCGAGATAGACGTACTCGATCGCTATACGGGCACCTTGCGTCCGTCCGAGACGCTGTCCGGTGGCGAGACCTTTCTTGCCTCGCTCGCGCTGGCGCTCGGCCTGTCAGACGTCATCATGGCCCAGGCGGGTGGCATGTACATCGATGCCATGTTCGTGGACGAGGGGTTTGGCACGCTCGACGAGGAAACCTGCCAGCTCGCCGTCGACGTGCTCGGCAAGCTCAGTTCCGACGATCGCATGATCGGCATCGTCAGTCACGTCAGTGACCTCAAAGACCGCATCACGCGCCAGATCAGGGTCGAGAAGACCCGTTCGGGTTCCACGCTCGAGCTCGTGCTCTAGAGGAGGGTCATGCTCAACGTCGTCTTGTTCCAACCCGAGATACCCGCAAACACGGGAACCATCGGACGCTCGTGCGTGCTCACCGACACGCGCCTGCACCTCATTGGACCACTTGGCTTCTCGCTGGACGATCGCATGGTACGTCGTAGCGGCATGGGGTACTGGCATGACATCGACCTCGTCGTCTACGACGACTATGCCGAGTTCCTCGGGAAAAACCCCGATGCACGCCCCTGGATGTTCACGAAACGCGCCGATGCCTATTACCACGAGGTCTCGTATGCAGACGGCGACTACCTCATGTTCGGCAGGGAGTCCGTCGGCATCGACGCCGATGTGCTGGCCGCCCATCCCGAGCGCTGCCTGCGCATTCCCATGCTCGAGCGCGAGGGCCTCTCGCCGGCGACCACGCAAGGTCCGCTCAGCGACCCGGCAGACCCGGACGCCGTCTCGCTCAACCTCTCGAACGCCGCCAACATCGTGCTGTTCGAGGCCTTGCGCCAGCTTGGCTTTCCCGGCGTTATCTAGGTCATTTGCTCCGGTAGACCATTTATGCGCTCGCTCACCGGTTTTGCCCTCCTCAAACGCTCTACACTGAACTAAAGTAATCAAATTACTATGTGTGAAAACGGATTGCCTGTCCGGAGTCCGGAAGGGAGAAGTTTCGATGGAAGTCGGGATCGCGACCACAGCGTTTCTCATCCTGTTTCCCGTGCTCGTCGCTCTCATATTGATGTTCGTGCGCGACGATCGTGCGCGCAGCTACATCACCGTGGTGGGAGCGCTCGTCATCGCATGCGGAAGCATCTTCTGCGCGGCACAGTTCCTGTCGCCCGAGACGCACCTGTTCGCCGTCGATGACGCGACGGCCACGATCATCGGTTACATCGCGCTCGTGATCGAGGTCGCGCTGTGCCTCTACATCATCATCAAGGGCATCTACTACCGAAAGCCGCTCGCCATCGCGCTCGCCATCATCCAGCTCGGCCTCGTGTTCTACCTCGACCTTGCCGTTGCCGAGCACGTCAACGTGGTCAACGAGCTCTACATCGACAACTTCTCGATCATCATGGCGCTCATCATCGGCATCGTCGGTTCCGGCATCATCGTCTACGGCCTGGGCTACATGCGCGTGCACGAGGCGCATAACGACGGTCCCGATCGCCGCAGCTCCTTCTTCTCCGTGATGTTCGCCTTCCTCGGCGCCATGTTCGCGATCGTGTTCTGCAACTCGCTCACGTGGATGCTGTGCGCATGGGAGGTCACGACGGTCTGCTCGTTCGCCCTCATCGGGTACACGCGCACGAAGGAAGCCATCGACAACTCCTTCCTGCAGATCGTGCTCAACATGATCGGCGGCATCGCCTTCACCATCGCGCTCATCTGGGTTGGCAGCTTCTACGGCGTCATGGAGCTCGACCGATTCATCGAGTCGACGCTCGCGCTCGCCGCCGCCGGCATGGGCTTCGTCACCTACGCTCCCTTGCTCCTGTTCGCGCTCGCCGCATTCACCAAGGCAGCGCAGATGCCCTTCCAGAGCTGGCTTCTCGGCGCCATGGTCGCGCCCACGCCAACGTCGGCGTTGCTGCATTCGTCGACCATGGTCAAGGCCGGCGTCTTCCTGCTCATCAAGATCTCTCCCTGCCTCGGCTTCAACATGCCCGGCTTCCTCGTGATGACCGTCGGCATCGCGACCTTCCTGTTCTGCGCGCTGGCGGCCATCAGCCAGTCCAACGCCAAGCGCGTGCTGGCGTACTCGACCATCTCCAACCTCGGCCTCATCGTCGCCTGCGCCGGCGTCGGTAGCGACGGCGCGATCTGGGCCGCCATCTTCCTGCTCATTTTCCACGCGGTTGCCAAGTCGCTGCTGTTCCTGTGCGTGGGCACCGCCGAGCATCACATCGGAAGCCGTAACATCGAGGACATGGACGACCTCTTCGAGCGCATGCCCCGCCTGGCACGTCTCATGGCCATCGGCATCATGGGCATGTTCATCGCCCCGTTCGGCATGCTCGTCTCCAAGTGGGCGGCGTTGCAGTCCTTCGCGCAGTCGGAGAACGTCATCCTGCTCATCCTGCTTGTCTTCGGCTCCGCCGCGACCTTCATGTTCTGGACCAAGTGGCTCGGCAAGATCCTCGCCATCGCCAACAACGACGCCCAGGATGTCGAGCTCACGGTGTATCGCAGCGAATGGGCGAGTCTGGGCCTCATGACTGTCCTCACCGTCGGCTGCTGCATCGGGTTCCCGCTCATCTCGGTGTCGGTCGTCGCCCCGTACCTGCAGACGATGTTCGGCGTCGCGTCAAATGCCATCCCGCTCGGCGACCTGTGGATCATGGCCGTCATCGCGCTCGTCATCGCCGTGATCTTCCTCGGCTTCACGGGCAACACCAAGAAGCGTATCGCCCCGGTCTACCTCTCCGGCGTGGGCGTTGACGAAAGCGCGCGCACGTTCCGCAACTCCTTCAACGGCGTGAGCGCCGCGACCCAGCGCAACTGGTACATGGGCGACATCTTCGGCGAGCGCAAGATGGTCCTCATCGGCATCACCGTCTCGCTCACCCTCATCTTCGGCTCGTTTGCCTTCGTCACGCAATCGGCGGCGGCCGAGAAGGACACGTTGGTCGGCATCGCTGCCGCGTACGATTCCTACGAGGACAGCCTCTGGGAGGAGAACGGCATCGATTTCAATACCTACCAGCAGTATTACCAGTATTACCAGCAGTACTGGGAAGAGAACAAGGACGCCCTCAGGGAGCGCATGGGCATCGAGTCCATGGACGATCTCATGGACACGCTGTTCCTCCAGATGTTCTTCCAGAACGCGTCCTCGGGTTCGCAGGGTGCGGACGGTTCGGGTAGTGAAGGGGGGAACCGGTAATGGAGATCTTCGGCTTCTCGATCTGGTCGATTCTCGGCCTGATCGCCTTCCTCGTGATCGCGCCTTTCGTCGGCTGCATTCTCGCCGGCCTCGACCGCAAGATAACCGCGGGCATGCAAGGTCGTGTCGGTCCCAGGCTCCTGCAGCCCTGGTGGGATTTCCGCAAGCTCCTCGCCAAGGAGGACGCGACCGTCAACGGGGCGCAGGACCTCTACGTCTGGCTCTATCTCGTCTTCGTCGTCCTGTCTGGCATGATCTTCTTCGCCGGCGGCAATTTCCTGCTCTGCGTGTTCATCCAGACGCTCGGCGCGCTGTTCTTCATCCTCGCCGGCTACTCGTCACGTTCGCCGTACGCCGATCTCGGTGCCGAGCGTGAGACGGTGCAGGTCATGTCCTACGAGCCCATGGTGCTTCTCGTGGCCATTGGCATGTTCATGGCGACCGGCTCGTTTGCCGTCGCCGACCTGCTTTCGGCCGAGATGCCGCTCGTGCGCTACCTGCCGCTCATCTTCATCGGGTTCCTCTACGTGCTCACCATCAAGCTTCGCAAGTCCCCGTTCGACATCTCGATGGCCCAGCATGCGCATCAGGAAATCGTTCGCGGCATCGTGACGGAGTTCTCGGGTCGCACGCTTGCCCTCGTCGAGCTCTCGCATTGGTACGAGACCGTCCTGTTCCTCGGCTGGACCGGCATGTTCGTCGTCTGGGCGGGTGGCTGGATTGCCGGTGTGGTCGCCGTCATCGTGGCGCTCGTGGTCTGGTTCCTCGAGATCTGGATCGACAACAACTTCGCCCGCTTCAAGTGGGAGACGATGCTCAGGAGCGCATGGTGGGTGGCCCTTGTCGCCGGAACGCTCAACATCGTCTACCTGCTCTTCATCTAGGACCGGGAGGTGCCAACTATGTCGAACGTGGGAAAGTCACCCTGGATCATCCATTACGACGGGTCCAGCTGCAACGGCTGCGACATCGAGGTCCTCGCCGCGCTGACGCCGCTCTATGACGCCGAGCGCTTTGGCGTCGTCAACACGGGAAACCCCAAGCATGCCGACATCTTCGTCGTCACCGGTGGGATTAACGACCAGAACGCCCCGGTCGTCAAGCAGATATACGACCAGATGCTCGAGCCCAAGGTCGTCGTCGCCTGCGGCGCATGCGCCTGCGGAGGCGGCGTCTACCAGACCTGCTACAACATCAGGGGTGGCGTGGATACCGTCATCCCGGTCGATGCCTACGTACCGGGGTGCGCCGTCAAGCCCGAGTCCATCCTCGACGCGGTTATTGCCGGCGTGGGGATACTCGACGAGAAGGCCAAGGCCATGAAGAAGAATCCGGCCGATAAGGACCGTTCGGACGCGCAGGCCTCGACGGGTGCGCACGCATCCGTCGCCGATGTCGACGGCTCCCCCGAGCCACCTGCCGCGGACGCCGAGTAGGAGGGACGAGCATGACACGCTTCCAACCCAACGTATTCGAGACCATCGAACTCGACGACCTGTTCGAGACCATCTCCGGATTCAAGGAGTGTGATTACCGCTTCGTGCAGATCTGTGCGACGACGCTTGAGGACTCGTGCGAGCTCCTCTACACGTTTATCGCTCCCGACGCGGCCAACGGATGCCTCACCGGGCTTGTCGTTAACGTTCCCGACGGCATGCCCGTGCCCTCGATCACTGAGCTGTACCCGGCGGCGTTCGTCTTCGAAAACGAGACGCACGACCTCTTCGGCGTCGACATATACGGTATCAACCTCGATTTCCAGGGCGAGTTCTACAAGGTCGCCCAGAAGTTCCCGATGAACCCGCGTGCGGCCGAGGAGCAGCAGGCGACGAAGGACAAGGAGGCAAGCGATGAGTAAACGCACCGTCGTCCCGTTCGGGCCGCAGCATCCCGTCCTGCCCGAACCCGTCCATCTCGATCTCGTCCTCGAGGACGAGACCGTCGTCAACGCGATTCCGCGTATCGGCTACGTGCACCGTGGGCTCGAGAAGCTCGTCGAGAAGCGCGACTACACGCAGTTCGTGTACGTGACGGAGCGCATTTGCGGCATCTGCTCGTTTGGCCACTCACTGGGCTACTCCGAATGCGTCGAGCAGCTCATGGGAATCGAGGTCACCGACCGTGCCGCGTACCTGCGTGTCATCTTCCACGAGCTCTCGCGTATGCACAGCCATCTGCTCTGGCTCGGCCTGCTCGCCGATGGCTTTGGCTTCGAGGCGCTGTTCATGCACGCCTGGCGCCTGCGCGAGACCGTGCTCGACATCTTCGAGGAGGTCACGGGCGGTCGCGTTATCTTCTCCGCCTGCGATGTCGGTGGTTTTCGCCAGGAGGTCTCCAACGAGACGCTTGCCGGCATCGTCGTGAAGCTCGAGAGGCTGCGTGACGAGTACCGCACCATAGCCAAGACGCTGCTCGAGGACACGTCCGTCAAGAGCCGCATGGTGGGCGTCGGCCACATCTCGACCGAGAAGGCCCTCGAGCTCTCCATGGTCGGTCCCTTCGCGCGCGCCTCCAACGTCGCCACGGACGAGCGCCTCAACGGCATCGGCGCCTACGGAGACCTTGCCGCCTTCGAGCCCGTGCTATCCGACGGCGGCGATTGCTACGCTCGCTGCGACGTGCGCGTGCGCGAGGTGCTCCAGTCCATCGACATCATCTCCGAGCTCGTCGACAAGATTCCCGATGGCGAGGTCATGGTGCCGGTCAAGGGCAATCCAGCCGACGGCGCGCAGTCGATGACCACGCTCGAGCAACCTCGTGGCCAGGCGTTCTACTATTCCAAGGGAAACGGGACGAAGAACCTCGCCCGCATGCGCGTGCGCCCCCCGACGAGCCAGAACATCGCTGGCATGGTCGCAGCGCTCGCAAATGTCGAGCTCGCCGACGTGCCCATGGTCATACTCACGATCGACCCGTGCATCAGCTGCACTGAAAGGTAGAGAGATGGGCGTATTCAAACTAGGGGGGCTGACGCTCAAGAGCCTGTTCAGCAAGCGCCCGACGAGGCGCTATCCGTACGAGGTGCGCGAGACGTTCGAGAACGCGCGTGGCCAGATCGACATGATCGACATCCACGACTGCATCTTCTGCGGTATGTGCCAGCGCAAGTGCCCGGCCGACTCCATCGTCGTCGATCGTGACGAGTCGCGTTGGACCTATTGGCCCTACAAATGCGTTGCGTGCGGGGCCTGCGTCGCCGCATGCCCGACAAAGGACCTCGCGATGCTCAAGGAACGTCCGCCCATCACGACGGACAACATGACGACACGCGTCTACGAGCTCACCGAGGAGGAGAAGGCTGAGAAGGCGCGCATCGCCGCCGAGAAGAAGGCAGCCGCGCTCAAGGCGGCCGAGGAGAAGAAGAAGGCGGCGGCCGCGAAGAAGGCCGCCGAAGAGGCCGCATCCGGAGATGCCACGGCGCAGTAGGGCGCTTGCTACAGAAAGAGCAAGGTGATGAATCGCGGCGAGACGACAGGGGAGGGGCAGGAACCCGTACTCGACAAGGTGCTTACGGCGCCTAACGTGATCACGCTCCTACGCCTGCTGCTCTTGCCGCTGTTCCTCTGGCTGCTCTTCGCCACGCCATATCACATCGCGGCGCTCGTCGTCTACGCAATCGCCGCCTCGACCGACTGGGTCGATGGCCAGGTCGCGCGTCGCACGCATCAGGTCTCCAAGCTCGGCAAGCTCTTCGACCCCTTCGTCGATCGCCTGCTCATCGCCGTCGGCGTCATCGCGATCTTCATCCTGGGGCGTCTGCCGTTGTGGATACTCGCATACCTCATCGTTCGCGACATCATCCTGCTGATCGGCGGCAGGTACCTGCTCGCGAAGGTCGGAAAGGTGCCACCCGTCGTCTACGTCGGCAAGTTCGCGACGGCCTTCATCATGTTCGGCTTCTGCCTGCTCTTGCTCGGCATGCCCGAGCTTCCCGGCCTGGGCATTGCCGGAGCACCCGCGTGGCTTCCCGGATTCGGCGCGGATCCCGCCCTTCTGGGCATCTGGTTCGTCTACGCGGGACTCGTCTGCTCGATCACGGCGTTCGCAATCTATGTCGCCAAAGCAATTCGCCTTCTCAAAGACGCATCCTGAGCGGGGCGAACGGAGAGCATGCGGAGCTTTTGCGCAGGACTATTAATTTTTGCTTAATCGTTTAATTATGCTGGGGTTTTCCGGCATCTTTGGTGGTATTCTTAGCAGTCACATATTGCCCGATAGAAAAGGCCCAGCGTACGTGACGGATTCGACTAACAAGCCAGAGCCGAGCAAGCGGACACGCCCCGCATCGGGTTCTCCTGCCTTCAATCCGAAACCGCGCAAATCCGTGCGCCAGCAGGCGCCCAAGTTCGCACCGAAACCCAAGGCCGAGCAAGCCCCCAAGGCATCGAAGCCATCCAAACCCTCCAAGGTTCCCAAGTTAACGCGCACTTCAAAGATTCCGCGCACGACGACGACGTCGAAGGCCGGAAAGACGGGCAGAATCTCCAACGCCCCCAGCCGACTGAGCAGCTCGTCGTCTCCCTGGGCATCGCAGAGCGGGCATGCGGGCGCGCAGGGTCTGAACGTGGCCGAGGCGGAGCAGCGAGCGAAGGCCCGCGAGGGCGCTTCCAAACGGACGGCCACGAGCCAGTTCGCCCGTACTCCGGCGAGCTTTCCCGGTGCGCGCGTGCGCGAGAAGGGCGTTCCCCAGACGCGCACCCTGAGCACGTCCAACGAGTTCGTCATCTTCACCAAGACGCATCTCCCGATCATGATCCCCCTGTTCATCATCATCGGGCTTCTCGTCATCTACACCTGCGTTGACATCTGCGCCTCGTTCGGCAAGATCCATCCGGGCGTGTCGGTGCAGGGCGTCGATGTTGGCGGCCTGAGCGTTCAGGATGCCTCGACAAAGATAAACGAGGAGCTTTCCCCCAAGCTCTCCAATGCGCACATAACCATTTACGAAAGCGATGACATCGCCGCTGCCGATGGCGCGCAGGTTTCGACCGGCGACATCGACCAGGCATACGCCGACGAGGCAATGGTCGGATCGGACGTGAGCGGTGACGGGTCCATCGACAAATGGAGTATCACCGCCGAGACGATCGGCGCCTACGTCGACGGGCAGGCCCTTGCCGAAGAGGCGTACCTGGTCGGCCGCAGGGGCAACTTCATCGCAGACCGCTTCTTCTCGTGGTTTGGCGGCACTAGGATCGATGCCACCGTCTCCGTGAGCGGGGAGCGCTTCAACGCGCTCGCGGCCGAGATCAACCAGCAGATCGGCTTGCCCATCGTGGATAGTTCCGTACGCATCGAGGACGGGGCCGTCTCCGTCGTCGACGGCAGTGACGGCTGGTCAGTCGACGCCCCGGTCTTCATCAAGCGCTTCAGCGCGAGCGCGTTCGCGTCCGAGAACTTTCCCTTCGTCATCCCGATGAAGACCGACCCCATGCACATCAAGCCTGCGACCGCGCAGAGGGTCGCCGATGACGTGAAGACCGCCATCGCCGAGAACGTCACCATCGTCCATGATCCGGACACCTGGACGCTCGACACGGCCGACCTCGGCGACCTCATCAGCCAGCAGGTGCTCACCCCCGACGAGGTGCTCGTGTTCGGAGGCGGCACCCAGAAGGTCGTCGCCGATGGTACCACGGTCTCCGAGTTCGACACCTCGGCTTGGGTCGACCCCGATTCCGGCTACGTCTTGCAGGCATACGTCGACCAGGAGAAGTTCGACCGCTACCTCGTCGGCATCCTGGGGCCGGCGGCGACAGGTGGCGCCACCGATGCCTACTTCGACACGAGTTCCGGCGAGGTCGTGCTTGTCGAGGCCGTCGAGGGGTACGGACCGGACCGCTCCGCGGCGGAGGTCGCCTTGCAGACCCTCCTCTTCGGCGAACCGGACGCTACGACTGCGTCGAGTCGCACCATCACGCTCGTCGACGTGACCATCCAGCCCGAAATCACCACGGAGAAGGCCCGTTCCATGGGCATCACGGAGCGCCTCGCGACCTGGACCATACCGCTTTCCGGCTCCTCGCAGCGCATCAACAACATCAAGCTGCTCTGCCAGCTCATCAACAATTCGCTCGTGGCGCCGGGGGCGACGTGGTCGTTTAACGGCACGACGGGCGAGCGCACGGCCGAGAAGGGGTTCCAGACGGCCCCCGTCATCATCAACGGCAAGCACGAGGACCAGCTCGGCGGCGGAATCTGCCAGATAGCGACCTGCATCTTCAACGCGGCGTGCTTCTCCGGCCTCGGCATCGCGGAGCGCGTGAACCACGACTTCTACATCTCCTCGTACGACGACTACGGCTTTGCGGACGCCACCGTCTCGTGGAAGTCGCCTGACCTCAAGTGGGTAAACGACATGTCGACCTACGTGCTCATGACGGCCACCGTCACCGACGAGGACGTCGTCATCACCTTCTGGGGCACCAAGGACGGACGCACCGTCGAGTGCCAGCGCGGCGAGTGGAAGGAAGGCGACAAGTACGTCACGATAACCGAGGTCGATCCGGCGCTCGCGACGGGCGAGAGCAAGGTGACGCAAAACGGCCAGGATGGCCGCAGCATCGACATCCGCTATCTGGCCAAGGCTGCCGACGGCACGGTGCTGCACGACATCAACTTCCATTCGATCTACTCGGCCCAAAACGAGATCATCACCGTCGGCCCGGACACGCCGGCGCCGGCCGCGAGCCCACCTCCGGCTCAGTAACGGTATCGAGGGGGCACGTCGCCCCGTGATATGGACAGGCACGATTCAGGAAGGCAAGAAGGTATGGCATACCAAGACGAAATCACCCACATGGAGCGGGGCGAGCTCGAGGCCCTGCAACTCGAGCGCATGAAGGAGACGCTCGTCAACTGCTACGAGAACATCGAGTTCTACAAGAAGTCCTTTGACGAGGCCGGCTTCGACCCGTATGCCGTCGAGTCGCTCGAGGAGATCCGAAAGGCTCCCTTCACCACCAAGCAGGACATGCGAGACGCCTATCCGTACAAGCTCTTTGCCGTACCGCGCGAGGACGTGAAGGAGATTCACATGTCCAGCGGTACGACGGGCGTCGCGACCGTCTCCGGCTACACCGACGCCGACATCCGCAGCTGGGGCGATTGCTTTGCGCGCGGCATTGGGTATGCCGGTGGCGACGTCGATGACGTCGTGCATGTCTGCTACGGCTACGGCCTGTTCACCGGTGGCCTGGGTGCGCATTACGGCGGCCTTGCCGTGGGCGCCGAGACCATCCCGATGTCCGCGGGCAACACCAAGCGCCAGATCAAGGTCCTGCAGTCCATGGGTTCTTCCATCCTGTGCTGCACGCCGAGCTACGCCATGCACATCGCCGACACGGCCATCGAGATGGGACTCGACCCCAAAAAGGACTTCACGCTCAAGGCCGGCATTCATGGCGCCGAGGCGTTTTCGGACCAGTTCCGCAAGAACCTCGAGGACAAGCTCGGCTACAAGGTCTATGACGTATATGGCCTGACCGAGGTCATGGGTCCGGGCGTCGCCATGGAATGCGACGAGCAGGACGGCCTGCATGTCGCCGAGGACCATTTCTTCGTCGAGATCCTCGATCCCGAGACTCACGAGCCCGTGCCCGACGGCGAGTGGGGCGAGCTGGTCATCACCACGCTCACCAAGGAAGCATCGCCGGTCGTGCGCTACCGTACGCGCGACATCACGCGCATCATGCCCGGCGAGTGCGCCTGCGGACGCACGCATCGTCGCATCGATCGCCTGCATGGCCGTACCGACGACATGTTCAAGGTGCGCGGCGTCCAGGTGTTCCCGAGCCAGATCGAGAACGTCTGTGCGGCGTTTCCCGAGATCGCGGACTGGTATCAGATCGAGCTCTCGCGCGAAGGCGGCCTCGACATCGCCACGCTCAAGATCGAGATCAATCCCGATTTCCCGATTGACGAGATTCGCAAGATTGAGGACCTGCAGCGTCGCATGCAGCAGGCGCTCAAGGACGAGCTCGCCGTCAGCATCAACATCAGGATCGTCGAGCCGCACACCATCCAGCGCTCCGAGGGCAAGGCTGTGCGCATCGTCGATTTGCGTAACGGAGAGGAAAAATAATGATTGACCAGCTTACGGTATTTCTCGAGAACACGAAGGGTCGTCTCACCTCGTTGTGCCGCGCCCTGGGCGATGCGGACATCCAGATGCACTCGCTGGCCCTGGCGGACACGACCGACTATGGCATCGCCCGCATCATCTGCGACGACCCGAAGGGGGCGGTCGCTGCCATTTCCGAGGCCGGGTTCACGGCCAACCTCACGAAGGTCGTCGCCGTCGAGGTGCCGGACGTCCCGGGCGGACTCGCCGACGTGCTCGACGTGCTGGACGCGGCCGGCCTCAACATCGAGTACAGCTACTGCTTTGCGGATGCGCGCGAAGGCGCGACGGTCGCCTTCAAGGTCGACGAGGCGGCCATCGGCGCGCTCGAGGGCGCTGGCTTCAAGGTGCTTCATCCAGAGGACCTCTACAAGACCGTTCGCTAGTCGAGAAAGGACCGCATGCAGGCGCTCTTTCATGACATGGGGTCGAAGGTGCAGGTGTCCGCGCATCAGCGTGGGCGCCTGACCTCGTTTATCGGCATCCTGCTCGCGCTTGCGCTTGCCTGCGCGTCGTGCCCGGTCGTGCCCGGAACGGCGCATGCCGCCATCAACGGCAACGATTACGTCGGGCAGTCCACGGTCAACGACCGTGGCATGAACATCACCGAGGCCCCGGCCATCGAGTCGACCTACGGCATCCTCGTCGACTCGGACGGCAACGTGCTGTGGGCACGAGCCGAAGACGAGCACACCGCCATGGCGTCGATCACCAAGACCATGACGGCCATCGTCGCGCTCGAAAACGGCAATCCCGATGACGTCTACACGATTTCGCCCAAGGCGGCATCGGTGGGGGAGTCGAGCGCGGGTCTCGTCGCCGGACAGCAGGTCACCTTGCGCGACCTCATCGCCGGCCTGCTCATCCATTCGGGCAACGACGCCTCCATGGCGATTGCCGAGGGCATAGCGGGCGGCGAGGCCGAGTTCGTCCAGATGATGAACGACAAGGCCGCTCAGATGGGGCTCGAGAACACGCGTTTTCAAAACCTCCACGGGCTTGACGAGGGGCTTGCCGACGACGAGCACTATTCCTCCGCCGCCGACATCAGCGTGATGGTTCGCTATGCCATGCAGGACCCGACCTTCCGCGAGGTCGTCGGCATGAAGTCCTGCACGCTCGACCTCAGCGGAGAGCCCAGGGAGCTGTTGACGACCAACGCGCTGCTCGCCACTTGGGACGATTGCATCGGCGTCAAGACGGGGTTCACGAACAAGGCAGGCCAGTGCCTTGCCGCCGCCGCCAGCAGGGATGGCGTCGAGCTCTACGCCATCGTGCTCGACTCGAGCGATGAGGTGCAACGCTTCATCGACGCGTACAAGCTCCTGGACTGGGGTTTCACGCACTATCGCCCCTACACGCTCGCGACTCCCGACCAGGTCCTCGTCGATGCTCCCATGAGCGGCTTTCTCGACAAGACCGTCAAGGCCGGCGTCGCCGAGGAGGTCACGGGCATGGTCTTCGACTTCAACGGCGACATCGCCATCGACGTGCGCCTGACGGACAGGCCCGACGGCGTTGCCAAGGGCGATACCGTGGGCACCATCACATGGCGCCAGGGAGAGAACATCGTCGCCTCCGTCCCGCTCGTCGCGCTCGAGGACAAGATGGGGCCGTCTCCCGTCACCTCGGTCATCACCTCGCTCGTGCGTTGCGTCGGCATCGTCACGGGGGACCAATGCGTCGCGCAGAGCACCGTCTACGTGCAGGCTCCCGAGGTCGAGCGCGTGCAGAGCACTGCCGGCCAGGGCATGAACGCCGCGCTCGAGATGGAGATTCGCGACTACATCGCGGCATATAACGCCTCGGTCTACGGTTCGGGTTCGTAACGTGTGACAGCCCGGTGCTAGAATAACCAGCAAGTGATCAGACGTTTGAAAGGATGAATCGTGCCCAACTCCAGCTTCACCTGTCCCATCTGCAACGAGCCCATCGAGGGGTCGCATACCTCGTGCCCGCGTTGTGGCTTCAAGTTCGTCGGGGCCACCCAGACCTTCAACCCCGTCGTCACGGAGGTCGATGGTCAGGTGTGCGAAGCCGAGAGCGCGACGCCCGAGCTCGAGGTGCTTTCCGGCCCCTATGCGGGTGAAAGCTTCACGCTCGGCAACGGCACCTTCACGGTCGGACGCGATCCCAAGTGCGACATCTTCCTCAGCAACATGACCGTCTCACGTCATAACTCGACCATTGCCATCGATGGTGCAAACGCCAAGATCATCGACGCAGGCTCCACCAACGGCACCTGGGTCGATGGCCAGATCGTGGACGAAGCCGAGCTCAAGCACGGCACGCATGTCCAGATCGGCACCTTCGATATGGTCTTCAAGCGCACCAAATAAATCAGCATCAGAGCGGGAATAGAGGTTACCGTGCCCATCACCGATTACCTACGCCATAACGCGGCCGCATACGGCAACGAGATCGCCCTCGTCGAGATCAATCCCGAGGTGCTCGAGCGCAAGCACGTCACCTGGCGCGACTACGATCTCATCGAGAGCACCGATCCCGAACCCTATCGCCGCGAGATAACCTGGAGCGTCTTCGACGAGAAGGCCAATCGCTTCGCCAACCTGCTGCTCTCGCGTGGCGTGAAGAAGGGCGACAAGGTCGCGATCCTGCTCATGAACTGCCTCGAGTGGCTGCCCATTTACTTCGGCATCCTCAAGAGCGGCGCGACGGCCGTACCGCTCAACTTCCGCTACACCGCCGAGGAAATCGCCTACTGCGTCAAGCAGGCCGATGTCGACATCCTCGTGTTCGGCCCGCAGTTCACCGGTCGCGTCGAGGAAATCGTCGATGACATCAGCCATGGCAGGTTGCTCTTCTACGTGGGCGAGGACTGCCCGACCTTCGCCGAGAACTACCGAGAGCTCACGGCCAACTGCCCGAGCTCCGATCCCGCCATCCCGCTCAACGAGGACGAAGACGCCGCCATCTACTTCTCGAGCGGCACGACGGGCTTTCCCAAGGCCATCCTGCATCATCATCGCAGCCTCACCCAGGCGGCCGAGATGGAGCAGAACCATCACGGTCAGACGCATGACGACACCTTCCTGTGCATTCCGCCGCTGTACCACACGGGTGCCAAGATGCATTGGTTCGGCAGCCTCATCTCCGGCTCCAGGGCCGTGCTGTTGCGCGGCGTCACGCCCCAGAGCATCTTCGATGCCGTGTCGGACGAGCATTGCACCATCGTGTGGCTGCTCGTGCCGTGGGTGCAGGACATCTTGCTCGCCATCGAGGAAGGCACGATTGACCCCGCGAATTACGAGCTCGACCAGTGGCGTCTCATGCACATCGGCGCTCAGCCCGTTCCGCAAAGCCTCATCAGGCGCTGGAAGGAGATATTCCCGGCGCATCAGTACGACACCAACTACGGTCTGTCGGAGTCCACCGGTCCCGGCTGCGTGCACCTGGGCGTCGAGAACATCGACCATGTGGGTGCCATCGGCGTGCCGGGCTATCGCTGGGTCGCCAAGATCTGCGACGATCATGGCGAGGAAGTCCCCGATGGCGAGGTCGGCGAACTATGGGTCAAGGGCCCGGGCGTCATGGTCTGCTACTACAACAACCCGGAGGCCTCCAACGATTCCATCAAGAACGGCTGGTTGCTCACGGGCGACATGGCGCGCAAGGACGAGGACGGCTTCATCTGGCTCGTCGATCGAAAGAAGGACGTCGTCATCAGCGGTGGCGAGAACATATACCCCGTGCAGATCGAAGACCACATCTCAGCGCATCCGGCTGTCAAGGACGTCGCCGTGATCGGTCTGCCCGACGAGCGCCTGGGCGAGATCGCCGCTGCCGTCGTCGAGGCAAAGCCCGATGCCGGGCTGACCGAAGCGGAGCTCGAGGAGCATTGCCAGGCGTTGCCACGCTACAAGCGTCCGCGCAAGTACATCTTCGCTCAGGTACCGCGTAACGCGACGGGCAAGATCGAGAAACCCAAATTACGTCAGATCTACGGTGCGACCAACATCGTCGAGCTCGAAAACGAAGGCTAGCGTCTTGAAAGGACCTGTGATGCAGAAGCTCCTGTCGGGAAACGAGGCCATCGCGCAGGGCGCGTGGGAAGCGGGCGTGCGCGTGGGCGTCGGCTATCCCGGCACGCCCTCGACCGAGACCCTCGAGAACCTCTCCACCTACGATGACGTGTACTGCGAGTGGTCGCCCAACGAGAAGGTCGCCCTCGAGGTCGCGCTCGGAAGCGCGATGGGTGGTGCGCGTAGCCTCGTGACGATGAAGCACGTCGGCGTCAATGTCGCGGCGGACCCGTTGCTGAGCGCCTGTAACACGGGCGTCAACGCCGGCCTCGTCATCCTGGCCGCAGACGACCCGTCGATGTTCTCCTCGCAAAACGAGCAGGACTCGCGCAATTATGCCGCCTTCGCGCGCGTCCCGATGCTCGAGCCAGCCGATAGCGCCGAGGCGCACGAGTTCGCGCAACGCGCCTTCCAGATCTCCGAGGACTTCGACACGCCGGTCATGATTCGCGAGTCCATGCGCATCGCGCACACCAAGTCCCTCGTCGATTGCTCGGAGAAACGCGTCGGCGACGACCTACGCGATTTCACGCCCGATGCGTCCAAGTACGTGATGATGCCCGCGTATGCGCGTGGTCGCAGGCAAGCCGTCATCGAGCGCACGCGCGAGCTCGTCGAGTTCGCTGAGGCTACCGACCTCAACCGCATCGAGATGCGCGACAGTTCCATCGGCATCATCGCGAGCGGTGCCGTCTACCAGCATGTGCGCGATGCGCTACCGCAGGCAAGCATATTCAAGCTCGGCCTTTCCTGGCCCCTGCCGCCTGCCAAGCTGAAGGAATTCGCCGATGCGGTCGAGCATCTCTACGTCGTCGAGGAGGCTTGCGATTACTTCGCCGAGCACGTCCGCGCGCTCGGCATTGCGACCGAGCAGCCGCCAGCAGGTCCCCTGCCCGAGGCAGGCGAGCTCACTCCCGCCCTCATCAAGCGCGCCTTCGGCGTCGAGCTTCCCCAGGCGCTCGCTCCCTGCGAGGACCTGCCGCCGCGTCCTCCCTCGTTATGCGCGGGGTGCCCGCATCGCCTCGTCTTCACCGTGTTGCGCGACATGAAGGCAATCGTGAGCGGTGATATCGGCTGCTACACGCTCGGCGCAACGGCTCCGCTGAACGCCGTGCATTCCACGATCGACATGGGCGCGTCCCTGTCCGTCGCGCACGGACTCGAACTCGCGGACGTTCCCGTGCGCAACGGGAGACCTGTCGTCGGAGTGATCGGCGATAGCACCTTTGCCCATTCGGGCATCACGAGCATGCTCGGCACCATCTACAATGCCGGAGCGGGCACGCTCTGCATACTCGACAACCGCACGACGGCCATGACCGGCTGCCAGGGCAATCCCTGTAACGGCATCACCCTGCATGAGCAGGTACGCGGAGCAAACCCGCTCGCCGTCGAGAGGGGCAAGCGGCTCGATATAGAGGCGCTGTGCCTCGCGCTCGGGGCCGACGAGGTCGAAACGGTCGACGTACAGGATTACGCTGCGGTCAAGGACGCCCTCAAGCGGGCGACGGGGGCGGCGGACAAGCTCTCCGTCCTCGTCTTTCGCAGCCCCTGCCGTCTCGTCGACCGGTCGAGGGACGGCGTCGCCGTCGTGGACGACTGCCGTGCCTGCGGCAAGTGCGTGCGCATCGGCTGCCCGGCCATCGGCAAGGACGACGAAGGGCATGCGACCATCGATCCCGCCCAGTGCATCGGATGCGCCCAGTGCATCCAGGTGTGCCCGTTTGGTTGCATAGCCAAGGAGGGGGAGTGATATGACGCAGGCACAGAAGACAACGACGGTCCTGCTCGTCGGCGTCGGCGGACAGGGTACCATCCTCGCGGGTGATTTGCTTGCCAAAACCGCGGCTGCAAGTGGCTATGACGTCAAGATCTCCGAGATTCACGGCATGAGCCAGCGCGGCGGGTCCGTTTCGACCGTCGTGCGCTTTGGCTCCGACGTGTCCTCCATGGTCTGCGACCCCGGTTGCGCGGATGTCATCGTGAGCTTCGAGGCCATCGAGGCGTTGCGCGCACGTCAGTTCCTGGTTCCCGGCACGGGTCGTCTCTTCGTCAACGACGAGGTCATCACGCCGGTGAGCGTTGCCATCGGAACGGGGCAGATGCCGGCTGACATCGACGCCTCCCTAGCCGAGCTCGATGCCGTGAGGGTTCCGGCCGGACGCATTGCACGAGAGGCGGGGAGCCCCAAATCCGCCAACGTCGTGCTCATGGGCGCGCTTTCCACGGCGCTACCCTTCGAGGCGGACACATGGCGCTCCGTCATCGCCGAGCGCGTTCCCCCCAAGACCATCGAGGCCAATCTTGCGGCGTTCGATGCCGGGCGTGGATGCGTGGCGTGATTCGCCAGCACCTCATACGCGTCGCATGCGTCTGCGCGCTCATCGCGCTCGTGCTCGCCGCGCCCTGCGCGCTCACGGGCTGCTTCGGAATGGCGCAACCGCCCCAGGTTGCCGCCTACGTCAACGGCGTTGCCATCGAGGAGGATGACGTCACCGAGTTCATCGAAGACTTTCGCGGCAAGAACGTGCAGTACGAGACCGATTCCGCCTGGGCGGAGTTCCTCAAGTCGAATGGCTACACCTCGGAGACCCTTCGCAGCTACGTGCTCGATACCGTCTTCATTTCCCAGGAGCTCATACGCCAGAAATGCGCCGAGCTCGGAATCCAGATAGGCGATACCGACCTCGACGATGTCATCAGGCAGGAAAAGGAGTATTACGAGCGGCGCTACGGGGAGAACTCCTGGGATAGCGTCCTGGCATCTTACGGCTATGACGAGGAATCCTGGCGCGAGAACGAGCTCAACCGCCTTCTCGAGGAGCAGTTGCGTTCCATGGTCATCGATGCCGTCGCGCCTACCGAGGCCGAGGTGCAGGCCCAGGCGAACGAGTCGGCCTCGACCTACAACGGCAAGGATACCTACTACATCACCTTCGCCTCGCAGCAAGACGCCCAGGAGGCCCGCAGTCGCCTTGCAGCTTCCGGCGAGCGCGTGACGCTCGGCGAGTTCGAGCGCATCGGCGACGCCGTGCATGCCGGGTGGAACTCCCTTCCGGCCAATCGTGACGTCATGGGCGGCGAATACATCCAGGCAGCCAACGCCCTCGAGGTCGGCACCGTGTCCGAGCCCGTCTACGCGGACGGCGCATGGACGCTCATCTTCTGCGACGCCGCCTTCAACGTCGGTGCGGGTGGGGAATCGGTCGTCCTCGCGACGATGCCGCGCGAGATATACGACCAGATCGTCATCGACGCGACCGAGGCCAAGGCCGACCAGCTCTTTGACGAATGGCTGCGGGGCCTTGCGGCCGAATCCGACATCCAGATCGAGCCCATGCCGTCGGGATTACCCTACAACGTGAGCGCGACCTACGTCGAATAGGGGAGTTTCATGGGTCGTGATAGACGCATCGTCGGGCGCATCGCCCCAAGTCCCAGCGGGCTCATGCACTTGGGAAACGCGTTTTCGGCGTTGCTCGCCTGGGCGTTCGCGCGTTCGGAAAACGGGGAATTCGTCGTGCGCCTCGAGAACCTCGACGAACGCTGCCAGAATCCCGCCTACGTCAAAGGCGTCCTCGACGACCTTCGCTGGCTCGGCATCGAATGGGACGGCGAGCCTTTCGTGCAGACCGAGCGCGTGGCCGCCTACGAGGTAGCGCTCGGCCATATCGCGGACAAGGCCGAGCTGTATCCCTGCTTCTGCTCGCGCGCCGATTTGCATGCCGCGTCCGCACCCCATGCCTCGGATGGCACGCCCCTGTATGCCGGAACCTGCTTTTCGATGGATCCGGACGAGCGCGACGCGCTGGCGCTCGAGCGCCGACACGCGCTGCGCCTACACGTTCCCGACGAGACGATATCGTTCGTCGACGCGATCCAGGGGCCGTATGCGCAGAATCTCGCGAGCGAGTGCGGGGATTTCGTGCTGCGTCGCAGCGATGGCGTGTTCGCCTACCAGCTCGTCTGCGTCGTCGATGATATCGCCCAGGGCGTGACGCAGGTCGTGCGGGGGAGCGACCTGCTCTCCTCGACGCCACGCCAGGCACTGCTCTACAGACTGCTCGATGCGCCCGTGCCCAAGTTCGCGCATCATCCGCTGCTTCTCGCCCCCGATGGCCGACGTCTGTCCAAGCGCGATGGCGATAGTACCATCGCGGGCATGCGCGCACGGGGCGTTGCCCCTGAAGCCATCGTCGGCTATCTCGCGTATCTTGCGGGACAGGTCGAGGTGGGGGAGAGCATGGGCGCACCCGAATTACTCGACATCTTCGACGCGAGCAAGATTCCACGCGAGGATATTAGGGTCGCGTCAAATTACCCCTTGCGATGACTGCGCGTATTGGTATAATTGCCCTCGCGTCTTTTCAAAGACCCACGGGGATATAGCTCAGCTGGGAGAGCGCATGACTGGCAGTCATGAGGTCAGGGGTTCGAACCCCCTTATCTCCACCAAGAATCATCAGGGGCCACAAGGCCCCTTTTCTTTTCCTCGTGCATATGTTGATACGTTTTGGCTGAGGCTTATCCTGCGGCTAAAATACCCTTATGCGTATTTGAGGGGCTTTCATGACACGACTTGTCGACATGCATATGCACGCAGGGTTCACGGGTAATCCCGCACGCTTCGCTCGTGAGCTTGGCGATAACGGTATCGACGTCTTCGCGAATACCGTTACGCCGCAGGAATTCAAGCGACTCTTTCCGCTTCTCCATGGCGAATCGAGTATGCGTTTGGGCCTTGGCCTGCATCCCTGGTGGATTGGGTCGTCTGAGCTTGGCCCGCTTGACGAGGTGCTTGCCGTTTTTGAACACGAGCTTCAATCCACGCGCTTCGTAGGCGAAATCGGCCTCGACTTATGGCCATCGCATGCTTTCACGAAGGACTTCCAAATCGAAGCTCTCGTACGCATCGCAAAGCTCTGCGCAATGCGAGGGGACATCCTCATCTCTTTGCATGCGGTCAAGGCCGAGCGCGAGCTGCTCGACATTCTCGAGGATTCCGACTGCTTGCGGAACTGCACCTGCATTCTGCATTCGTATGGCGGTCCGTCAGATCAACTCATGCGAGCCGTCGAGGATGGTTGCCTCTTCTCCGTCGGCACGCGCATGCTCTCGACAAAGCGCGGTCGTGAATACGCGCGCATTGTGCCTGCAGAACGGCTGCTCATTGAAAGCGATTTGCCATCCGCACCAGGTGCATCTACGGCCCCTAGTGATGTGATGGGTGACTTGGTGCATGTCGTGGACGAGCTCGCCTCCATACGTCAGGTTGACGCAGCTCAGCTGCGTGAGGATATCACCGAGCGCAGTGAGGATCTACTTGGACTTCGAAGATGACCGCATCGGGCGGATATTTCGCCTGGTGTTAGCCTGCGCGTGACAAAAGGCGCCTTGCACCTTCTGTCATTGCCGGTTCCTATCGGCATGTCTGCGCAAAATCACGCGCCATTTGGGACAGCGTGTAGTACACTTCTCTGAAACCATTGAGAGATAGAGGAGGCCCCAGGCATGGCGTTTTACTACGATGAACCATCTCATACCTTCAGCGAGTATCTGCTGGTTCCCGGATACACGACGGCGAAGAACATTCCGTCAGACGTCAGCCTGCACACGCCGCTCGTCAAGTACAAACGCGGCGAGGAGTGCCCGCTTTCTCTCAACATTCCGATGGTGTCGGCCATCATGCAGTCTGTTTCTGGTCCGCGCATGGCCGAGGCACTTGCCCGCGAGGGCGGTTGCTCGTTCATCTACGGCTCGCAGTCGGCCGAGTCCGAGGCCGAGATGATTCGCGAGGTCAAGTCCTACAAGGCCGGCTTCGTCCCGAGCGACACGAACATTACGCCTGACATGACCATGAAGGACGTCGTCGAGCTCAAGCGCAAGACGGGCCACTCCACCATGCCCGTCACCGAGGACGGCTCCTCCACGGGCAAGCTGCTCGGCATCGTGACGAGCCGCGACTACCGTCCGAGCCGCCTGGATCCGTCCACCAAGGTCGCCGAGTTCATGACGCCGCGCGAGCGTCTCGTCACGGGCGAGGACGGCATCACGCTCTCGCAGGCAAACGACATCATCTGGGAGCATAAGCTCAACGCGCTTCCCATCGTAACCAAGGACGGGCATCTCGCCTCGCTCGTCTTCCGCAAGGACTATGATTCGCACAAGGCCAATCCCCTCGAGCTGCTCGACAGCCAGAAGCGCTACGTCGTGGGTGCGGGCATCAACAGCCGTGACTACGAGACGCGCGTACCGCTGCTGCTTGACGCGGGTGCCGACGTCTTGTGCATCGACTCGTCCGAGGGCTATTCGGATTGGCAGCGCTTCACGCTCGAGTGGGTGCGCAAGCAGTATGGCGACGAGGTCAAGGTCGGTGCCGGCAACGTCGTCGATGCCGAGGGCTTTCGCTTTCTGGCCGAGGCGGGTGCCGACTTCATCAAGATCGGCATCGGCGGTGGTTCCATCTGCATCACGCGCGAGCAGAAGGGCATCGGCCGTGGTCAGGCGACGGCCGTCATCGAGGTCGCCAAGGCGCGCGACGAGTATTTCAACGAGACGGGCATCTACATTCCCATCTGCTCGGATGGCGGCATCGTGCAGGATTATCACATGACCCTGGCGCTTGCCATGGGATCGGACTTCATGATGCTCGGCCGCTACTTCGCGCGTTTCGACGAGAGCCCGACCAAGCGTGTGAGCGTAAACGGCAACTACATGAAGGAATACTGGGGCGAGGGTTCGGCCCGTGCCCGCAACTGGCAACGCTACGACGACGGCGAGGGCGGCAAGCTCGCCTTCGAGGAGGGCGTCGACAGCTACGTGCCCTACGCCGGCTCCCTGCATGACAACGTGACCCTCTCGCTTTCCAAGGTCAAGCACACCATGTGCAACGTGGGCGCGCTGGATTTGGCCGAGCTACGCGAGAAGGCCAAGATCACGCGCGTGTCGAGCGTCTCGATCGTCGAGGGCGGCGCACATGACGTCCTGCTCAAGGATTCGGCCTCGGCCCAATCGGCCAGCTTCCGCTAGGAAAACCATGTCACACCCACGCGTTACGCTATGCGCGTGATGTCGGCACGAGCAAGGAAGCACCGTGGAATTCGATACCAGGCTATTTGAGTTTACCGAGGACGAGAGGGCGGAATTGCGTGCCCGTCATGCCGCCTCCCAGGCCATGCTATCGCCCTATGCCTGCCGTGATGACGAGGGCATACGTGAGTTCACGCAGCGCTACCAAGACCCGGACGTCTACCTCGGGCGCCCGTGCTTCGTCGTCGACGTCGAGAAGATCGTCCACAATCCGTTCTACTCGCGTTGCGCGGACAAGACGCAGGTCTTCTCGCTCGTGCGCAACGACGACATCACGCGTCGTTCCTTTCACCTTCAGGTGGTCAGTCGCGTGGGGCGCACCATCGGCATGGCGCTTGGCCTCAACCTCGACCTCATAGAGGCCATCGCCGTCGGTCATGACCTCGGGCACACGCCGTTTGGCCATCAGGGCGAGGACTACCTCTCCGATCTCTACCACGCAAGTACCGGTCGCTACTTCAATCACAACGTGCATAGCGTGCGCCTGCTCAAGACCATCGCCCGCACCAACCTGTGTCTGCAAACCTACAATGGCATACTCACGCACTGCGGTGAGAAGACCTTTCTCGAATATCGCCCCGCGCCGTGTCCGGACTTTTCCGCGCTCAACGAGCTCATCGAGAGCTGCTATGTCGACCAGTCAAACATCCGCGACCTGCGCCCCTCCACGCTCGAGGGTTGCGTCGTGCGCATCAGCGACATCATCGCCTATCTCGGCAAAGACCGTCAGGATGCCGCGCGCATCAAGCTCCTCGACACGGGTGACTACGACGAAAGCCCGCTTGTGGGCAAGCTCAACCACCAGATCATCCAGAACATCACGCGCAACATCATCAAGAACTCCCTCGGTCACGACTACCTCGCGATGGACGAGGAGGTCTTTGCCGCGGTTGACGCGATGCGCAGGGAGAACTACGAGAAGATCTACAAGAGCGACGAGGTCGCGGGGCGCATCACGTTCGTGCAGCCCATGATGGAGCGCATGTTCACGACCTTCGTCGACGATATTCGCATGGGTCGAGAGGAGTCACCCATATTCAGGCATTATCTTGACCAGCCCATGCTGCGCTATCCCTATTCGTTCGAGCTCGAGTTCCGTCCCGAGGACATCGCGGTGGATTACATCGCCTCCATGACCGATGATTACTTCGTCGACCTGTACGCGTTCCTTTTTCCAGACGATCCGCTCAATGGGGAAGTGCGCTACAAGAATTATTTCTAGTCCCATTCCGCTTGGGCTACAATACTTCTTCACGTGCGCTTTCGGAGGATTCATGTTTTACGAGAAAACCGTACTCGACAACGGCATAACGGTCATCACCGAGCACATGGAGGGCGTGCGCTCCGCAGCGCTCGGCTTCTGGGTGCGCGTGGGCGGTCGCGACGAGTCACCGGCCGAATACGGCATGTCCCATTTCATGGAGCACATGCTCTTCAAGGGCACGACGACGCGCAGTGCGCTCGACATCTCGACAGCGTTCGATGCGCTGGGCGCCGAGTTCAACGCCTTCACCTCGCGCGAGTACACCTGCTTCTACGCGCGCCTGCTTGACGAGCGTCTCGCCCTCGGCTTCGAGATTCTCGCCGACATGCTCGTCAACTCGACCTTCGCGCACAAGGACATTCTCCCCGAGCGCGAGGTCGTTCTCGAGGAAATCGCCCGCAGCCAGGACACGCCCGATGACTACGTCTACGACGTGTTCTCCGATGCGATGTTCCCGCATGACCCGCTCGGCCGTCCCGTACTTGGCACGCCGGACACCGTTTCGGGCTTCGATACCGACGAGATGCTGCGTTATCATGACGCCCACTACACGACCGGCAATCTTGCCGTCGTCGCCTGCGGAAACGTCGACCACGCCGCGCTCGTCGACCTCGCGCTGCGCTGTCTGTCCTGTTTGCCCGCCGGCCCCTGGCTCGACCGTCCCAAGGTCGATTCGCGGGAGCGTACCATGCTCTCCTGCGTCAAGAAGGAGACCGAGCAGGCGAATATCATCCTCGGCGCCCCCAGCGTCGTCAACAACGACCCCCGTCGCTTCGCCTACTCGCTGCTCGACATCATCATCGGCGGTGGCATGAGCTCGCGTCTATTCCAGGAGATACGCGAGAAGCGTGGTCTCGTCTACTCCGTCTACGCGTCCTCCCAGCCCTACGAGGGTGCCGGCATCTTCGAGATGTACGCGGGCACGCGTCCCGAAAACGTCGCCGAGGTCGTCAAGGTCGCGACCGAGCAGTTCGCCCTCGCGGCGCAGGACGGGGTAAGCGACGACGAGCTCGCCCGCGCGAAGGAGCTCGCCGCCGGTAGCTTCGTGCTCGGGACGGAATCGACGCGCACGCGCATGTCGCGCCTGGGGCGCCTGGCCGTGCTCGACTTGCCCGTCGACTCCATCGACGAGATGATCGAGAAATACCGAGCCGTGACAATCGACGAGGTGAACGATGCCGCACGCGCACTCTTTACGCAGGACATGACGCTTGCCGTCGTGAGTCCATACAAGCAGGAGAAGATCGAAAGGATGCTCAGATGATTCAGGTGCTGGTCAGCGGCGCACTCGGCCGCATGGGAACGGAAATCTGCAAGGCCGTCGATGGCGCAGACGATATGACGCTCGCCGGCGGCGTTGATCCGGCTGCGACCGACGACACCACCATCGGCTCGAACGACGCCCCCGTGTTCGCGTCCCTCAAGACCGCCATCGAGGTCACCAGGCCCAACGTCGTGATCGATTTCACGCGCCCCGATGTCGCCGAGGCAAACGTGCGTTGCGCACTCGAGCTCGGCGTCAGCTGCGTCCTCGGCACGACGGGCCTTTCCGAGGAACGCCTCCGAGAGATATACGACGAGTCCGCCACGGGCGACGCCGCCCTGTTCCACGCGCCCAACTTCACGACCGGCGCCGTGCTCATGATGCTTTTCTCGCAGACCGCGGCAAAGTATTTCCCCGACGTCGAGGTCATCGAGTTTCACCACGACGGCAAGAAGGACGCCCCCTCCGGCACGGCCATCCGCACCGCGCGCCTCATTGCCGGCGCACGCGCCGAGGAGGGCGACGCGCCGGGCAAGGAGACCGAGCTCGCCGGCTTCGAGGGCGCACGTGGCGCCCTGGTCGACGGCGTTCCGGTGCATGCCGTGCGCACGGCAGGATACGTCGCGCATCAGGAAGTCATCTTCGGGAGCGTGGGCCAGACGCTCACCATACGTCATGACTCGATTGACCGTGCATCTTATATGCCCGGCATACTCATGGCGACCCGCGCCGTGACGGAAATGGACGGTGTCGTCGTGGGCCTCGAAAAGCTCATGGATTAACCGACGCCCTTGCCTGTATAATCTTGCATAACGCCTACTTTGTTCGAACGTATGGAAATGATTAGGAGCCGAGCATGACAGAGCCGTTTTTCGGGCGCACGATCGTCGCGAGCGTGACGCCGTTTGACGAGAATCTCGACCTGGACCTCACGCGCGCGCAGGAGCTCGCCGAGCGCTTCGTCGAGGCGGGAGTCGACTCCATCGCCGTGTGTCCCACGACCGGCGAGTGCCCGACCGTCTTCTACGATGACAAGATCAGGCTCTTCGAGGCCGTGCTCGAGGCCGTGAACGGTCGCTGCAAGACCATCGCCTACGTGGGCGACAATTGCACGCAGGATACCGTCGACTTCGCCAAGAAGGTCGAGCCCATGGGTTTCGACGGCTATCTCTGCGTTGTTCCGTATTACAACAAACCGCCGCAAGAGGGTCTCTACCAGCATTACAGCGCAATCGCCAATGCGGTGGACGTCCCCATCATGCTCTATAACATCCCGGGCCGTTCCGTCATCAACATGACGGCCGAGACGACCCTGAGGCTCGCCAACGATCACGAGAACATCATCGCGATCAAGGAGGCGAGCGGAAAGATGGACCAGATTGCCGCCATAGCCGAGGGTGCTCCGGCCGGCTTCTCCGTATATTCCGGAGACGACGCCGACACGCTCGAGATCATGGGCTTGGGCGGCGTGGGCGTGGTCTCGACCATCGCCAATGTTGCACCGAAACGCATGAAGGAAATCGTCGAGCTCGAGGCAGTCGGCAGACACGACGAGGCGCTTGCCGCCCATGCCGCGCTCCTGCCGCTCATGAACGAGCTCTTCGTCACCTCGAACCCCATCATGGTGAAGGAGGCCCTCAAGCTCGTGGGCTTTCCCGTGGGAGGCCTGCGTCTTCCCCTCATCGAGGCGACGCCCGAGCAATCCGCCCGGCTCGCCGAGGTCATGCGCGGCTGTGCGCCCGTAGAATAGAAGCCTAGAAACGAAGAATACCTGTACATGATCACAGGCTGAGGAGTTTTTCTCATGCCAGAAAAGAATACGAACGAGAAGGGCCTTGCCAAGGGTTCTCCCAAGACGCTTGCGAAAACGGCGTCGAAGAACAAGCGTCCCCACAAGCGGGGTCGTGGCAGCCAGGGTGGTAGGAAGAAGGGTGGTCCGACGCTTCGCATCATACCGCTTGGCGGATTGGACGCCATCGGCAAGAACATGACCGCATTCGAATGCGGGGGCGACATCATCCTCGTTGATGCCGGCCTCATGTTTCCCGATGACGAGCACACGGGAGTCGACCTCATCCTTCCGGACTACACCTACGTCCTCGAGAACGCCGACCGGCTGCGCGGCATCGTCATCACGCACGGCCACGAGGATCACACCGGCGCACTCCCGTACCTGCTCAAGGATCTCGACCGTTCCGTTCCCATACTGGGCACGAAGCTCACCTTGGGCCTCATAGAGGGCAAGCTCGAGGAGCATCGGCTCCCCAGGCAACCCAAGCTCGTCGAGGTGCACAGGGGAAGTAGTGCCAAGCTCGGCTGCTTCGAGCTCGAGTTCTTCACGGTCAACCACTCGATACCGGGTGCCATGGGCGTCTTCATGCACACCCCGGCCGGAAACGTGCTGCACACCGGCGACTTCAAGCTCGACGAAACGCCCATTGACGGAGAACTCACCGATTTCGCTGCCCTCGCGCGTTTCGCCGCCCAGGGCGTCGACCTGCTCATGAGCGACTCGACCAATGCGACGAGCAAGCAGTTCACCAAATCCGAAGCCGAGGTCGGCGTCACCTTGCGCAGCGTAATCGGTGCCGCGCGACAACGCGTCGTCGTCGCCGCGTTCTCCTCGCATATTCATCGCGTCCAGCAGGTCTGCGATGCCGCGCAGCTCGCCGGGCGCAAGGTCGCGGTGACGGGTCGCTCCATGCTCACCAATACGCGCATCGCCCGCGAGCTCGGCTATCTCAACGTGCCCGACGACCTCATCATCGACGCCTACGACGTGGGCAACTATCCACCTGAGAAGACCGTGGTATTGTGCACGGGAAGCCAGGGCGAGCCGTTGTCGACCTCGGGTTGTGGGGGGGGGAAGGGCGGGGGGAGCCGTTGTCGGCGCTCGCGCGCATGTCGGTGGGAGAGCACAAGACCATCGACATCGAGCGCGGCGACACCGTCATCATCTCGGCGACTCCCGTTCCCGGCAACGAGAAGTCCGTCACGCGCATCGTCAACCAGCTCTCCAAGGTCGGCGCCGACGTCTGGGACAAGAACCGCGCGCTCGTCCACGTCTCGGGCCATGCGGGTGCCGAGGAGCTCAAGCTCGTGCTCTCGCTCGTCAAGCCCCGCCATTTCCTCCCCGTGCATGGAGAGGCGACGCATCTGCGCGCGCATGCCCACCTTGCCGAGGCGGTCGGCGTCGATTCGGACAACATCTTCATACTGGACAACGGAGACTCGCTCGTCATGAGCAACGGCACGGTCAAGCGCGGAGATCCCGTCGAGAGCGGCATCGTCTACGTGGACGGGTCGTCAGTGGGCGATATCGGCGCCAACGTCCTGCGCGACCGCCAGTCCATGAGCAGCGAGGGCGCGGCAAGCGTCGCCGTCGTCATCGACCGCAAGCGCGGGAAGCTCGTCGAAGGTCCCGTCATCACGATGCGCGGCATCCCCGGTTTCGACAACGACGACTTCATCGTCGAGGCGCGCGAGGCCGTCTCCAAGGTCGTGCGCGAGTCGCTCGACAATCACAAGGTCGACGCGAACCGCATAAAGAAGCAGGAACGCGACGCGCTCTCGAACTTCGTGTGGAAGCGTGCGCACCGCAGGCCCATCATCATGCCCATCGTCATCGAAATCTAGATGCGATACAATACTGCGCATAGCAACCGGAGGTAGCAGTGGGCTCGAGAAACGCAGCATCCAACCAGGGCAACTCGAGGTCATCTTCCAGCGCCGCCAAGAAGGGCGCCGGAAGGACTCAGGGCCTTCCAACCAAAGAGCAGGCTCCGCGCACGGGCTTCGTGGACGGGTCGATGCGCGAGGACCTCATCGGCATCGCGCTTGCCGTCATCGGCATCGCGCTGTTCGTCGCCGTCATCGTGCCCGGCAACGCCATGCTCACAGTCGCCATATCGGATGCGCTCAAGCACGCGCTCGGGCTCGGGGCCTACGTCGTCCCCTTCGTCCTCGTGTTCTGGGGCGCGACCTTCTTCTTCAAGACCGAGGGGGTCAAGGTCGGGCGTCTCGTGATCGGGCTCGCCATCATGCTCGTCGCGGTCATGGCGCTGCTCTCGCTGTTCTCGCCCGGCACCATCGAGGCGCTGCCCTATAGCCTGTTCTCCGACGAGGTCCTTGTCGGTGGGGGAGGATATGTCGGCAGCGGCATTTCCTGGGGGCTCATGACGCTGTTCGGACGCATCATCACCGCGATCATTCTCGTCGGCATCTTCGTCGCGGGCCTCGTCATCGCCGGCGTCTCCATCTCGACGCCCTTCCTCGCGCTCAAGAACTTCCTCTCGCGCAAGAGGGAGGATCGTGCGCAGACCCGTTACCAGCGCACCATCTACACGGCGGGACAGGCGCAGTATGCGGATGAGGAGGCAGATGACGACGCCTTTTCCGATGAGGGCAAATCGCCCCTGGCGCGTTTCAAGGCAAAGCTTGGCGGGGATACCGGCACATCCGGAGATGAGTACGACGAAATCTCGTCCGATCCGCTCTACACGGTCGCCTTCGATGGCGAAGACCCCGATGTGACGGTCGTGTTCGACGAAGATCCCGACCGCACCGTCTCGCTTGACGGACAGGCACATCCCAAACCACGAAAGCGCAAGAGGAAGCAAGCGGCTCCTGCAACGGACGTGGAGGAGCCCGAGCCGGATATCACCGTGCCCATCGTCAAGAAGACGCAGGTCATCCCCGACGGTTCCACGCCCTCGGCACTCGAGGGCTTCACCTTGCCCGATGCGCGCGTGCTCGGCGTCACCAAGGTGAAGCGCTCCAACATGACCGGGGAGCTGCGCCAGACCGCCAACATCCTGCAGCAGACGCTCGAGGAGTTCAGCCTGCCGGCCAAGGTCGTCGGTTGGCTCGCCGGTCCCACGGTCACGATGTTCAAGGTCGAGCTCCCCAGCGGCGTCCGCCTCGCCAAGCTCACCAACCTCGCTGACGACATAGCCCTTGCGCTCGCCGCGTCGGCCGTGCGCATCGCGCAGATTCCCGGCACCTCGCTCGTGGGCGTCGAGATTCCCAACAAGGTGCGCTCGAGCGTGCTTCTCGGAGACATACTTCCGAGCTGCAAGCCCGGTCCGTTGCAGGTCGCCATCGGCGAGGATGTCGACGGCGAGAAGATATGCGTCGACCTTGCGAAGATGCCGCACCTCCTCATCGCCGGCACCACCGGTTCGGGCAAGTCGGTCTGCCTCAACGCCATGATCATGACCATACTCATGCGCGCTACGCCCGCAGAGGTGCGCATGATACTCATCGACCCCAAGCGCGTCGAGATGTCCCTGTACAACGGCATTCCGCATCTCTTCGTCCCGCCAGTCACCGAGCCCAAGGAGGCGGCAAGCGCCTTGAAGTGGGCCGTCGCCGAAATGGAGCGCAGGCTCAAGGTCTTCGAGGGAGTGGGTGCCAAGAACATCGGCTTCTACAACCAGATGATCCAGAAGGGCGAGCTCACCGACGAAAACGGCGACCATCCCGACGAGATGCCCTTCATCGTCGTCGTCATTGACGAGCTCTCCGATCTCATGATGGTCGCGGGCAAGGACGTCGAGGATTCGATCGTGCGCATCGCCCAGCTCGCACGTGCCGCCGGCATCCACCTCATCATCGCAACCCAGCGCCCCTCGAGCAACGTCGTCACGGGCATGATCAAGGCGAACATCACCAACCGCATCGGGCTGCTCGTCGCCACCAACGTAGACTCTCGCGTCATCCTCGACCAAGCCGGTGCCGAGAAGCTCGTGGGCAACGGCGACATGCTCTTCTCCAAACCCGAGTGGGGCAAGCCCAAGCGCATCCAGGGCTGCTTCGTGAGCGAGGAGGAAATTGCCTCGACCGTCGAGCATCTCAAGTCGCAAGGTGCCCCCGAGTACCATCTCGAGATACTGCGTCAGCAGGTTTCGACGGGGTCGGGCTCGTCATCGGGCGCCGCGTCGGCTGCCGATGACTCCGACGATCCGCTTATCTGGGAGGCCGCCGAGGCGGTCGTCGCCGCCGGACTCGGCTCGACCTCCATGCTCCAGCGTCGCCTGAAGGTCGGGTATGCCAGGGCGGGTCGTATCATGGACATGCTCGAGACCAAGGGCGTCGTGGGCCCGCAGGAAGGATCGCGCGCCCGTGACGTTCTCGTCGACAGCGTCGAAGACCTCGAGGCGTTGAGGGCCTTCGACGAGGAAGATCGGGAGGGGGCAAGGTGAAATCCGAATCCCGCATAGGACCAGCGCTCATGAGCCGACGCATCGAACTCGGCATCTCGCTCGAGCAGGCCGCCCGCGACACGAACATCCGCGCGCGCATGCTCGAGGCCCTCGAGTCGGGCGATTACTCCCAATATCCCCCGCGCGGCCATGCCATCGGCATGCTCAGCTCGTACGCCCGCTACCTCGACCTGGACTCCGCCTCCATCGTCGAAGTCTTCGATAGCGAATACGAGGCGTACAGCTCGAGCAGGGAAATCGAGAAGATCGCGAACAACACGCGTCGTGGCGTCGGACGCTTTGGCGAGCGCGTGATCGGCGAGAAGTCCCGCCCCATCAGCCGCGAGTCCTCGCGAAGCTCCCGCTCCCAGCGCAAACGCGGCGGTGAGGGCGAAGGCGAAGGCACCTCGAAGCTGAGCCGCAACCTCAAGGACGAAGCCGAGGCGAAGGACGACGAGCGCTATCGCAGCGGAAGCGTTCGCGTCGTCGGTACGCGACAGACCGGGTCGTTTCGCGCGATCCGCTCCGCACGCGGGGGCGAAACGGGAAGCTTCGATCCCACGCACGTGACCCCCACGACGCGTTCCCGCACCGCCTCGAGCCGTCGTGGCACGTCGGGCAGGCCATCGCGCCGCCCGTCGGGCGTGGACGAGTTCACGGCACGTCCCACCGAGGACCTCTCGCGAAGCGGGGAGGAGCGCACGCCCAACTTCTTCGGCATCGACGTGGACACGGGCAAGACGGCCGTAAGCCATGGCAGGCGACGACGCCCGAGCACGCGCAGCGACGTCTCGGAGCAGACCGCCGGCGATGACGGCATCATCGCCAGAGCACGTCGCATCGTCTCGTCCATATTCAGCGAGCGGCGCACGAGGCTCATCGCCGTTGCGGTCATCACGATCGTCGTCGCCATCATCATCGCCGCGTCGGTGCTCATAAGCACCGCCGGTCACGGAAATAGCGGCATCATTCCCGTCCAGGGCGGGGTCGTCAATGACACGACGACGACAGATGGCGAGAACGCGGCGCACAAGACCATCACGACGGCAAACGGCAATCCCGTCATCATCAAGATCGAAGTGGCCAAGGGCGAGACGTCGCTCGTCGAGGTCACGTACGATGGCGCGAACGCCTACAAGGGCACGGCGGTGGGAGGCCAGTTCTCGCGCGAGTTCCCCGTGACCGAATCGTTTTCCGCCACCTTCAGCAATCCGTCCGCCGTCACCGTGACCGAAAACGGCAATCCCATCGAGATCGCCACGAACGAGGACGGCAAGTCGGGTAGCCTCTACATCAGCATCCAATCAGCTCCCAAGTAAGCGACGCGAAAGGAAGATCATGGCCAAGGACAACAGCTTCGACATCGTCTCCGAGACCGACATGCAGGAGGTCGAGAACGCCTTCAACAATACCGAGAAGGGTCTCAAGCAGCGTTATGACCTCAAGGATTCCGGATCGAAGGTCGATTTCGACAAGGGCGCCAAGACCATCACCGTGCTCGCCCCGAGCGATTTCGTGAGCAGCCAGGTCATCGACGTGCTCAACACGAACCTCATCAAGCGCAAGGTCGACCTCAAGGCCATCAAATGGGGCACGCCCCAGGACGCTTCCGGCGGGATGATCCGCACCGTGGGCGCCATCCAGCAGGGTATCGAGCAAGATGTCGCCAAGCGCATCTCCAAGGACATCAAGGCCGAGAAGTTCAAGGTAAAGGTCCAGATAGAGAGCGACAAGCTGCGCGTGAGCGGTCCCAAGCGCGACGATTTGCAGGAGGTCATCTCCTTCCTGCGCGAGCAGGACTACGGCATTCCGCTGCAGTTCGCCAACTACCGCTAGGCGCATGCACGTGAATCGAACACCCCGCATCGCCTTCGTGACGCTTGGCTGCGCCAAGAACGAGGTCGATACCGACAAGATGCAGGCACGCCTTGCCGCCGCCGGCTTCTCGATCGTCGACGACGTTGACGATGCCGATCTCGTCATCGTCAACACCTGTGCGTTTCTGGCCAGTGCCGTGGAGGAGGGCCTCGAGGTCATTTTTGACCTCGTGGGGCGCGAGAACGCGGCTGGCCGGGAGCTCAAGGTGCTCGTCGCCGGTTGCATGCCGGCGCGCTACGGCGACGACCTCGCCGCCGAGCTTGTCGAGGCCGCGGGCTTTCTTGCGGCGGACGATGAGGACAACGTCGTCGAGGAGGTCACGCGGCTGCTCGACGGCGACGTGTCACTCGTGCGCGCCGACCGATCCCTGATACGCCATGCGTATCCCACGAGTGCCTACGTCAAGATCTCGGATGGCTGCGACCGCTTCTGCTCGTACTGCATGATTCCGCACATCCGCGGACGCTATCGCAGTTACCCGCTTTCGCGGATCGATGACGAGGTGGCGGAACTCGTATGCAACGGCGTGCGCGAGATCGTCCTCATCGGACAGGACACCGGCATCTGGGGACACGATCTCGAGGAACCCTCGACGACCGCCACGCTCGTGCGCACGCTCGCGCATCGCTATCCCGATACGTGGTTCAGACTACTGTACGTGCAGCCCGAGGGCATCGACGACGAGCTGCTCGACGTGATCGCCACGTACCCCAACGTCTGCCCGTACCTGGACATGCCCCTGCAGCACGTCAACGCCGAGGTCCTCGCGCACATGAACCGCAGCGGAAACGCGAAGGACATTCTCGCCTTGCTCGACCACGTACGCGATCGCGTGCCGGACATCATGATACGCACGACCCTCATGGCCGGCTTTCCGGGCGAGACCGAGGAGCAATTCGAGGAGCTGCTGGACTTCGTCGACGAGGCAGGGTTCGACTACGCCGGCGTCTTCGCGTTCTCACCCGAGGAGGGGAGTGCCGCATACGGTCTCGATGGCCAAATCGACGATGACGAGCGCCTCGGGCGCGCCCAGCGTCTGCTCGATGCCTGCGAGGCGGTCGGCACTGCCCGCATCGCGAGGCTCGCCGGCACGTGTGCCGACGTGCTCGTCGAAGGGTACGAGCGCACGGACGCGGGTCTGGAGGCCCTATGTCGCATGCAAGGGCAGGCCCCCGAGGTCGACGGCCAGGTCCATGTCCCCGTCGACACCGTAGACGACCTTCCCATCGGGCAGTTCGCCCGTGTCGAGCTCACGGGCAGCTTCTTCTACGAGCTGGAGGGGGAGGTCGTGCCCCATGCCCGATGATTCCGAACGCATCTGGACCCCCGCGAACGTCGTCACGCTGACGCGCATCCTACTCATCCCCGTTTTCGTCGCCGCTTTGCTCTCGCCGTGGCCCACCTGGTTTCCCGAACCGCAGTTCTGGATCGACTGGCAGCCCTGGATCGCCGCCGCCGTGTTCGTGATCATCTCCACCACCGATGCCATCGACGGCTATCTCGCCCGCAGCAGAAACGAGGTCACCGACCTGGGCAAGTTCCTCGATCCGCTTGCCGACAAGATACTCGTGTGCGCCGCATTGCTCGCCCTCGTCGAGCTCCAGACCTTTCCGTCGTGGGTCGCGCTCGTCATCATCGCGCGCGAGTTCATCGTGTCGGGCCTGCGCATGGTTGCCGCCTCCCAGGGCAAGGTCATCGCCGCGAGCATCTTCGGCAAGTTCAAGACCGTCCTCCAGATCTGCGCCATCCTCCTCTTCACCGTCAAGGACTCGTTGCAGATCACGCTCATGGGCGACGCCTTCTCGACATGCTTCACGATCTTCTCGTGGCTCGTCTTGCTCGCCGCCGTCATCATGACGATCGTCTCGATGCTCGATTACTTCTACAAGTCACGTGAGGTGCTCGGCTTTGGCAAGCGTTCCGCTCGATAGCATTGACGACGAAAATCGCCGTCTCGCCCGCCTCGTGCTCGACCGCGCCCGAGAGCTCGGCGTCACCTTGGGCAGTGCGGAATCCTGCACGGGTGGCATGATCGCCGCGGCGATCACGGCCATCCCGGGTTCCTCGGATAGCTTCGTCGGCGGTGTCGTGAGCTACTGGGTCGATGTCAAGGAACGCGTGCTCGGAGTCGAGGGGCGCATCATCGACGAACATGGCGTCGCCAGTCATGAGACTGCCCGCGCCATGGCCGAGGGCGCGCGCATGACGTTGGCGTGCGATTACGCCGTCGCCACCACGGGCATAGCCGGCCCTACCGGAGCCGAACCCGGCAAGCCGGTCGGCACGGTGTGCTTTGGCGTGGCGGGTCCCCTGGGCACGAGGAGCTTCACGACATGCATCGGGAAGACGCGTGAGGAGGTACGCGCGAGTGCCGTGACGACGGCGCTCGGGGCATTGCTCGAAGCGCTCTCCTGACGCCCTGGCGCGTGAGGGGCGTCTTGGACGGGTCCTGTTCCGAATTCATGCGGACATCTCTCCGAATTCGTTCAGATTGCCGGGGTGGATGGCTCGGATGCCCCCGTTGTAAATTGTCGGGGCGATGAGTCGACGGCCCGAGTTGACATCGTACATATGTTCGATTACCATATGCGCCAAAGTGGTGCACATGCAGAAGAGGAACGGAGCTTGACCATGGCCCGCACAGCAAGCAAGGCAAAGATTCCCACCGACGCCTCCAAGGAAGAGGCGCTCAAAATCACCAAGGAGCAAATCAGGAAGAAGTATGGCGACGGCTCCATCATGCGTCTGGGCGACGAGGATTCCGCCCTCGACGTCGAGGTGATTCCCACCGGCGCGCTCGCGCTCGATGCCGCGCTCGGTATCGGTGGCGTTCCCCGTGGCCGCATCGTCGAGATATACGGCCCCGAATCAAGTGGCAAGACCACCCTGTCTCTCCAGATCGTGGCAGAGGCCCAGGCGCTTGGGGGCGTCGCCGCGTTCATAGACGCGGAGCATGCCCTCGACCCCGTCTATGCCGCGAAGATCGGCGTCGACATCGACGAATTGCTCATCTCCCAGCCTGACACGGGCGAGCAGGCGCTCGAAATCTGCGATATGCTCGTCCGTTCCAACGCCGTCTCCTGCATAGTCATCGACTCCGTCGCCGCACTCGTCCCACGTGCGGAGATCGAGGGAGAGATCGGCGACGCGAGTGTCGGTCTGCAGGCACGCCTCATGAGCCAGGCACTGCGCAAGCTCGCCGGCTCACTGTCAAAGTCCAACACCTGCTGCATCTTCATCAACCAGCTCCGCGAGAAGATCGGCGTCATGTTCGGGAGCCCCGAGACCACCACGGGTGGTCGAGCCCTCAAGTTCTTCTCGTCCGTGCGCCTCGACATCAGGCGTATCGAGACCATCAAGGTCGACGGCGGTGCCGTCGGAAACCGTGTGCGCGTCAAAGTCGTCAAGAACAAGTGCTCGGCGCCTTTCAGGCAAGCCGAGTTCGACATCATGTACGGCACGGGCATATCCCGCGAGGGCAACATCCTCGACATGGCCGTCGACGAGAAAATAGTCACCAAGTCTGGTTCTTGGTACACCTATGGCGACGAGCGCCTGGGACAGGGGCGCGAGGCCGCAAAGAACGCACTTGTCGAGAGCCCCGACCTTCGTCGTGAGATCGAGAACAAGGTTCGAGCTGCCATCGGGTTGCCCGTCGAGTACGACGATGACGATGCCTTCACGCTTGCCGACGTTCCCACCACCGGTTTCAGCGGTTCCGAGAACCTGCCGGATTCCGTCGTGACCGAGAACTCGGCCGCTGAGTAGCCGGTCTTCGCCATTGGTCACGCCCAAACGGCATAGCGAGGCCATGGAGAAGATCAACGCGCTCATCGCCGTGCGCGAGCGCAACCTCAAGGAGGTCCGAGAGCGTCTCTCCTCGTCCGGCTTCACACCCGAGGAAATCGACGACGCTCTCGAGACCGCAGTGCGTGTCAACCTCATCAACGAGGAGCGCTACGCGCGTGCCTTCATTCGCGGCAAGGTCCATTCGGGATGGGGAAGGGTCAAGATCGTCGCCCGCTTGCGTGCAAACGGCATTGGCGAGGAGACCATCGCGTCCTGTGCCGACGACTTCGGCTCTCCCGACGACGAATACCGGTCCGCTCTCCTCGAGCTTTCCAAGCGGTCGACGACCTCGAAGAACCCGTACGCAACCTACATGCGTCGTCTCCTGAGTCGCGGATATTCCTACGATCTCGCAACGCGCGTCGTTCGCGATTACCTTTCCGGCTCGACATCCGGTTCCTAGCATGACGTCCTTGCGCCCCCGTCATCAGACCGGTGCAAAGATTGCTCAAGATGCGGTGCGTGACAGCGGGCTCATGTGCTAGGATATCGAATGGCATTCATCTTTTCCTCGCATTTATGCGAGTCATATATGCGAGTTACAAAATCTATACCGCGTTTTTCCGCCTTCGGGTCAGGTCAATCGTACATAGATCGCGATGATTGCCGGATGCTTCCGGTATTTCCGCGTTGCATCCATAACATATGCACAGTGTATAGGAAAGGTACCAGTTAAAATGGAAATCGTCATCTACGTCGTCGTTGCGATCGTCTGCCTCGCCGTGGGTTTCGTGGTATCTCGTGTCGTCTCGGGCCATGGCGCCAAGAGCGCCATGGCCGAAGCGGAGCGCAAGCTCGCCGATGCCGAAAAGTCAGCCGAGAACATCCGCCGCGAAGCGACCATCGAGGCCAAGGACGAGGCACTCAGGATCAAGCAGCAAGCGGAGGAGGAGGCCCGTCGCCAGACCGAGGAGGTCCGCCAGCAGAGCAAGGACATGCAAGCTCGTTCCGAGCGCCTCGAGCAGCGCGAAAACTCCCTGGACAAGCGCAGCTCCGGCCTTGACAAGCGCGAGCAGCAGCTCAACGGCCTCCAATCGCGCACGGAAAGCCTGAGCAAGAAGCTCGAGACCAAGCTCGAGGAAGCCGAGCGCCGTCTGCTCGACGTCGCCTCCCTGTCCAAGGAGGAGGCACGCGAGATCGTTCTCGAGGACATACGCGAGGATTGCACCGCAGAGGCCGCGGGCATCATTCGCGACATCGAATCGCGCACCAAGGCCGAGGCGAACCGCAAGTCGCGCGAGATTCTCTCCGTCGCGATCCAGCGCATGGCGGCCGATTACACCGCAGAGCGCACCGTCACCTCCGTCCAGATTCCCTCCGATGACATCAAGGGCCGCATCATCGGCCGCGAGGGGCGCAACATCCGCTCCTTCGAGCAAATCACGGGCGTGAATCTCATCATCGACGACACGCCCGAGACCGTCACGCTATCGTGCTTCGATCCGGTACGTCGCGAGACCGCCCGCATCACGCTCGAGAACCTCATCGCCGACGGCCGCATCCATCCCGCCCGCGTCGAGGAGATGTTCGAGAAGGCGACGCGTTACGTCGACCAGCAGGTGCAGGAGGCCGGCGAGCAGGCTACTTTCGACATGGGCATTCACGACTTGCATCCCGACATCGTCAAGACGCTCGGTCGTCTCAAGTACCGCACCTCGTACGGACAGAACGTCCTGCAGCATTCTCTCGAGGTCGCGACGCTTTCCGGTGCCATCGCAAGCGAGCTCGGACTCGATCCGATCACTGCCAAACGCGCCGGACTCCTGCATGATCTTGGCAAGGCCATCGACCACGAGGTCGAAGGGTCGCATGCCGTCATCGGCGCGGACCTCGCACGCCGCTACGGCGAGAACCCCGCCATCGTGCATGCCATCGAGGCACATCATGCCGACGTCGAGCCGTCCACCGTTCTCGCCGTCATCATCCAGGCTGCCGATGCCGTGAGCGCCGCCCGTCCCGGTGCGCGTCGCGAGAGCTACGAGAATTACATCAAGCGTCTCGAGAAGCTCGAGGAAATCGCCAATTCCCACGAGGGCGTCGAGCGCACCTACGCCATGCAAGCCGGCCGCGAGGTTCGCGTCATGGTCCAACCGGATGCCATCGACGACGCCAAGTCGACCGTGCTCGCGCATGACATCGCGAAGCAAATCGAGGACGAGATGCAGTATCCCGGCCAGATTCACGTCGTCGTCATCCGCGAGTCCCGCTCCGAGGCGCTCGCCAAGTAGTGCACGTGCAAAACGCGATCCCGATGGGCCATGGAGCATTTCCTTCATGGCCCATCATGTATCTGGAGGAACAATGTCCGCTGACGACCTGATCGATTTCGTCGAATCCGTTTCGGGCGATGCCCACCTTGCCGTCGAGGAGCGGCTCGGCGACGGTTTCGTGCGCCTCAAGACCGCCGAGGCGGAACGGCGCCAAGCCAAGCACGATATCCGTTGCGTCGAGGACGTCGTCATCGAAATGCTCAGGAACGCCCGCGACGCGCATGCGACGAGCATCTTTCTCGCGACGAGCCGTGAGGGCCGCATGAAGACCCTCGCGTTTCTCGATGACGGTGACGGGATTCCCATCGAAATGCACGAGCGCGTCTTCGAGCCTCGCGTGACCTCAAAGCTCGAAACCATGGTCATGGACAAATGGGGTGTACATGGGCGCGGCATGGCGCTGTACTCGATCAAGGCGAACACGCTGGAGGCCCGCGTGATCGCCTCCGGACCTCAACTTGGTTCCTCGCTGGGCGTGCGTATCGACCTCGATGCGCTTCCCGAGAAGACCGACCAGTCGTCCCTTCCCGTCATCGGACGTGACGAGGAGGGTTCCACGGCCATCGTGTCCGGTCCGCATAACGTCAATCGAACGGTGGCGGAATTCGCCTTGGACCTATGCGACGAGGTCGACGTCTTTCTCGGTTCGCCGGCGGAAATCGTCGCGACTCTCGTGGACTGGGGAAGGCCGCGGCTCGCAGAGATGCGGCTGCTCTTCTGCGATGACATCGAGACGATGCCACTGACCTTGCGCCCCGCCGCGGCTGCCGCTGCCACCGAACTCGTGGAACTGAGCGCCCGTCTTGGGCTGGATGTCTCGGAACGTACGGCACATCGTATCCTCGCTGGGCAAATTGCCCCGTTGGAGCCCTTCCTCGACCAGCTTCTCGAACATGGGCGGGATGCGCGGACAACCAAGCGCGATGTCGACCTGTATCGAGACCGGCGTGGTCTCAGGCTTTCCGAAGACGATCTCGGCTCCTTCTCGCGGGCCCTCGAGAACGCCTTCGCGACTTTGGCGGACCGCTACTACATCGATCTTGCCGAGGAGCCTATAATTCGCGTTGGCAAGGATGCGATCACCGTCAAGTTTCCCTTCGACAAGGAGCTGTAGCCCATGAGCACGGAAGAAGAGCAATACGAGCGCTGGTTGGAGCACGTGACCCCCGAGGAGGCCACGCTGCTACGCGAACAGGCGACTTCCATCGAGGAGCTCCACGACGCGTTCTATCGCGAGCTTTCCTTCGGGACGGCCGGCCTGCGCGGTATCATCGGGCTCGGGCCCAACCGCATGAACGTCTACACCGTCGCCAAGGCAACCCAGGGCCTCGCCGATTACCTCAACGCGCATTACGAGTCTCCGAGCGCCGCCATCGCACGTGACAGTCGCAACAGGGGAGAGGAGTTCGTGCGCGCGGCTGCCGGCGTGCTCGCCGCCAATGGTGTCGGCGCGGACGTCTACCGTGCCATTCAACCCACGCCTGTCCTCTCGTTCACCGTTCGCGAACTTGGTTGCAGCGCGGGAATCAACGTGACGGCGAGCCATAATCCGGCCGCCTACAACGGCTACAAGGTGTACGGTGACGATGGGTGCCAGATTGCCTCGCAGGCCGCCGTCGAAATCCAGGAGGGCATTGACGGCCTGGACTTTTTCGATGACGTCAAGCGCATGGACTTCGAGGAGGCGCTTGCCGCCGGTCTGGTCCAGTGGGTTGACGACGCCGTTGTCGATCGCTTCCTCGACGAGGTCGCGGCGCAATCCGTCAAACCCGAAGATGCGAGGGCGACGCGTAAGCTGCGCATCGTCTACACGCCGCTCAACGGCACGGGGCTCGAATGCGTCACGCGGATATTGAAGCGTGTCGGCCTCGATGACCTGAGCGTCGTGGACGAGCAAGGCTATCCGGACGGAAACTTCACGACCTGCCCGTATCCCAATCCGGAGGACCGTGCCGCACTCGAGCTCGGCCTCGAGCTCTGCGAGCGCGTCAGGCCGGACATCTTGCTCGCCACCGACCCCGATGCCGACCGCGTGGGCATCGCCGTGCTCCACGACGGAGAATACGTCCTTCTGACCGGCAACGAAGTTGGTGTCTTGCTCATCGACTACATTGCGAAGCGCCTCGGCGAACGTGGCGTCGACCTAACCTCCAAGCTCGTCGTGACGACAATCGTCTCGACGCTCATGCCCGATGCGCAGGCCGCCTATTACGGTTTCGAGCTCAGGCGCGTGTTGACGGGCTTCAAGTACATCGGTGGTCAAATCGCGCAGCTCGGCGAAGATCACGAGGACAAGTTCATGTTCGGTTTCGAGGAATCCTATGGCTACATGTCCGGTACGTACGTACGCGACAAGGATGCCATCAGCGCCTCGATGCTCATATGCGAGATGGCGCAGATGTACAAGAACGAGGGCGTCGACTTGGTCGAGGCCATGGAATCTCTCTACGAGCGTTACGGATATTATCTCAACCGCACCATCAACATGTCCTATCCGGGAAGCTCCGGAGCCGAGAAAATGCAAGCAATCATGGATGGCCTGCGCACAAATCCTCCACAGGTCATAGCCGATCTGCCCGTCCTGAGTATCTTGGACTATGGGGATGGCGTATCCATGACCAAGATAAACGGAAATCCTGACGAGCATCAGGTTCTTCCCGATGCGAATGTCATCTCCTTCGACCTTGGTGACGGAATGCGGATCATTATCCGCCCCAGTGGTACCGAGCCAAAGATCAAAGCATATGTCTTTAGCAAGGCAAGTACGCGTGAACAGGCAGAACAGCTTCTCTCAAAGCTTTCCGACGCTGCTCGGGAGCTGCTCGATTAGGCCTTTTCACTCCGAACGATGGGCTCCATATCCAAAATGGCAGGGATATATACATAAGTCATTTTTTGTAATAATGGCTAAGATAATTTTGACCAGAAAATCATTCGGTTTTCTGGTCATTTATTTCGGCAATCCTAGTCATTCTCACCCTTGCTATGGTTTATAATCCTCTCGCTGAAAGCTTAAACACCGTACTAATGAAGAACACACGCACTAGGGACACGCTCATGGATTTTCTGAAGGTTTCAAGCAAGTCTTCCCCCGCATCCGTTGCCGGCGCGATTGCCGGACTCATCAAGGACGGGAATCCCGTACGCATTCAGTCTATTGGCGCTGGGGCGGTCAACCAGGCCGTCAAGGCCATCGCCATCGCGCGTGGATACCTTGCACCCAGTGGCATCGACGTCGCCTGCGTGCCCTCCTTCGTCGAGCTCGAGATAAACGGCGATACGCGCACCGGCATCCGATTTGCCGTGCATCCGCATTATTCCGATGACTTTGCCGAGGTCGAGGAGACCGTGGACGAAGCAGCGCTCGTCTAGGGGTGACGCGTGCCCTTCGCGGACCTGCATATGCACTCATCCGCGTCCGACGGCACCTGCGAACCCGCCCACATAGCGCAGATGGCAGTCCAGACCAGCGGATTGTCCGTCATCGCGCTCACCGATCACGATTCCCTCGCCGGCTTGCCTCCCGCCGTCGCGGCATGTGCCGAAAACGGCATCGAGTTCGTCCCCGGCGTCGAGATAACGACCAGGTACGACGGGCGTACCGTGCACATGCTCGGCTATTTCGTCGACGGGCGTTATCCGGCACTTGTCGAGTATCTCGACGAAAACCGCCGAAGGCGCGCCGAGCGTGCCTTCGCTATGGCCGATTTGCTTCGCGACCGTGGGTGCCCCGTGAGTTCCGATGACCTGCGCGCGACGGGGGAGACCCCCAATCGTCCGCTTCTCGCGCGGCTACTCGTCGAACGTGGATGCGTCGCGAACGCGGATGAGGCGTTTGCCAAGCTGCTCGGGCCAGCATCGCCTTGCTACGTCGACGTCGTGTATCCCGATACCATCGAGGCGATGCGCCTTATCGTCGAGGCCGGCGGACATCCGTTCATTGCCCATCCCGCACGGTATCGCGTCGTTGACCTCATCAAGACCCTCGCGCGCGAGGGAATGAGCGGGCTTGAGGCATACCATACGCTCCAGACGGCCGCCCAGAGCGCCGAGCTCCTCGAAATCGCCCGGGACCTCCGCCTTGGCGTGAGTGGTGGCTCCGATTGGCACGGTGACGAGGTCCACCATGCGCAACTAGGGGGCTGCGGTTTGGACGAGGAACAGTACCGCGCATTTCTCGCCGCATGCGGGCGTGCGTAGGCAATGGTGATGGGACGTAACGTGCAAAATGCGAGAAGGCCGCTTGGCGGCATGACATACTGGCAGCGCACCTTTGGCTGCCAGATGAACGAAAACGATGCCGAACGCGTTGCCGGCATGCTCGAGACGGCGGGCGCCTTGCCCGTTGCCACGATCGAGGAGGCCGACATCGCCGTCTTCATCACGTGCTGCGTGCGCGAGAAGGCCGAACTGAGGCTCATGGGGCAGGTCGCCTCGATCAAGAACGTTCCCAACGCCCATGAGGCCAAGCGCATCATCGCGGTGGGTGGCTGTATCGGGCAGCTTGAGGGTGCCACACTGCGCGAAAGCCTCCCGCATGTCGACATCGTGTTCGGAACGCATAACCTCGGACACCTCGTCGATCTGATCGAGCTGCGTCTTTCGACCGGCGAGCCCCAAGTCGAGACCATTGACGCCAACGACGGATTCTCGAGCGACCTCCCCGTGCGCCGCGAGAAGCCGTGGCATGCCTGGGTTCCCATCATGACCGGATGCGATAACTTCTGCAGCTACTGCATCGTCCCGTACGTGCGCGGACGGGAGACGTCACGCCCGATCGAGAGCATCGCCGCGGAACTCGCCGGGCTTTCCTCCGAGGGCATTCGCGAGGTCACGTTGCTCGGGCAAAACGTCAACTCGTATGGCCGGGACCTCTACGGACGGCCGCGGTTCGCCGAGGTGCTCGCCTTGGCCGGACAATCGGGCGTCGAGCGCGTTCGGTTCGTGACGAGCCATCCCAAGGACCTCCTGCCCGAGACCATCGAGGCCATGGCCGCGTACGAAACCATCATGCCGCAGCTGCACCTGCCATTGCAATCGGGCTCCGACCGCATTTTGCGTGCGATGAACCGCTCCTATACGGTCGAGCGCTACCTCGGTCTCGTCCGCGACCTGCGACGGGCATGCCCGGACATCTCGCTTTCGACGGATATCATCATCGGCTTCCCCGGGGAGACCGAGGAGGACTTCCTCGCCACCCTCGACGTCGTCGAGAGGGTCGGTTACGGGCAGATGTTTCGATTCATCTACTCGAAGCGCCCCGGCACGCCGGCGGCATCGATTCCCGACGACACGCCGCGAGAGGTCCTGCAGGAGCGCTTCGAGCGTCTCGAAAAGGTCGCGCAGCAAAGCTCGCTTGCCGAGAACAACCGCGAGGTCGGGCGCATCGTCCCCGTTCTCGTCGAGGGAAGCTCGAGGCGAGATGACCGCGTCCTGGACGGGAAGAGCCCGAGGCTTCAAACCGTCCACGCCCGCCTGGCCGACGGCATGCGCATCGAGGATCTCATCGGGCGCATCGTCGACGTGCACGTGGAGAGCGCGACGACCAACTACCTGCAGGGAACGCTCGTCTGATGCCAGATGCCGCCAACATGGTCGTGTGCGTCCAGGGCCCGACGGCATCGGGAAAGTCCGCGCTTGCCGAGGTCATCGCCTCCTCTCTTGACGGCGAGATCATCTCCGTCGATTCCATGCAGATCTACCGTGGCATGGATATCGGCACGGCAAAGGTTCCGGCAGGCGAGCGCGCCGTCCCGTATCACTGCATCGACATTCTCGATCCCGGCGAGCCGTATTCGGCCGCGCTGTTCCAGCATGATGCGCGTGCCGCCATCGCGGCGATACGGACGCGCAATCATCTTCCCGTGCTATGCGGAGGCACCGGCCTCTACGTCCGCGCCGCTCTCGACGACATGGAGTTCGCCCCCGGCGACGAGAGGAGTCCGGTCCGGCGGCGCTACGCGCGGCTTGCCGACGAGCTGGGTGACGAGGGCATCCATGGCCTGCTCATGGCAAAGGACCCGGAAAGCGCCTCCCTCATCCATCCCCATAACGTCCGACGTGTTGTCCGGGCACTCGAGATGCTCGAAGAGGGGGAGAGCTACGCCATGCGCAAGCGTGCCTTCGCATCGCTCTGTGCACGCATTCCGAGCATCAAGATGGCCCTCGATGTCGACCGCACGCTGCTCTACGAGCGCATTGACGGACGCGTCGAGAAGATGGTCGAAGCGGGCCTCGTCGAGGAGGTCTCCGGGTTGCTCGAAGCCGGCTTTCGCGACGGCCTCACGGCCCGGCAGGCCATCGGCTACAAGGAAATCGTCTCCTATCTCGATGGCGACATGTCACTTGACGAGGCCGTCGCCCAGATAAAGCAGGCGACGCGACGCTACGCGAAGCGGCAGCTCTCGTGGTTACGTCGCGATTCCGAAATCATATGGTTACATGCCGACGAGGGCATTACTGATACACTTGTACGACGTGCGATAGACGAGATTGAAGGGGCTGTTCGAACATGAGATACGATTTCGCGAAGCTCAACGGCATCGGCAACGATTTTGTGATGATCGAGGACCTCGATGACGAGATACTTCTCACCCCCGAGCAAATCACGGCGCTTTGCGACAGGCATTTTGGCATCGGAGGCGACGGGGTGATCATCGTCAAGCCCTCGCCACGTCCCGAATGCGCCGCCTACATGGATTATTACAACTCCGATGGAACCAGGGCGCAGATGTGCGGCAACGGCGTACGCTGCTTCGCGAAGTTCCTCGTCGATCGCGGAATCGTCGATCCCAAGGCCGGCAGCTTCGTCGCTGACACGCTCTCCGGCCCCAAGCCCATCAGCTTCACCCTCGACGCCGACGGAAAGCTCGCGCAGGCGACTGTCGACATGGGCGCTCCCATACTGGAACCGGCGCAGGTCCCGACGACGTTTGGCGGAACCGAGACCCCATACGGCCGTGTTGCGCTCGATGCCGATTTCTTCATCGACGGCCATGCGCTTCGATTCACCTGCGTATCCATGGGCAACCCCCATGCCGTGACCTTCGTCGACAAGAAGGGGCTCGAGCTCGTCGATTCGCTCGGCCCGCTTGTCGAGAACTGCGAGGCGTTTCCCGAAGGGACGAACGTCGAATTCGCTCATGTTGACGGCGACGTCATCCGCATGCGCGTATGGGAGCGTGGCTGCGGGGAGACGCTTGCCTGTGGAACGGGTGCGTGCGCGACGGCGGTTGCGGCGCACATTTGCGGTTACACGCCGCGCAAGGTCACCCTCGAGCTCATCGGCGGAACGCTCCAGATCGAGTGGCGCGAAAGCGATGGCCACGTTCTCATGACGGGTCCGGCTGCTCAGAGCTTCACCGGCACGGTCGAAATCTAGGCACGCGCACGCATGCCACGTCCGAAGTTCGAGGTCATCACCGAGGAAGCACCCGAACGGGCCATACTCGTCGGCATCGACCGCGGAAACGCCGATTGGCCGCTACGCGAATCGATGGCCGAGCTCGAGCGCCTCGCCAATACGGCGGGTGCCGAGGTCGTCCACACGATGTCCCAAAGGCTCGACGCGCCCAATCCACGCACCTTCATCGGCGCCGGCAAGGCCGAGGAGCTCGCCCGGTGCGTGCATGACCTGCATGCCGACGTCGTCATACTCGATGACGAGCTCTCGCCTTCGCAGCAAAGCAATCTCGAGCGCATCGTCGGCAAGCCCGTAAAGGTCATCGACCGCACGGCGCTCATCCTCGACATCTTTGCCCTGCATGCAACGAGTCGCGAGGGCCGTTTGCAGGTCAAGCTCGCCCAGAACCAATACCTCTACCCGCGCCTGCGTGGCATGTGGAGCCATCTGGCAGCACATCGCATGGGCGGTGGCGTCGGATCGCGCTTCGGCGAGGGAGAATCCCAGCTCGAAGTCGACAGGAGGCTCGTGCGCAAGCGCATCGGCCGCATCAGACGCGAGCTCGCGAATCTCGAAAGCAGCAGGAACACGCAACGCAAGCACCGTGCGTCATCGGGCGTGTTCCGCGTCGCCCTCGCGGGCTATACGAACGCCGGCAAATCGAGCTTGATGAACGCGCTCACCGATTCCGACGTCCTCGCTTACGACAAGCTGTTCGCGACACTCGATTCGACGACGCGCGCGCTCGAACTTCCCGGATCGAGCAAGGTCACGCTCACCGATACCGTCGGTTTTATACAGAAGCTTCCGCACAACCTCGTCGAGGCCTTCCATTCGACACTTGACGAGATACGCGAGGCTGACCTCGTGCTGCTCGTCGTGGATGCGGCGTCACCGCAACGTGCCGCCCAGCTCAAAGCCGTCCAGGACGTCCTCGGGCAAATCGGCGCATCGGGTATTCCCCGTATCGTCGTCTTCAACAAGATCGACCTCATCGAGCATGATTGTATTGCCGAGCTCGATCACCTGCGGGTTCTCCATCCCGACGCTGCCTTCATTTCCGCGAAGACGGGAAGCGGAATCGAGGATCTTCTGGTTCGCCTCGAAAGCGAAGTCGCGAGCCGATACACGCCGATGAGCGTCCGCATTCCCTATGACCAGGGAAGGTACGTGACAATCGCGCACGAGCAAGCGCGCGTGGCCCACGAAAGCTACGAGGCAGACGGGATCTACCTGCAAGTGTGCCTGCCGGCAAACCTCGCCAAGCAGTTCAGGCAATTCGAAATGGAGACGGAGGGACTAGTAGCTCCTGAACAGACCGGTGACGACGCCTAGGATCTGCGCATCGCGCGTGAAGATCGGCTCCATGGCGTCATTGTGCGGTTGCAGGCGAATGCAGTCCTTTTCCTTGTAGTACGTCTTGACCGTTGCCCCGTCGTCAATCATCGCGACGACGATATCGCCGTTGTTCGCGGTGCTCTGCTCGCGCACGAGAAGCGTATCGCCGTTATAGATGCCCGCGTTGATCATGGAATCCCCGTGCACCGTGAGCAAGAAGGAATTGCGATCGCCAAACAACGAGGTGGGAAGAGGGACCTCCTCCTCGATGTTTTGCTCTGCGAGTATCGGAGTGCCTGCGGCGACGCGACCGACGAGCGGAAGCTCGACGAGGGAGTGGCCGTTGAACTCGGTACGGGGCTCGACTTTGGCGCGTTCGCGGGCCTCGTCCTCGCTTCCCGTGATGACCATGGAACGTGACTTCGCGCCATCACGTTTGATGAACCCCTTGGCCTCGAGGGCGTTGAGGTGAGCGTGGACAGTGGAAGGGGAGGACAACCCGATGGCCTGGCCGATTTCGCGCACGGAGGGAGGGTAGTGCTTGACCTCTATGCACTTGCGAATGTAGTCGAGTATCTGCTGCTGGCGCGTGGTGAGCTCTTCTTTATCCATACCATCCTCCTGGACTCGTTACGAAGATTCTAGACGAAACGAGGAAAAATTACAAACAAATGTTCGTTTTTCTCTTGAAACAAACAAATGTTCGTATATCATGGAAAAAGAACACTTGTTCGGTTTGAAAGCGTGTCGCAGGCGCTGTGTATAACGGGGGAGCACGCATGCTCATTCGCAAGGAGGCAGACCATGAGCACAATGTACAAGACAAACGCGGCGGCCGCCCTCATGCCAGCCCAGGATAAACCGCAGCTCACTGTCGTGCGCGGTATTCGCACACAACGCACCTCGCTGGCAGACGAGCTTGCCATTCACATGTTCGGCCATCTCAATGGCAACGACTTCGTCTCGGATGTGCATGACGTCCTCGACGCACGCGTGCGTCCGGGTTTCTTGAAGGGTTCACGCGAGCATGCGTTCGCATGCGTTGCGTCCGCACTCGGCGCCGTTGCGCTGTTTGCCTTCTCGTTCATGTGATCACGGGGCGTTTGCACCGGATGCCACCGCAGGCTCGGGCCATGGCCCATCGTTCTCTGATAGAATCACCTCACTTGACAATTCGAAGCAAAGTGAGGAGAACGAATGCTTTGCCCCAACTGCAGCTGTAAAGAATCCCGGGTAATCGACTCTCGTTCATTCGACGACGGAGCGAGCATCAAGCGCAGGCGCGAATGCCTCGAATGCGGTACACGTTTCACGACCTTCGAGAGAAGGGAAGAGGAGCCCATCATGGTCCTCAAGCGTGATGGGCACGTCGAGCCCTTTGACCGTTCCAAGTTGCTCAAGAGCCTGCTTTCGGCAACTGCCAAGCGTAATGTCTCGCTCCATACGCTCGAGGCGTTCGTCGATATGGTCGAAAACGATATTCGCAACACGTACCGAGGACCGATTCCCTCCTCGTCACTGGGGGATCAGGTTCTCATAAGATTGGTAGATTTAGACAAGGTGGCCTATATTCGCTTCGCCTCGGTTTACAAGGATTTCAAGGACATCGACGAGCTTCGCGAAGAACTCGAGAGCCTGACCGAGGGCGTCGCCGATTCGGCGACAGGTTCAGACATTCGGGAGTTGGAAGATGAGTAAGAACATCGTGCTCAAGCTCAAGAAACTTGACGAAGGACTACCTACGCCCGCATACGCGAATCCAGGCGATGCGGGGCTCGACCTGTACGCGGCCGAAGATCACGTACTCGCGCCCGGAGAGCGCACCCTGATCGGAACGGGCATAGCCATTGCGATACCGGGAGGCTATGCGGGCTTCGTGCAGCCGCGCAGCGGGCTCGCCGCAAAACAAGGGTTCTCCATTGTCAACACGCCAGGACTCATCGACAGCGGCTATCGTGGCGAAATCAAGATCATAGGGCTCAATACGGACGCACGGAACACGATTCATCTCAAACGTGGTGACCGAGTGGCCCAGCTCGTCATTCAAGAGGTTCCCATCGTCGAACTCCTTGAAGTCGAAGAGCTCGACGAGACCGAGCGCTCTGCCGGTGGCTTTGGTTCCACCGGCAAATAGCTAAATGTCTGATAACGTATCTTATGGGAACTTAACTATATCATGGACATTGCGTCGCTCCTCAATCAAGTAGACGCCTTCGTCTGGGGTCCCGCCATGATATGCCTCCTCCTCGGGACGCATGTCTTTCTCACGATTCGCACGGGGTTCATACAACGCAAGCTGCCGCTCGCCATCAAGCTCTCCGTGCAAAGGGATGACGAAGGCGAAGGTGACGTCTCGCAGTTTGGTGCGTTGGTCACGGCCCTTGCCGGCACCATAGGCACCGGATCGATCGTTGGTGTCGCAACCGCTATCATTGCCGGCGGTCCCGGTGCTGTCTTCTGGATGTGGCTCACGGGCGTCTTCGGAATCGCGACCAAGTACACCGAGGTCTACGCGGCCATCAAGTACCGTGTCAAGGACCATCGCGGGCAGATGCTCGGCGGAGCCATGTACGCCTGGGAGCGCGCGTTCAAGCGTCCTGACGGCTCCGTCCCCTTCTGGGCCAAGCTCGGAGCCATCCTCTTTGCAGCCTTTGCTGTCGTCGCGACGCTGGGTACGGGTTCCGCCGTCCAGTCATCGGCGATGACGGGCATCATATGCGGAAACTTCCCCATGATTCCAAAGTGGGCCGTATCGCTCGTCATCGCAGTGTTCGTCGCCGTGGTCATATTCGGTGGTGTCAAGTCCATCACGAGCGTCTGCGAGAGGCTCGTTCCCTTCATGGCTGCGGCCTACACGATAGGCTGCCTCATCATCCTCGTCTCGAACGCCCCATACCTGGGCCAGACGCTTTCGCTCATACTCGAATGCGCGTTCACGAGCAAGGCGGCGTTCGGTGGCGCGGTGGGCAGCGGCATCATGATCGCCTTGCAATACGGATGTGCCCGCGGGCTGTTTTCCAACGAATCCGGCCTCGGTACGGCCCCTATCGTTGCGGCGGCCGCGAGCACCCGTAACCCCGCACGCCAGGCACTCATCGCCTCGACCGGTACCTTCTGGTCGACAGTTGTGATATGCCTTATCACGGGACTCGTCCTCGTCTCGACGATGCTCGCCCATCCCGACATCGTCATGGACGGTTCCCTGCAAGCTGGCGCCGATCTGGCGAATGCCGCCTTTGCCACCATTCCCTACGTCGGCACACCGGTGCTCGTCATCGGCATGGTGAGCTTTGCCTATTCGACGATTCTGGGATGGAGCTACTACGGGAACCGCTGCGCCACCTATCTCTTCGGCAAGCGAGCGATCGTCCCCTATCAGATCATCTACGTCGTCGTGGGAATCCTCGGCGGATTGGGTGTCGGCGATATCGTCTGGACCGTTTCCGATATCGGAAACGCGCTCATGGCCCTACCCAACATCATCATGATCCTCTTGCTCTCGGGCATGATAGCACGAGAAACTAGATATTATGTCTATCAAAATCATCTAGATGAACCTGCGGATGAAAACATACCAGTCATAATGTCTAAATAGTGTCTACAATTCACGTCGTCTCATGCGCCTGGTCATGAATCGCCATATGAGTATGCACGTCAGCAGGCAGCCAATTGCCGCGCCCGAGGCATCGACGAGCACGTCGGCGACTTGTCCCGCTCGCCCGTCGATAAAGAGCTGGTGAATCTCGTCACTGCACGCATAGAGCACCGCGAGGGCGAACGCCGTCACGCCCACGAAGGGGATGCGTCGTAGGCAAAGTCCCGCTCCTCCCCTTGCCTCGCTTCGCCATGCTGCGATCTGCCAACACGTGATGACGAGCGATATGGCGAGGCAGGCGTACTCGGACGCATGCGCGGTCTTGCGTATGGGCCAGGACATCTGGGCGATGAGCTGCGCTTGCTGCTCGGACGGCATGGCGTCGAATCCCCCGACGAAGGCGGAAGCGAGCATGCGGGCGACCGCATCGCTCAACGAACCGGATTCTCCCCCACTCTGCGCAGAGAAGGAGAAGATGGCAACCATGATCGCGAGCGTCAGAATCGTGCTCGAAGCGACTTTGAGAGCGCGCATGTCCACCTTCCTCGTATCAAGCGCCCGTTTCATGCCATCCATCATATCCCCCGAGCGCGAATATGCAAAAAAAACGAATAATTTACTACTACAGCGCGCAAAAGTGGTCTATAGTGTTCGCATTCTGATTTGGAGGACCATTGCACGATCGAGCGAACATAGCGAAGCATCATGGCGCGGCCGTGCATGCCAGCGCGCTCTCGTTTGCCTCCACCTTTTCCTATTATCGATACCTCTAGCACACGGCGGGATGCACGTGCCGACGCCCCATGTCTACGCGTGCGCTTGATGTCCTTGTCGTGTGCGCCTCCGCCTGTTCGTTGTACTACCGTGAGAAGGAAAGAGCATGTTCGTCAAAATACTACTCATCATCATATTCATAGCCATCGCGGTCGGCGTCGGCATCTACACGCGCCGTGCGGCCTCGCGCGATGTCGACGGCTTTATCCTGGGTGGTCGTAACGTCGGTCCCTGGCTTTCGGCCTTCGCCTACGGCACCGCCTACTTCAGCGCCGTCGTGTTCATCGGCTAACCCGGCCCGGTTTGCGTGGGGAAACGGCAGCACTCGTAGG
>UQUH01000005.1 GCA_900544245.1 uncultured Coriobacteriaceae bacterium | reverse complement strand
ATGGCCTTCGGCTCGACCCCGACGGCAGGCAACGGGACGAGACACACGAGCGTTCCCACCACGACGATGATGGCGGCGAGCTTCAAGATGAACTGGGACGTCTGCTTGATGCTGGGCATGACTTGGCCCATGCGCGCCTCGGCATGGTAGAGCGATGCGGCCGCCGAGCCCGTGCCGAATACGCCGAGCGCAAGCGCGATGACGACGACGCCGATGCCCCCGATAAGATGCATGACGCAGCGCCATATGGAAAGCGACAGCGCCATGTGATCGACGTCGACGCAAAGTGACATCCCCGTCGTGGTAAAAGCCGAGACGGATTCGAAGAACGCGTCAAGATAGCCATCGTAGTGACCCGACATCCAAAGCGGCAGGGCGCCGAACACGGACAAGACAACCCAGCAGAGGCCCGTGATGACCAACGACTGGCGCCAATCGAGCTGCGCGAGCTCGACCTTGGAGAAAAGCAGGACGCTTCCCACGACACCCGTGATGCCGATCGAGAGCATGAAGTCGACCGAAGCCGAGAACTCGGCGAGGCACAGCGATGCCACGAAGGGAGGAATCATGGCGACGGCAACGAGCAGGATCAGCACACCGAGATAGTGGCCGATGATGCGCCAGTCTTCCAAATGCAGCCGGGTAACCAAGATGCCAACCTACATCACGATGAAATGCACGACGACCGTGACCAAGACGAGGAATGCGAGAAAGGCGCAAATCGAAGCAAGCACGACGAGCATGCCGACAAGCGGATTGCCCTTCTTCTGCGCCCGTCTTTGAAACACCGCTTTCATAGCCCTCCTTCTCGCCGACACATTATAGCCGCGAACGAACCGGCTTTTGCCGACCGTCAGCTTCTCTCCCATTTGAACAAGTCCCTGAAACGCGCCCTTCCCCGCAGGGACTGGCGCACGAGCGTCAGGGTGACGCCAACGACAATGAGTACGAATCCGGCGGCGTACGTCACCGGATTGACGGAACTGGTCCAGCTCTCGCCTTCGGCGTTTATCTCGACCTGCTCGGCATGGACCTCGAGCTCGCCGTTGTGATCGGGACAGGCAAGATGATAGGTGCCCGACACGGTGATCATATCGCCCGTCTGCTCGTATGCCGCATAGTGCGTTATCCTCTTGGCGAGCTCGGCGTCCATGTAGACGCCGACCATCGCGCCGCCGCCCTTCACGTTGACCCACACATGGTCGGCATCGGCGACAATGGGCGATCCGACGGCCTCGCCCGTGAAGGAGACGTCTCTTCCGTCCTGCCGCTTGCCCGCCGAAAGCAGGGAGCGGATATCCACCGAGCTGTACGTCGACGGATTGCTCAGCGCCTCGACGTCCTGGACAGGAACCTGCGCGCCCCCCGAGACGGCAAGCGCCGTGGGAGCGGCAATACCCCCGCAGGCGAGGCCCAGCACGAGCAGGCCTGCGACGACGAGCGTCTTTCCACGCTGCCCCGATTCCTGACGCTTGCGACGACGCCATGCCGTGCCACCGCTGTTTTTGCTCTTGAGCGTCCTCAGCTCCCGAGACCTGTCATTGCTGAAGAGGTTTTCCGGGTGAATCGAGATGATGATGCCGACGATGGCGGCGATGAGGGCGATGAACTCGACGCGTCCGGCCCACATGAGGAGCAACGCGACGACCTTGAGGCCAAAGGGCAGGCCGGCTTGCGTGATCTCGGTCGTCATGCCGCAGTTCGTCACGTAGCTTATGGCCTCGAAAACCGAATTGAGGGCATCGTTTCCGTACGCGATGAAGGCCATGGACCCCAGGGCGGCCGTACCCAGATACAAGATGAAAACCGTCATGGCGACCATGGCGTCTTCGGAACTCAGAGATTGCGAGCCAAAATGCTCGTATTTGATTCTCACGCGTGCGTTATCCGGAGCCAATCGCACGAGAATCGAGTACTTGATCCAGCGCAGCACCTGCAGGATGCGCACGAACTTGATGCCACCGCCCGACGAATAGGCGCAGGCGCCGAAGAGAATGGCGACGATGACGAGGATGACGACGCCATCGGTTATCGTCCCGCCAATCTGCTCGGGATACACGGCTTGCATGCCGCATGTCGTCGCGGCCGAGACCACGGTGGACAGGCCGTTTTGCATAAGCCCGCCCAAGCTCGTGAAAAGTCCCTCGCGCGTCATGATCCAAGTCACGAAGGCGACGAGCACCACGATCCACAGCGCATACATCCGCAGTTCGGCATTGCGCCTGATATGCTTGAAACGGCGGACCCGCGCATACGCATACACGCCAAAGCCAATGGCACCGGCAATCATGAGCGCACTCAACACGAACTGCAACGGGAGCGAGTGGTAATAGACGAGATCCGAGGTATGGGGCACGAAGCCGCCCGTGCCGATGGCGGTCAGCGCCAGCCAGAACCCATTCATGATCGCATCGACGGGATGAAGTCCCAGGAAAAGGCAGATCAGCGTCGCCGCAACAGCTCCGACGAGGGCGAAGCTTCCGTACACGCGCAATACCAGAAGGCAGGTGTCGCTGATGCGCGCGCGCGTGCGCTCGCCATCACGCCGCTCCGCCATCATGAAGACCCGCGAACCCTCGCCAAAGAACCCCGAGTACATGGCGATGATGATGACCGTCAGGGCACCCGCGAAGGACATGACCACGCGCCAGGTGACCTGGGAATAGCTCATGGCGTCCACGTCGCTCACGAGCGTGACGCCCGTCGTGGTGAGCGCGGACACCGAATCGAAGAGCGCGTCGAACCACGAATCGAAGGAACCGGATAAGAGCAGTGGAACCGCGCAGACGAACCCGATGACGATCCAGCCAAATCCCACGAGCAGGAGGGCTCGACGCCGGTCAAGGCCACGCGCCTTGAAGAAGCGCAGCGCCGAGCCGAGCGTCAGGCACACGCCTATGCCGGCAACAAACGCCCCAAGCTGGCGAAACTCCCCGAAAACAAGCGCGATGACGGCGGGCACGCACATGGCCGCGCCCGTCATCAGGATGAGCACGCCAAGGTAATGACCGACGGTCGTGATATCAGACCAGTGGAAACGGGGCAACATAATATGCGGATTATAGCCGTTATTGCAGTTGCGGGAACCAGTCGGGATGGCGTCAGGAGACCCGGGGCAGGTTGGTCAGACCAACCTGCCCGCTTTTGTCTGATTCAGCTCTATTCGGCTGAAAGGGAGGAAAGGTAGACACGTTCGCGATCGAGCGCGATGTTGAAGAGGATGTTGAAGAGGACGGTGACGAACACCGCGGCGATGAGGGCAAGCAGCGCCATGTCGGCCGTGAGGGGAACGAGCATGAAAACGGGACCGAAGACGAAGATGCCAAGCAACAGCCCCGCGAGGACGACGACGAGCAGCGCGACGCGGATATAATTGAAGGGAATCGAAAGCCGGATGACGAGATTGACGCCCGAGACGCAGGTGAGGATGACGCAAAGCGTCGAGAACTGATCTTGCGACAGACCCGTAACGTAACTGAAGACCACGGCAATGACGACTGACGTGATGACGCATATGGCACCCGGTACGGCGCGGGTGATGACGTTACGCAAGAACTCGCCGCGTATGAGGTCGCGATTGGGCTCGAGCGCGAGCACGAAGGAGGGTATGCCCACGGTAAAGGCGTCGATGAGCGTGAGCTGGATGGTCACGAACGGATAGTTGTATGTGACGATGAAGATGTACATGAGCGACATGACAACGGAAAAGATCGTTTTGACCAGGAACAATGATCCCGAACGCTGGAGGTTGTTGATCGAACGACGTCCTTCGGCGACCACGGGAGGCATCGAGGCGAAGTCATCATCCAGGAGCACGAGCTGCGCGACGCTGCGCGCGGCATCCGATCCCGTGCCCATGGCAACGGAGCAATCCGCCGCATGCAAGGCAAGCACGTCGTTCACGCCGTCACCCGTCATGGCTACGGTATGACCCTGGTCTTGCAGCGCCACGACGAGCTGCTTTTTCTGTGCGGGGCTCACGCGCCCGAAGACGCGGCACGTGCGCGCCACCTTGCGCAGCTCCTCGTCAGTCGTCACGGTGCTCATGTCGATGCACTTGTCGGCATCGGGCACGCCCACGGATGCGGCAATGTTCGAGACGGTTTCGACGGCATCGCCGCTGATGATGTTGATGCGCACGCCCTGCTGCTTGAAATAGTCAAGCGTCTGGGCGGCCGTCGGACGCACGCGGTCGCGAATGAAGATGAGGGCCAGCGGTTCGACCGGGCCGACGATTTCATCTTCCTTGTCGAAATCGGCGACCTTGGCGAGCACGAGCACGCGGCGCACGCCCGCGAGGCGTTCGATGGTCGCGAGGACCTCGGGTAATTCGTCGGATCCCTTCAAGACGAATTCCGCGGCGCCCATGGCATAGTTGCCCGCATCGCTTCCATAGCAGACGCCCGAATACTTGCGCTCGGACGAGAACGGCACGTAACGTGTCGCGCCCTGCACGGCTTTGGGGGCATTGGGACGCTCCTCGAGCCCCGTGAGATAGGCCTTGATGGCCTTGGCAGTCTCGTTATCGTCCTTCGAGAGCGAATCAAGCGCGACGAGCGCGTGCAGTGCCTCGTCATAGAGCACGCCATCGAAGGGGATGACCTCGTCGACGTCCATCTCGCCCGTGGTGATGGTGCCCGTCTTGTCGAGACACACGACATCGACGCGGGCGAGCGTCTCGACGCAATAGAGTTCCTGAACGAGCACCTTGTGCTGCGCGAGGCGAATCACGCTCACGGCGAGCACTGCCGAGGTAAGGAGGATGAGGCCCTGCGGAATCATGCCGACAAGGGCGGCTGACGTGTGCAAGATGGCCGAATCTATCGTACCCCCGCCGAGCCAGCATTCCTTGATGATGAGTGCGGCACCCAGGGGAACGATGAGCACGGTGACGAACTTGATGACCTTGCGCAGCGACTCCATGATGTCGGAGCGCACCTTGCGATAGACCTTGGCCTCGTTGTTGATCTTGGTCGCGTAGTTGTCGGCACCCACGGCCGTGACGCGCGCCACACAGGAACCGGAGCTGATGAAGCTACCCGAGTAGAGCTCATCGCCGGCCTTTTTGGGCACGAGATCGGCCTCGCCGGTGAGCAGGCTCTCGTTGGCGCTGCACGACCCTTCGATGACTTCGCAATCCGAGGGGACCTGGTCACCACGCTCGAGCACGATGACGTCATCGAGCACGATCTGGTCGAGCATGATGTTCGCGCGCTTGCCGTCGCGAATGACATGCGCCTTGGACGAGGTGATGACCGAGAGGCGGTCGATAGTGAGCTTGCTTCGCACCTCCTGGTAGATGCCGATGGCGATATTGCAGATGATGATCGCCATGAACAGCAGATTGCGATATGACCCCGTCCAGAAGATCGCGATGGCGAGGACGATGTTGACGAGATTGAAGAGCGTGCAGATGTTGTCGCGCACAATGCGCGGAATGCTGCGGGTGTGCACGTCGGCGTTTTCGTTAATCTTGCCGGCGGCGATGCGCTCGTTGACCTCTGCCGTGCTCAGACCCTGTATAGGCTGTGGCTGTTGCTGCGTATCTTCCATGCACTCGATAATAGCAGTAAAGACCAGCCGAACGCGCAGAAGGGGGCCAGTCACAAAAACTGGCCCCCTTCTTCATAGATTGCGCACATCTTCGCGCTGCGCTATTCCCCAACCGTTACGGTGTAGTCGCCGTTCTCGTCGAGGTCGATGGTGATGGTGTCACCCTCTTGCAGGTTGCCACCGACCATCTCGTTGGCCACGCGGTCGACGATCTCGTGCTGGATGAGCCTCTTGAGCGGACGCGCCCCGAAAAGCGGGTCGAATCCGTCGAGCGACAGGCGCTCCAGCACTGCGGGCGTGAGCTCGAGTGCTATACGGCGCTCGGCTAGGCGCTCGCGCACCTTCTCGAGCTGCAGGTCGACGATCTTCTCGAGATGCTCCATGTCAAGCGACGTAAACGTGATGATCTCGTCGATGCGGTTGAGGAACTCGGGCCTGAAGGACTGCCGCAGGGCCGCCTGGATGGCGTTGTCCATCGCGTCCTTGTCACCCGTTTCCATGAACTCCTGGATGAACTGCGACCCGAGGTTGCTCGTCATGATTATGATCGAGTTCTTGAAGCTCACGACGCGTCCCTGGCCGTCAGTCAGCCGCCCGTCATCGAGCACTTGCAGCAGGACGTTGAATACGTCCGGGTGCGCCTTCTCGATCTCGTCGAGCAAGATGACCGAGTAGGGATGCCTGCGCACGGCCTCGGTGAGCTGACCGCCTTCCTCGTAACCGACGTATCCCGGAGGCGCGCCGATGAGGCGCTGCACACTGAACTTCTCCATGTACTCGGACATGTCGATGCGCACCATCGAGCGTTCGTCGTCGAAGAGCGACTCGGCAAGCGCCTTGGTGAGCTCGGTCTTGCCCACGCCCGTGGGGCCCAGGAACAGGAAGCTGCCAATGGGCCTGTCCGGATCGGCAAGGCCGCTGCGGCTGCGCCTGATGGCGCCGGCCACCGCGTGCACCGCCTCTTCCTGGCCGATGACGCGACCATGCAGCGTGTCCTCCAGGTTGACGAGCTTGGCCATCTCGCCTTCCATCATCTTGCTGACGGGCACGCCCGTCCAGCTGCTCACGACGTCGGCGATATCCTCCGCGGTGACCTCCTCCTTGAGCAGACCATCCTCTTCCTGCGCCGCCTCGAGCACGCCCATGGCCTCCTCGAGCTCGGACTTGAGCTGGGGGATCCTGCCAAAGCGAATTTCGGATGCCGCCACGAGGTCACCCTCGCGCGTGCAACGGTCCTCGTCCACCTGGGCCTGGTCGATCTGGGCCTTTATCTCGCGAACGCGGTTGATGGCGTCTTTCTGGTTGGACCATTCGGCGCGCAGCTTGTCGAGCTCTTGCTGCTGCTCGGCGATCTGTCCGCGCAGCTCCTCGAGACGCTGCTTGGAGAGCTCGTCGTCTTCCTTCATGAGCGCCTGCTCCTCGATCTGCATCTGCGTGAGCACGCGATCGAGCAGGTCGATCTCCTCGGGGCTCGAGTCGATCTCCATGCGCAAGCGGCTTCCTGCCTCGTCTACCAGGTCGATGGCCTTGTCGGGTAGGAATCGGTCCGTGATGTAGCGGTTGGAGAGCTGGGCCGCCGCCACGATGGCAGCATCCTGGATGCGCACGCCGTGATGGATCTCGTACTTCTCCTTGATGCCACGCAGAATCGAGACCGTCTCCTCGACGGAGGGCTCGCTGACCATGACGGGTTGGAACCTGCGCTCGAGCGCGGAATCCTTTTCGATGTACTTGCGGTACTCGTTGAGCGTGGTCGCGCCGATGGCATGAAGCTCCCCGCGCGCGAGTGCCGGCTTGAGCATGTTGCCCGCATCGAGCGATCCCTCGCTCGCGCCGGCGCCCACGATCGTATGCAGCTCGTCGATGAACAGGATGATGTTGCCGTTCGACTGCTCGACCTCGCGTAGAACCGCCTTGAGACGATCCTCGAATTCGCCGCGGTACTTTGCACCGGCCACCATGGAGCCCAGATCGAGCGCCACGATCTCCTTGTTCTGCAACGTCGAGGGGACGTCGCCGGAAACGATGCGCTGAGCTAGACCCTCGACGATGGCGGTCTTGCCAACGCCGGGTTCGCCGATGAGGCACGGATTGTTCTTGGTACGACGTGCCAGCACCTGGATGGTGTGGCGGATCTCGTCGTTACGGCCGATGACCGGATCGAGTTTACCGTCGCGCGCCTGTTGCGTGAGGTTTTGCCCATACTGCTCGAGCGCCTCGAACTGCGTCTTGGAATCGCGGTTGGTCACGCGCGTGTCACCACGCAGCTCCTCGTAGACCTGCTCGACGCGCTTGCGTGTCACGCCAGCGAGCTTGAGCTCCTTGCCCGCGTCGCCTTTGTCCTCGGTGAGCGCGATGAGCAAGTGCTCGGTCGTGGCAAACGAATCGCCCATCTGCCCGGCAATCTTGACGGCATCGTCAACCACCTCGGCGAGGCGCGGACTCGCGTTGCCGACCGATGTCGAACCCGAGACCTTCGGAGCCTTGTTCAAATCTTCGGTTATTGCCATGTCGATGGCCCGTGGGTCAGCACCCACCCTTTCTATGATTGCGGTCAGGTTGCCCTCGTTGGAATCGAGCAACGCCTTGAGCAGATGCTCCGGTTCGACCGCTGCGGCCTGTTCGTCGGCCGCGATGGAGATCGCGTTTTGCAACGCCTCCTGGGCCGTGACCGCCAACTTGTCTATTCTCATTTCGTGTTCCTCCGTTATCTGTGTATACGCGCAGTGACGGCCCTTGGGGCCGCACCACGTTCGTTTTCGAATTTCGCGAGATGCGCATGGGCGCATCAAATGTCGGAAAGCCCCCCGCTTAGCAGCTTGGAGTGATCCGGCCTGCTCATGAGCGTCGTGATGGTGCGACGCAGCTCGAGCTCGTGCATTGCCTCGTGCAAACGCTCCACCTCCTCGCGTAACCTGTCGGCCTCTTCCTGCATTTCGCGCATGCGCTCCCTCTGGTCGAGGATGCGCATGACGCCCGCAAGGTTGATGCCCTCGTCAGTGAGTCTTCCGATGAGCTCCAGACGATCGACGTCGGCTTGCGAGTACATACGCGTGTTACCGCTCGTGCGCTGGGGTGACACGAGGCCCTTTGCCTCGTAGATGCGCAGCGTCTGCGGATGAAGGCCGGCGAGGTCGGCGGCGACGCTTATCATGTAGAGCGGCTTGTTCCTATCTGTCTTTGCCATGACGCACTCCTCCGTCTTATACCTTGGCTGCCTTCATCTGGTCATTCATGGCGCTTCGCAACGTATCCGGCGAAGGAGACGCGGCGCGAAAGTCCTCGATGGCCTTCTTCTGCTCGGCGTCAAGGTTCTTGGGTATCTCGACATGCACCTTGATGCGCAGGTCCCCCGTGCCCTTCTTGCCCTTCACGTCCTTGGCGCCCTTACCCTTGACGCGCAGGACCTTTCCATCCTGCGTGCCTGCGGGGACGCGCAGCTTGACGCGCGTGCCATCCGGAGCGGGAATGACGATGCTCGCCCCGAGAATCGCCTCGTCGATGCTGACCGGAAGGTCCATCACGACGTCCGCCTTCTCGCGTCGGTAGACGGGATGCTCGGCAATCTTCGTGACGATGAGCAGGTCCCCTCGCTCGCCACCGTTGGTGCCAAACTCGCCTTTGCCGCGAAAACGCAGCCTACCGCCGTCAACGGCACCCTCGGGCACCTTGACCGTGACCGTCTCGGACTCGCCCGTGCTTGGTATCCTGATCGACACCTTCTTCGTCGTGCCCTTGAAGGCCTCGTCGAAGGTGAGCTCGATGGAGGTCTGAAGGTCCTGGCCCTTGTGGGCCCGGTTCACGTTAAAATCCCAATCGCTGCCAAACGCTCCGTCACCGCCGCGGATATTGCTGAAGATGTCGGCCCAATCGAACCCCGCGCCATCACCATTCGAAGTGTAGGTGTAGGTGCGACCGCCACCGGGCCAGCTACCGCCACCGCCCCAGGCGCCTGCCTGGTCGGCAAAGTTCCCGACGGTTCCGTACGTGTCGTACTGCTCCTTCTTCTCGGGATCGGAAAGGACCTCGTAGGCCTCGTTTATCTCCTTGAAGGTCTCCTCGTCGCCGCCCGCATCAGGATGATGCTTCTGAGCGAGCTTGCGAAACGCCTTCTTTATCTCATCGGCGGAAGCGGTCTTCTTCACGCCGAGTATGTCGTAGTAACTCTTTGACATGTCTTCCACCTTTCTATCTACAAGAAGAAACGCGTCCTTGCGAACGCGTTTCCCCGACTATGATTCGTTAGTAGCTCCGTCCGGCTCCCTTGCGGGGCCTCCGGTGCTTGTCACGACCATTGCAGGACGTATGACGCGATCGCCCATCCTGTAGCCTTGCTGGAATACCTTGGCGACCGTTTCCTCGGGAACGCTTGGGTCCTCCTCGGTACCGACCGCTTGATGCTGCATCGCATCGAACGGCTCTCCCAACGCGGCAATTTGCGTGACCTTGTGCTTTTCCAGAATCTGCAAGAACTTGTTCTGGATGGCCTCGACGCCGTCCGTCAGGGTGCCGCCCTCGCCCGTCTCCCTGGCGTGCTTGATGGCACGCTCGAGGTCATCGAGCACGGGAAGCAAGTCCATGACGAGGCCCTCCGAGGCACGCACGCGCTCCGAGGCGCGTTCCGCCTGCGTGCGCTTGCGATAGTTGTCCCACTCGGCCTGGAGCCTCGCATAGCGATCACGCAACTCGGTCACCTCGGCGGTGATGGCCTCGAAGAGATTGGGCGTGTCCTCCTGGACCTCACCCTGCTCCTCGATGACCTCCGCCTCGATGGCCTCGTCGACCTTCTCGCTCGTGGCATCAGCGCCCTCGGGGCTGCCGTCGGCAGCCCCTCCGAGCACATCGTCTTTCTCTGGCGCGGTCATGACTAGTTGTCCTTGTCGTCATCGACGACCTCGTAGTCGGCGTCGACTACCTCATCGCCGCCGGCGTTGGTGTCGTACGAACCGCTTGCGGTGTTACCCGCCTGGGCATCGGCCTGCTGGCCATTGCCATACGCGATCTCCGCGAGCTTGTAGCTGGCCTGCTGCAAAGCCTCGGTCTTGGCCTTGATATTATCGATATCGTTGCCCTCGAGCGCCGTCTTGACGGCCGCGATGGCTGCCTCGACCTCGTCCTTGGAGGCCTGCGGAACCTTGTCGCCAAGGTCCTTGAGGGTCTTCTCGGTCGCGTACACGATCGAGTCGGCCTGGTTGCGAGCCTCGACCTCGGCCTTGCGAGCTTCGTCCTCGGCTGCGTGATCCTGGGCGTCGGCGACCATGCGGTCGACTTCCTCGTCGGATAGTGCCGTGGAGCCGGAAATCGTGATCTTCTGCTCCTGGCCAGTGCCCAGGTCCTTCGCGGACACGTTGACGATGCCGTTGGCGTCGATGTCAAAGGTGACCTCGATCTGCGGGATGCCGCGCGGCGCCGCCGGAATGCCCGTCAGCTGGAAGCGGCCCAGCGTCTTGTTGTCGCGTGCGAACTCGCGCTCGCCCTGCAAGACGTGGATCTCGACGGAGGTCTGGTTATCGGCCGCCGTGGAGTACACCTCGGTCTTGCGGGTCGGGATGGTCGTGTTACGGTCGATCATCTTGGTCATGACGCCGCCCATGGTCTCGACGCCCAGCGAAAGCGGGGTCACGTCGAGCAGCAGGATACCCTCGACGTCGCCGCCGAGCACGCCACCCTGGATGGCCGCGCCAATGGAAACGACCTCGTCGGGGTTGACGCCCATGTGCGGGTCCTTGCCCGTGATCTTCTTGACCTCTTCCTGCACCGCCGGCATGCGCGTGGAACCACCGACCAGGATGACCTCGTCAATCTGGCCACTGGAGAGCCCGGCGTCCTTCATCGCGGTCTCGACCGGCGTCTTGCAACGCTCGAGCAGGTCTGCGGTGATGCGCTCGAACTCTGCACGCGTGAGCGAATAGTCCAGGTGAACCGGATTACCATCGACGGCCGTGATGAACGGCAGGTTGATGGCAGCCTGCTGCGTGTTGGAGAGCTCCATCTTGGCCTTCTCGGCAGCCTCCTTGAGGCGCTGGAGAGCCATCTTGTCCTTGCGCAGATCGACGCCCTGGTCGGCCTTGAACTTGTCCGCCAGCCAATCGATGATGCGCTGATCCCAGTCATCACCACCGAGGTGGTTGTCGCCTGCGGTCGCGAGGACCTCGAAGACGCCATCGCCCATCTCGAGGATGGAGACGTCGAAAGTACCGCCGCCAAGATCGAAGACGAGAATCTTCTCGTCGATGCCCTTCTTGTCCAGGCCGTAGGCCAGGGCCGCTGCGGTGGGCTCGTTGATGATGCGCTTGACCTCGAGACCGGCAATCTTGCCGGCGTCCTTGGTCGCCTGGCGCTGTGCGTCGTTGAAGTAGGCCGGAACGGTGATGACGGCCTCGGTCACCGGCTCGCCCAGGTACTTCTCGGCGTCGGCCTTGAGCTTCTGGAGCACCATGGCCGAAATCTCCTCGGGCGTGTAGTCGTGCCCGTCGATCTGGACCATGTTGCGGCCATCCTTGCCCTTGACCACGTTGTAGGCGACGGTCGCGCGCTCAGACTCGGTCTCGTCATAGTTGCGACCGATGAAACGCTTGATGGACGCGACGGTGTTCTCGGGGTTGGTGACGGCCTGGTTCTTAGCCGCCTTGCCGACGACTCGCTCGCCATCCTTGCGGAAACCGACAACGGACGGAGTGGTGCGGTCACCTTCCGCGTTGACGATGATCGTGGGCTCGCCGCCCTCGAGAACTGCCATGGCCGAGTTGGTCGTGCCAAGGTCAATACCAATAATCTTGCTCATATCTATTACCTATACCTTTCTGTATGGATTCCCTTGTAGGTTTACGCTGCATATTATGAAATCTAAGTGCCCTATTGTCAAGTTTTATAAGCCTTTTTTAATACCTGTTACCAATACGTCATACTCAGATATCTTAAGTATCGGAGCGGGACGTATGCTGCTGGCCTACGTGGGAGGAATAATCGGACGCACGGGAAAATAGGCTATTGCCATATGCGGTTGATACCGCTATTTTGCATACGTGATGTTACCAAGACGAAAGGCTTGCACATGCCCCAGCCAACGATTGACATCGACGAATGTTCGGGATGCGGTATCTGCGTTGATACCTGCCCCAACGGCGTAATCGACATCGTCGGAAGCGTCGCTTCGGTTATGAACGAGGACAGCTGCGATGGATGCGGCGAGTGCATGGAAGAATGCCCGCTCGGCGCCATCGAGGTCGACGAGGACTAGGAGGCGTCCTCGAACGCGTACTCCATGAGGTAGTCGTTCATCTCAAAACCACCGCCTATGTCGTTGTTGACGCAGGCGATTCTCTTGAATCCCATATGGTCGTAGCGATCAAGACTCGCAACGTTGTCGCGCGCGCACGTGAGCCTGATGCGCTCGAGCCCGAGTTCTTCCGCGCGTTGCTTCACGAACTCGAATTCCGCACGCCCCAGCCCCTTGCCACGAGCATCCTTGACGAGATAGAGCTTGCTGAGATATAGGAAGCCGTCATCGGGCCTGATGCCGATGAAGCCGACGTGCTCTGCCGAATCCCCATCATCAACGAAGTAGTATTCGTAGCCCTCGTCGGCGATTGCCGTGGTGAGCGTCTCGATGGACAACAGGTGATTGACCAGGTAATCGACCTTCTCGGGCCCATGCAGCGTCGAGAAGTACTCCCTGAAGATGTCTTCGGCGAAGATGGCGAGCTCGGCGATGCGCTCCGGTTCCTTGACTCGGACGAAATCCAATTGAGACACGGGTCTGCCCTCTCTATGGGAATGGCTGCGTTTAACATGCGTTTCGTACCAGATGAAACGATACCCCAACAAAGGGGACCTTCACAAAAAATTAAAGAAAAGAGGACGGAAGGTTTCGCGAGCCATTGCGGATCGCGGCGACCACAGGACAAGAAGCGTGGCAAAAAGAAGACGCCCCGTGGAAAGGGGCGTCTCGCTTCTGACGGATAAGTCGCTTCGCGAATCTACGCGGCGGCCTTCTGGGCGATCTTGCACAGCTCGGCAAAACCCTGCGGGTCGTTGACGGCCATGTCGGCGAGCACCTTGCGGTCGAGCTCGATGCCGGCCGTCTTGAGGCCGTGCATGAAAACCGAATAGGACAGGCCGTTAATGCGGGCGGCGGCATTGATGCGGGTGATCCACAGACGGCGAATCTCGCGCTTCTTGTTGCGACGGTCGCGGTAGGCATACTGCAGCGAATGCTGGACCTGCTCTTTTGCCGCACGATACTGACGAGACTTGGCGCCGTAATAGCCCTTCGCTCGCTTGAATACGGTACGACGCTTCTTCTTGGCGTTAACTGCGCGCTTGACACGTGCCATTCTTATCAACTCCTACTAACTACTGATGCGGATACGGGCTTGCGCGCTTTACGCCTTGCCCAGGTTCTTCTTGATGACCTTCACGTCGGCGGGGGCAACCTCGGTCTCGTGACGGAAGTTGCGCTTGCGCTTCTGGGACTTCTTGGTCATGATGTGGCTCTTGAACGCCTTGCCACGCATGATCTTGCCCGACCCCGTGGTGCGGAAGCGCTTTGCGGTGCCCTTGTGGGTCTTCATCTTAGGCATGGTGCTTACTCCTTGTCTTCGTCTTCCTTGTTGGAATTCTTGCGTGCGTCCTTGGGAAGCGGCGCCACCATCATGTGCATGTTGCGCCCTTCCATCTTTGGCTGCTGTTCTACGACGGCGAGGTCCTTGAGGTCATCGGCAAGCCTCTCGAGAATGGTCAGTCCCTGCTCGGGGTGAGCCATCTCGCGACCGCGGAACATGATGGTGATCTTGACCTTGTTGCCCTTGGCGAGGAAGCGAAGCACGTGACCCTTCTTGGTCTCGTAGTCGCCCGTATCGATCTTGGGGCGGAACTTCATCTCCTTGACCTCGATCTTGGTCTGGTTCTTGCGCGCCTTCTTGGCCTTGACCGCCTGCTCGTACTTGTACTTGCCGTAATCCATGACGCGGCAAACGGGCGGCTCGGCATTGGGAGCGACCTCGACCAGATCGAGACCTTGATCCTCGGCAAAGCGCTGTGCCGCATCGTTGGACATCTCGTACTTGGTGCCATCGACGCCGATGACGAGAAGCTGCGGCGCATGGATCTCACCGTTGATCCGTGTGTCTTGAGCTGCTATGACAAACACCTCCAATAAAAAAGCCCATCGAGCTGCATTCAGCCGACAGGCACGCACAAGGACCCCCGGGGGGATCGGTTTGTAGGTGACCAGACAACTGAGCACATGCTCGTCGAAAGGTGGAAGGTAGCTTGCGCACCCTTCACTTCGTAGATACGGACGTGTAGTTTACACGTGCCCGCAGGCACACGCAAGGAGAAATTTAGCGCAGATCGACGCTCAGGGTGCGAATCACGCTGTTGTCGCCGAGGGTGACACCGGCCGTGTGATCGTACGTCTCGGTCACCTTCCACGTCGAGGGCACGCCCTCGATATTGGTGGTGCCACTGAACTCGGCAACCTCCTGACCAGACGTGTCACGCGAAATCACCGCCTGGGGATTGCCCGTGATGGTGAGTTGCGCGGAATCCACGACGGCGTTGTCGAGGCCGATGCCCGTAAGTATGGAGGCGGCCACGACCTTGGAGGCGGCGAGCTCGTCGAACTTCGCATCGGCCACGCCGAACGCATCCAAGTCAAAGGATGCGAAGACGTAGTTGATGTTGCCGCCGGCATCCAGCCCGAAGGTGATGCTGGCGAGCGTCTCGCCATTCGAGCCCACGAGCCAGCCGTTGCGCGTTCTCGTCACGTTGGGCAAGCTCGCGTCCGTGGCGCGAACCGCCTCGGCATCGAGCGCGATGGAGTTGCCACTTGCCTCCGCCGCGGCCTCGGGGGTCATGCCGAAGTAGCTGACGAGGTCGGGGATGCTGTCGGCGTCGATCGCCTTGAACTGCGTGGCGTTTGCACCGGCCGTGGAAGTCTGCAGCACGTCAGAATCCGGCTGCTTGACATCGGGAGGCGTACTGTTGCGCCAGATGAACAGGCCGATGATGGCGACGAGGACGAGCAGGATGATGATGAAGAAGACGAGCAGGTTGCGCAGGCGCCGCCTGCTACGAGCCGCACGTTCGGCGGAAGCCTCCTCGTCATTGTCATCCTCGACGTATTCGATTGTCTCCTGCGTATCGATGGTGATGGACTCGGGCGGCTCGTCGAGGTCTGTGCTTTCTGCAAGCCTTTCGCTTTCGCCGCGCTCGACGACGACATCGTCGACGTTGATGACGGCATCCGATGACAGCTCGCCCGGATCGAAGTCGTCTGCCTCTGCGGAAGCGGAGACGCCATAGAGGCTGTCTGATTTGATATCGTCGAGCATGGACTCGGCAGCCTCGCCAAAGTCGACCGTTATCTCTTCCTTGGGGGTCTCATCGACATCCTGATTGTCGTTGAAGTCCTCCTCGGTGAAGAGGTGAACCTCGACCTCTCCCTGCTCATCGTTTTCGCGCTTATCCATGACTGCCCCTATATGAAATGAATCCAGCTATTGACAATATACAGTATTGCGACTGCGACGACGACGAGCGCGATGACAATCAGCGCCTTGTGCCCGCCCCCCATGGGTTGCATCGTGTCAAGGCCGTGGAATTCCTCTTCCTGCTCGGCCGTCATGTCTTCCTGCGCAGACGGTGCCTCGGCCCGGTCCGGTTCATCGGATGGAATGGGACGGGAGGCAGATTCGGGCACGGAGACTTGCGCCTCGCGTTCCTGTTCCTGTTGAGCACGACGCTCGACATCCTCGATGTGGCTGAGCTTGCTCATGTCGTTTCCTCGATTCGCAAGAGCGCGACTATCCCTTGCTCACGACATCCGCGACCGAACGCACGACATTATGCGTGATCGGCTTCCACTCGACCTTCTTGAACACGGCAATGAGGGCGATGGGGACGTACGTGAGCATGAAGATGGGGAAGGTGAAGAGGTACTTAATCTTGTCGGAGGCCTTCGCATGGATATGGTTCCACTCCGTGATGGTCGTGAGCGTGCCAAACACGAGCATGACGACCGCGAAGCTCAGGAAGCAGCCGGCAAGGGAGAGAACGGAGGTCACGATGGTCGCGCGGGCCTCGGCATAGGCAAGCACCGTCGAGACCTGGCTGACATTGAACGAGCTCAACGGGTCTCCCTCGAACATGGAGCCGCTCATCATGCCGGTGGCCATGGAGAACCAATTGGGGTCGCTTGCCGCGATACCGGCAGTGCCCGACGTGCTCGCGGCGACCGTCTGCACGGATGCCGCGATACCGGCCATCTGCACGATGCCGGTGAGGCAGGAGACGAGGTTGACGGCAACGCCCGCCAACGTGAGGAGCATTGCCGGGGCGATGGTCATGAACATGTCGTAGCAGGCGAAGCGTCCCTGCTTGCCCTTGAAAATACCGTTGAAGAGGAACGAGCCGTACTTGAGCAGCACCTGGTAGAAGCCCTTGGCCCAGCGCATGCGTTGGCGCCAGGAGTCCTTCATGGTCGTGGGTTGCTCGTCATAGACGTAGGCATCGGCGCAGTAGCCGATGCGAATGCCATGCGCGATGCAGTCCGTCGAGAACTCGATGTCCTCGGTGAGCAGATGGTGGATCCAGCCGCCGTTGGATTCGAGGATGTCCGCGCTGATCATGAAACCCGTACCGCTGATCGCGCACGAGCTGCCCATCATGTAGCGGGCATTGGAGAGGAACTTGGCCTCGCGCAAGAACCACAGCGCGCTACCGGCGGAAATCCAGTTCGAATCGTAGTTCTTCGAGTTGCGGTAGCAGGTGAGCACCTGGTACCCACGATTGACGCCACGGTTCATCGCCGAGACGAAACCGGGGTCGAGCACGTTATCGGCGTCGAAGACGAAATACGCATCGTAATCGGTGCGACCCGAGCAATCACCGTATAAGACGCGGATGCGGTTGAGCGCGAAGTCGAGCGCATGGCTCTTGCCCACCACCAGGCGATCGTTGCGCACGAGCACCTCGGCGCCAGCCTCCTCGGCGACCTGGGCCGTGTTGTCCGTGCAGTTGTCGGCGATGACAAAGACGTCGATGAGCTCTTCGGGATAGTCCTGGTTCTTGATGCTGCGAACGAGCTCGCCGATGACGGCCTCCTCGTTGCGTCCGGCAATCATCACCGCGAACTTGTGGAGCGGTTCGTCTTGCACGTGCGTGATCTTGCGACGATGGTCCTTCACCAAGACAATGACGGCATACACGGCCTGATACATGTAGCAAAGGCTGAATACGAAGAACAGGAACAGGTTGAAGGTGTTGACGAATGTCGCCATATTCTCGCTGCGGTACCTCTCCGGGTGGTGTCTGTAGATTCGTTGTTGCATTGTAATGCAAGCAGATAGCAAGCGCCAATCGCTTCACAACATGCGCACGGGATGTTAAGGGGGCATTCAGATGAGCAGATTGCAGGCTTTCTCTCGCACCCGAGTTGTCTGCAATCTGCGCGCCTTCATTTTTGGAAATTGCAGCTTACCGGTGCGCTCAGGCGCCCGTTTACTGGGTTAGCAGGACGTTGGCCATTTGAAGATATGTCTCGGGCTCGAGGGTCTCGCCGCGCGTCGTGGGGGCAATATCGCATCGGGCAAGCAGACGATCGACCACGTCCTTGGGATAGCGGCTGCTCATGGAATTGCGGATGGTCTTGCGCCGCTGAGCAAAGGCCGCATCTGCCAAGGCGCTCGCAACTTCGAGCAGCTCGCGGTCCGGTGCATCCTCGTTTCGCTCGATATGGATGACAGCGCTCTCGACATGCGGCGCGGGCATGAAGCAGCCAGGCGGCACCTGGAAGCGGTCGGTCACATGTGCGCGCAAACGCAACTTGACCGTATACGCGCCGTAGTTCTTGGTACCCACCGCAGCGCACATGCGATCGGCGACCTCGCTTTGTACCATGACCGTCATCGCCTCGATGAAGTCGAAACGCTCCAGCCAGTCGAGCACGACCGTCGCAGCGATGCCGTAGGGCAGGTTGGATACGAGCTGATGGGGCATTGGCGCCGCAAGCCGCGTGCATGCCTGCTCGATTTCCGCGCGCGTCACCTTGAGGGCGTCCTTCTCGATCAGAACGAGACGATGGGAAAGGTCCATGGTCGTCTGCGCAAGCACGTCGACAAGATCGGAGTCTCTCTCGATGGCGATGAGCCGCGCGCGTTCGAGCAATGCGAGGGTGAGCGTGCCGATACCCGGACCGATTTCGAGTAGCGTGGAAAGCTCGCCGTCCGCTCCCGGTTCGGGAATCCGTGCGAGACGCAGGATGTTGCCGATCACGTTGTCGTCGACGAGGAAGTTCTGGCCGAGGGCGTGCTTCGCGCTCAGCCCGAATTCCTGCAGAACGCCCTTGGTTGCACGGGGATTTGCCAGCGGGGAATACGGCATCGTCACATCCGCCCGATACTCGCCATCACCCTGCCAGAGAGCGTGATGGCGTTTCGCAAATCGTACTGGTCGCCGATCATGCGCATGATGCGATCGGGTTCGATGCGCAGGTTCGCGCAGTTGAGCGCCGACGTGCAGATGGTCTCGAGAGGCTCGGTGCCGTAGGGATCTCCCCCATCGCCGATGACGACGAGATGCGCGGGACGCTTGCGCGGAATCCAGTCCTTGAGCACGTACTTGCGCGCCCAATACATCTGGCAGCGATCGAGTGCCGCCTTGAGCCAACCAGAGGGGCCTGCGAAGTAGACAGGCGCGACCACGACGAGCGCCGCGCAGGATTCCATATGGCGAGAGAGCACGTTCCAGGCGTCCCCCTTGATGCAGCACAGGCCGGTCCGGCTGCATGCCTCGCAACCCATGCATGCCGCGACCGGGTATTTCGCGATTTCGTAGAGCGTGACGGCGGCTCCGGACAGGCGCAGGTACTCCGAAAGCTTGCGCCCGAAAAGCGCCGACTTGCCATCTGTATGCGGTGAGCCCACCAGGATGAGGACCTCGGGCGGTCGCGGAGCCTCGTCATCAGGCTCATCATGTTCGTCTTCGAGTCCTTCTTCATCATCGCCAACGTCCGTACCTCGACCGACGAATGTCTCCTCGACGGCATGTCCGTCTTCGGAATCAGGATCATCGAGGGCGGAGTCACCAGGGGACGGGACATCCTCGACAGGTCCGCCCTCATCCGTGGTGGCTTCCGGTTGCCCGGAGTCGACTTCGGACACCTCGGCGCATGCCGACTTGAAGCCGCCCTCATCCGCAACATCGGTCATCAGCTCGTCATGCTCTTCGGGGATGTTTTCCTCGGCAATCTCATCGGGAGCCCGCTGCCCCGTAACGTCCCCTGCCAACGAAACGGACATGCCGCCATCGACGTTATAGATCGGCGTGGTCTCGATTGGCTCCCCTCGGCAGCTGCCGCATCGCCCACATTCGTGCCAACGTCGCGCTCGACATCCTGCGCGACGGGAACGTCCTCCTCGGAATCCAACTCGTCGACCGGGACTTGCTCCTCGACGGGCTCCGGCCTTGCCGGTTTGGGAGCCTTCAGCCTCTCGAAGTCCTTCTCGGTTGGAAGTTTCTGTCTTCTCGACTTCTTCGCCACGGAGGAGCCTCACCCTCGCTTCACGTCGAGCAAATCGATAGCGTTCTGGAAGACGTGCTCGGCGAACTGCGCCTCGGTGAGCCCCCGTTGCAGGGCCGCATAGTCTGGCATGAACGTCACCGGCGCCACGGCACCCTTGTCGATGTCGCTTTGACGCGGCTGCAAAAGCTCGAAGGCGCGCTCGGCCCCCGCATATCCAAAGCAATCGAGCAGCTCGCGCAAGGTGAAGACGGTCTGACTCGGCGTACAGACCGTGCCGCGCAAGGGCTCGGGAGCCATGTAGGGAGCATCGGTTTCGGTCAGCAGGCGATCGACGGGGACATCGAGAGCGGCCGCACGCGTCTCCCAGCTCTTCTTGAAGGTGAGCGGACCGCCAAAGGCAACGTAGCAGCCGAGTTCGAGAAACGGGGCAAGCGTTTGGGCGTCAAGGTTGAAGCAGTGCACGATGCAGCCAGCTTTGGGGACGCCCGTCTCGCGCAAGATGGCGAGCGCGTCATCATGGGCCTCGCGCAGATGCAGGCTTACGGGAAGCCCGTGCTCCTGTGCCATTTGCAATTGTGCGGCAAAGACCTCGCGCTGCACATCGCGCGGACTGAAATCGTAATGGTAGTCGAGCCCCACCTCGCCTAGGCAGCACGTCTCGGGACGGGCAAGCAGGGCGATAAGCTCGTCACGCGCATCATCGAAGTACTTGGCGTTGTGCGGATGCACGCCACAGGCAAAGCGAACGCGTGGCATGATGGCCTGCGCCATCCCCCACTCCTCGAGCAATGCCGCGGCATCATCAAACCACGAGCCGAGCCCATCGTAGGTATCACGCGCCGTCCGTCGCGTCACGTCTCCGTCGTCGCCGTCAAGCTCGGGTCTTGTCGGATCGGTCACGCAGCAGATGAAGTCGACGCCATGGGGCGCCGCCTGTGCAAGCGTGAGCCCCGGTTCGGGAAACATGCCCAGGTGACAATGCGTGTCGGCAACAAGCGTACCGTACGGCAATTCGGGAGCAGGCTTGACCTTGCCCTTCGAATTGCGAAAGAGCGCGTCGCGCTCGTCGAAGTGTTTGAAGTCGCTGTAGCCCATTACTTCTCGAGACGCGGGAAGAGGGCGTCACCCTTGGTGACCTCGTTGCCGGCGGGAAGCCCGCCCCACAGCGCAAGCTCGGCAGCGTTGTCGACAGCGCACGGGTCTTCCAAGCCCAGGCGTCTCCACAGCTCCGTCGACGTATTGGGCATGAAGGGGGCGAGGAGCAGCGCGGCGATGCGGCAGGTCTCCAGTGCGTTGTAGAGCACGAACGCCAGCTCGCCCTGGGTCTCCTCGTTCTTGGCGAGATTCCACGGCGCACTTTCCTCGACGTAGAGGTTTGCGCGATGCAGAAGCTCCATGACATGAGCGGACGCCCCGCCGAAGTCGATGTCGTTCATGCACGCGGCGTAGCGCTCGTAGAGACCCTCGGCAATCTCCGAGAGCGGATTTTCCTCCAGGCCGAACTCGGCGGGTACCTCGGGCACCTGTCCGTCGAAGTACTTGATGACCATATTGCTCACGCGGCTGAAGAGGTTGCCGTAGGTGTTGGCCAGATCGGCGTTGTAGACCTGCGTGATGCGATCGTGGCCAATATTGGCATCGGAACCAAAGGTCACGTCACTCAGGAAGTAGTAGCGATAGGCGTCCACACCGTAGCGCTCGATGAGGTCGCGCGGATAGAGCGCGTTGCCCTTCGACTTGCTCATCTTGGAGCCATCGGCGGCCATCAGAAAGCCGTGCGCGAAGACGTGACGGGGGCACTCCATGCCAGCGGCCATGAGCATGGCCGGCCAGATCACGCAATGAAAGCGGATGATGTCCTTGCCTACGAAGTGGAAGTTCGCCGGCCAGAAGCGTTCGAGTAGCGTGGTGTCATCGCTGCCGTAGCCGAGCGCGGTGAGGTAGTTGATGAGCGCGTCGACCCACACGTAGGTGACATGCTCGGGATCGAACGGCAGCGGAATGCCCCAGTCGAACGCCGTGCGGCTCACGGACAGGTCACGCATGCCGCCCTCGATGAAGGAGCGGATCTCGTTCTCGCGAATCTGCGGGCGGATGAAGTTGGGGTGCTCGTCGTAGTACGCGAGCAACTTGTCGCCAAACTCGGAGAGTTTGAAAAACCAATTCTCCTCGTGGATGACCTTGACCTCGCGGCCGCAGTCGGGACACTTGCCGTCAACCAGGTCGCCTTCGGTGAACTGCGTCTCGCACGGCGTGCAATAGTAGCCGTCGTAGGTTCCCTTGTAGAGGTAGCCGTTGTCATGGAGCTTCTGCATGAAGTCCTGGACGCCCTTCACGTGGCGCGGCTGCGTCGTGCGGATGAAGTCGTCGTTGGTGATATCGAGGTCGCGCCACAGCTCGGTGAATTGCGTCACCTGGCTATCGCACCACTCCTGTGGCGTCATGCCGTGCGCGGCAGCGGCCTCGGCGACCTTCTCGCCATGCTCGTCCATGCCGGTGAGGAAGAAGACATCGCGCCCGTCCATGCGCGCGAAACGTGCGGTGGCGTCAGTCGCGACAGTGGTGTACGCGGTACCGATGTGCGGCTCGCCGTTAACGTAGTAGATGGGCGTGGTTACGTAGAAGGGTTCTTTGCTCATGGGGTCTTGGTCCTCACTCGAATGGATATGCTGGTGGAGATTATAGCGGCTTACATAAGGCGTAGGCTGTCCAGATTGAGCGCAAGAGTATCCGACTAGGTGATTTGAGTCTCATAAACGTATTTCATTGTGTTACAATTGCGTCATAATGAAACACATTATTAAGGGGCGTACGATGGCTAAAACAGCAGCAATCAGCATGAGGATCGATCCCGAAGTTAAGAGCGAGGCCGAGTCCATCTTTGGGAATTTCGGCCTTACCCTTGCCGATGCTATCAACGTATTTCTGCACAAATCCATTATGGAGGGCGGCCTTCCATTCGACGTTAGGCAGCCTCGATATAACGCCGTAACAGAGCGGGCAATACAAGAGGCGCGGGATATTATTACCGGAAAGGCTGAAGCCGCTGGTTATGATTCGGTCGATGCCATGTTTGCTGAATTGGACAAATAGACGATATGAAGTTAACGCTTGTCCCAACGTCACAATTCAAAAAGGACTATAAACGTATAAAGAAGCGTGGTTATGACCTTGGAGCACTCCATGACGTGCTTCAAAAGCTTGCGAACGGCGTGCAGCTTGACGAACGTAACCATGATCACGCACTCGCAGGCGGTTACATAGGCTTTCGTGAATGCCACATTAAACCAGATTGGTTGCTCGTCTATGCGATTGATGGGGAGAAGCTGATTCTTACCGCTTCCAGAACTGGTACGCATTCGGATTTGTTTGATGAGTGATGCAGCGGAAATACCGAATGGCTGTACCGATTTCGACAAGCTGAGGAAGTGCGATAGGCAGCCTACTTGTGTTATAAAGTATTCGGTGGCTGAACAGGCTGCCTCCAAGCGCCGGGGGCTTATCCCCCGGCAGTTTTACGACGCGGAGCTACCTTGATGCTTCTCACAAAACTCCCCTACGTCTTAAAATCAGCTCATAAAGCATGCTTTTGAAAAGCTCGGACTCACGGAAGAACCCCTCGGCAAGTGACGATTCTCTTGCACAAGATAACTTCCGCCGTGTGCGACAAATCGCGGTTTGTCGACATGGGCAACGAAGTCGGCGAACTCCTGTTGGTCAGTTTTGCTTGGCAGCATGATTTTGAACCGCTTCGCATCTCTTACGTTTACATGAGGAACTGTGGAGCCTACGTTCAGCTCGTCAGCCTGTCGCTTTACGTCCGCGGAAACAATCGAATGAAGAAGATATTCGGGGATACACATTTCTTTATTCGCGCGAAACAGCATGGTTCGCTGACCTAGACAAAACTCAAACCCCGGAGGAAGCATAACTGCTTCTCCGTATGTCCCCTCACGTGCGTAAACAATATCTCCAGGCAAAGGCCTTAGCCGCTTGATGCGTTTTTGATATTCTTCGGCAGACACGTATCTCATTGTCGACCACTCAATAGCAGCATTTTGAAGTTCCGATGTTCGTATCGCCGGATAAACTAGCTCACCTTCATATTTCGGAGTTTCATGTGGACAATCAACGATAGCTGAACAAACCGATTCAAGTTCAACAACAGGATGCTTTGGTTCAGCCGCAGTTCCAAACATCTCGACAAACCGGGATTTGACGAGAAGATCCGTTTTCTCAATCAATCGTTCGAGCTTATTAATAAAGCTCTCTATTACTGAAAGCCGCTCGACAATTTGTTTTTGGCCCTCTAATGAAAAAACACGCACTTCGCATTTTCCGTAGTCTTTAAAATAAATATGCGGAATTGTCGATCCGCTAAATCCCTCACCGAGGCGCATCGATCGAATTAGGTGAAGCAGATATTCTGCTAAAACACCCTCGTTCGGAATCAAGGATTGCATCGTTCCCAGCACCGATGTTTTCTCTGCGCACAAACTCACACGACCAACACCGGCGCCATCTTTTACTACGGCAACATATGGTCTCTCATTTTGAAATGTGGCCATGGAGCCAACAATACCGGATGCACCATAAACACAGTAGGGACCATCGTTTACAACATCCTTTTGCCTAAGTGATGATTTGCCTTTAGTGCATAATCTGTTCAGAGGGACTCGCTCTCCGACAAACTGGGGTTTGCTAGCCATTTTGACCACCATCTAGCATCTTATGCAGCTCTGCAAGAGCATCTGCCATCTGACGATTCAAGTCGTCAAGATCGGCAAGAATCTCTTCGGTTGGCGGATATTCAATGCGCTTGTACTCAGTCTTGGTATATTTGTTAAAACTGAAATCATAATCATTGTCGACAATCTCTTGTTTGGATACCAAAAAGCTCTTCTCAGCGCGCTCACGCTGTTCTTCTTCCTCCAGATTTGCCCAGCGCGCAAGAATATCTGGAATATCATCATTCGCCGAGTCCTCGTCACGCTTGTCGTCGAGTGTGTAGCCGTCGCTCTCCATGTTATAGAGCCAGACTTTATCTGTGCCACCAGCATCGGTCTTCGTAAAAACCAGGATTGCAGTACTAACGCCCGAATATGGCTTAAATACGCCGCTAGGCATGTAAATTACGGCTTCCAGTTTTTGGTTTTCTACCAACTCCTTGCGCAGCTGGCCGTAAGCTTTTGCATTGCTCCGGAACAATACGCCGTTAGGAACAATACATGCGCAACGACCGCCAAGCTTCAGCATCCGTAAAAACAGTGCTATAAACAGGAGCTCCGTTTGCTTGGAATCAACCACGGCACGCAAACTTTTATCGATATCCTCCACATCCACCGAGCCCGTAAAAGGAGGATTCGCAAGAACGACGTCATATTTGTTGCGTACGGTATTGTTTTTAGAGATGCTATCGAGATATCGAACGTCAGGTGCGTCGACACCATGGAGCATCAGATTCATGGTCGAGATTCGTAGCATGGTCTGATCCATCTCAAACCCGCTGAATTGAGGATTAGCGCCATTCTCGCCCGTAAAGCAATCCCAATCCTCACCTGTCATTTCATTTTCATAGGTGTTGCGAATGCGCTCGGCAGAGGAAATAAGAAAGCCAGCCGTACCACATGCTGGATCGCAGATAAGCTCACCTGGTTTTGGATCGATAATAGCAACCATCATATCGCGGATATGCTTTGGCGTACGGAATTGCCCATTTGTGCCGGCGGTGGATAGCTTCGAAAGCATGTATTCGTATAAATCGCCCAGGTCGCCGATATGATCATCGAAATCGGAAAGTAAGCCTTCGATACCATCGACCGCCTTTTCCAGAAGAGACGGCTTGCCAGCGGGAAAACCAAACGTCGCACTTTCCATCGTTTTAGAAAAAGCCGATTCGGTGCCAAGCTGTTTGATAAACGGAAAAACAAATTCACTTACCACACGGTACATTTCCTGAGCAGGCTTATCTTTAAAACGGCTCCAGCGCAATTCTGAGCCGGGAATTGTCGCTCCATAAGCATTGCGATACTCATCGGGAAAAACATGTTCAAGTGTGACACCGAGCGACTCTTCCATCTTCTCAGTCTCGAGCTCTTTTTCATCAAGAGACCGGATAAACATGAGATAGGTCAGCTGGCTAATCACCTCAATGGGATTAGTAATGCCCCCTTCCCACATCTTCTGCCAAATTGCATCAACCTTATTCTTCGTTGCGCCGGTAATCATGCGTTACTTCTCCTCACGGCGATACACGCTGTCGAGCGTTTGGTTCTGATCGTTTACCCACTCAATCCAGCCATTCTGACTGCCCCCAAGCACAAAGACAGCAGCGGCGCTTGGACTCGGGAACTCATAGTCCTCCTCGAGCGTGACGACTTCGTCCGCATTGCCGAAAATTTGTTTGCGCTTCTCATCCACACCGGTGTTTTTCGTTATCGCATGGGTAAGGTCAATCTGGGAACCAGCTAGAACCGTAAACCGACCCGAGTTCTTGTCGTATTTACCAATGCCCTTGATGCCATTACGTCGCGTATGGAACACCGGGCTAATCTCGGGCCCAGCATAAACTCGATCAAGGTCGAGACCCAAGGCGGCCATCCGGAACAACACATCATCGTGCAATCTCTCGATGTAGTCTTCGGAATATGGGCTCACGTAAGGCTTGGGAACTTCTGAGTTCACCGAGCTGTACGAACCATGTTCAAGAATATATGCGATGGCTTTTGCTTCGAGCCCGTTGAGAGCATCCTGACTGAGGTTCTGGTTGTCTGTCAGGAACATGACGGCCTTGTTCCAGAAGTCTTTCTTCGCCTTATGGTCATCGAGACGTCTGATACCCTGCACGGTCTGCCCGGCGTATACGCTACTGATAACACCATGATCTTCATCGAGCAGGTAGTAGATGCCGCGCGATGGGATGTCGGGAAGTCGCTTGGCTTCGGGAACCATAGATCGCGGTATGACAATGGTCATAAGCGATTCGCCCTCAACACGACAAATCCGAATGCCCTCGGGATCGCTGTTTATGAGCTGCATGATTATGGTTTTGAGCTTTATCACTTGCTATGCCTCATCTACTAGATAGCCGTTATTGCTACATCTCTAAAATCAGCTCGTAGAGCTTGTTTTTGGGAAGGCCGAGTTCGCGGGCGAGTTGCTTGGCAAGCGCGGATTTGGGTGTGCCAGCGGCGAGCTCGGCGGCGATACGTTCGCGCAAGGCGGGATCATCGAGCGAGGCTACCTGCTGTACCCGGACATCCGGCGGGGCGATGACCAGGGCAATCTCGCCCTTGATGGCATCGCGGGCGGCGAGGTTTGCAGCAAGCTCATCTGCGGGCAGGCGCAGAACCTCCTCGTGCAGCTTGGTGAGCTCGCGGCACAGCGCAACTGGACGAACGCCATAAACCTGTGCGATGGACGCGGCTGATGCGGCGACGCGATGGGGCGACTCATAGAAAACGAGCGCGGCATCGAGGTTTGCCAGCGACTCGAGCAACGAGGCGCGCTCGGCCTCCTTACGCGGCAGAAAGCCCCCGAAGTAGAAGGCGTTGTACTTGAATCCCGCGGTCACGAGCGCCGTCGTCACGGCCGACGGCCCCGGCAAGACGTCCACGGGCACACCCGCCCCGCGTGCTGCATCGACGAGCACGCAGCCCGGATCGCTTATACCCGGCATGCCTGCATCCGAGCAAAACGCCACCATCTCTCCATCGAGCATGCGGGCTACGAGGGCCGGTGACTTGGCGGCGATGACGTTCTCGTCACAGCGCTCGAGCCGGTTCTCGATGCCGAAGTGCGCCAGCAGCTTGCCGGTCACGCGCGTGTCCTCGGCACAGACGACATCGGCCTGCTCGAGCGCCTCGAGCGCACGGGCGGTCATGTCGCCCAGATTGCCCAGCGGCGTGGGCACTATGATCAGCTTTCCGGTCATCGTCATTGTCTAACAAAGGAATGAGACAGTTACCCTGAGCAACTGTCTCATTCCTTATCGCAATCGCTTATGAGGCTTACGCCACCAAGAACTTGGCAAGGTCGATGCAACGTGCGGAGTAGCCCATCTCGTTGTCGTACCAGGAAATGCACTTCACGAAGTTGCCCTCGCCGCCAAGCACCTTGGTGAGCTTGGAGTCGAAAATCGAGGAGTGCAGGTCGCCGATGATGTCGCAGCTGACGATGGGGTCGACACAGTACTCGAGAATGCCCTTCATGGGGCCTTCTGCTGCGGCCTTCATGGCAGCGTTGATCTCGTCGGCAGTCACGTCGCGCTCGAGCTCGGCCGTGAGGTCGACCATCGAGCCCGTCGGGGTGGGAACGCGGGTCGCGAAGCCGTCGAGCTTGCCTTGCAGGCTAGGAAGCACCAGGCCGACGGCCTTGGCAGCACCCGTGGAGGTGGGAATCATGGAAAGGGCAGCGGCGCGCGAACGACGGAAGTCCTTGTGATGCACATCGAGGATCTTCTGGTCGTTGGTGTAGGCGTGAATGGTGTTCATCAGGCCACGCTTGATGCCAAAGGAATCATTGAGGACCTTGGCAAACGGAGCAAGACAGTTGGTGGTACACGACGCATTGGAGACGATGTTCATCGTTGCCGGGTCGTAGACATCCTGGTTGACGCCCATGACGATGGTGGCGTCCACGTCCGTACCCGGAGCGGAGATGACGACCTTCTTGGCGCCGTTATCGAGGTGCACCTGACAGGCCTCGCCCGTCTTGAGACGACCCGTGGACTCGATGACGACTTCTGCACCGACGGAAGCCCAGTCGAGTTCCTTGGGCTCACGCGTCTGGAACGCCTTGATCTCGTGGCCCTCGACGACGAGTGCACCCTCCTTGGCATAGCACTCCTCGAAGACACGGCCCTGGCTGGAATCGTACTTGGTCAGATACGCCGCGCACTCGAGGTCACTCGGGTTGTTGATGGCGACGACTTCGACGTCCGGATCGAGCTCCGCGAGGCGAAAGACCAGACGACCGATGCGGCCAAAGCCATTGATGCCGATTTTGAGAGACATTCCAGATTCACCTTCCCTGAAAGGTTACATAACGACATAAGTATACCGGAGGAAGGCCGTTTCGGATGTGCGGAAAACAATGAGACAGTTGCTCTGAGCAACTGTCTCATCTAGAAGATGACGAGCTCGTCGCGGTTGATGAACTCGCGGGCTCCGTGTTCGCCCAGAAGACGGGCAAGCTCCATGGTCGAGTATCCGGCCAGACCACGTCCGATGATGCGCCCCTGCAAGTCGACGACGTCGACCGGGTCCCCCGCCTTGAACGTGCCCTCGATCGCAACGATGCCCACGGGGAGCAGCGACCCGCCGTGATTCAGGAGCGCGTCGACTGCGCCATCATCACAGGAAACGCATCCCTTGACCTTGCCGCCAAGCGCGATCCAGGACTTGCGTGCCGCAAGGCCGTTCGAGCTCTCGTCGAAGAAGGTCGTGCCCACCCGGCGGCCATGCACGGCATCCGTGACGGCACCGCGTCGACGACCCTCGCAGATGACCATGGGAATACCGGCGGCCATGAGCACGCGCGCCGCCGCGATCTTGGTGATCATGCCACCCGAGCCACTGCGACTACCCACGCCGCCGGCGCCGTTTTCGATTTCCTCGCTCATCTTGCTCACGGTGTCGAGTAACTCCGCGTCCTCGTTCTTGCGCGGATCGGCCGTGTACAGGCCATCGATATCGCTCAGCAAAACCACGAGGTCGGCATGAATCGAGGTTGCGACCATGGCCGCGAGCGTATCGTTATCGCCGAAGCGAATCTCCTCGACGGCGACCGTGTCATTTTCGTTGATGATGGGAACCACGCCCAGCTCGAGCAAGCGCTCGATCGTGTCGCGCGCATGCAGGTACGACTCGCGCTGGCCGGTAGTCGCGCGCGTCATGAGGATCTGTCCCACCGTCACGCCAAAGCACGCGAAGGTATCGGTGTACTGGCGAATGAGCCCCACCTGGCCTATCGAGGCCGCCGCCTGCAACGTGGGCATGTCATCGGGACGGTCCCCGTGCATGCCGAGCACCTCGAGACCAAGGGCAATGGAGCCGGAAGACACGATGATGGGCTGGACGTCCTCGTCGTGCATGAGATTGGCGCACTCGGCGGCGAGGTGCCCCACGAAGACGGCATCGACCTTCCCGTCCCTGACGAGGGTGGACGAACCGATCTTGATAACAACGCGTCTCATCGTCTAGCCCTCCCGGTCGATGATGTTGTCGTACTCTTCGTCACCCCAGCCAGCGGGCTCGAACTCGAAGGCGACGTCCATGATGCGCACCTCGTCGCCGGCGACGGCGCCGGCCGCGGTCAGGGCACGCTCGACACCCGCGCGTTCCATGCGGCGCTGCAGGAAGGCGACGGCTTCGTCGTTGTCCCACTCGGTCTGGACGACCATGCGCTCGATGCCCTTGCCACGCACACGCCAGGCATGCGGTTCCTCTTCCTCGACCTCGATGGCACGGTCGCGCTCGAGGCGCCTATGCTCCCATATCTGGTCGTACTCGGGCACCGGGTCCTCGGCCGCCTGTTCGCGCAGACGATGGACCTCGGTCGCCGTCGCCGCGATGAGCGAATCTACGCCCTCGTGGGTCACGGCGCTCACCGCGAAGAACGGGATGGGATTGGGAATGTCTATGCCGTCGTCGAGCAACCGCTCGGAAAGCTCCTCGCTCTCCGCACGCACGTGAGCGCGCAGTCGTTCGAGATTCTCCTCGGTGCCGGGAACGTCGACCTTGTTGCCCACGACGATGACGGGACGGTCGGCGAGCTCGGGCGCATAGAGCGCCAGCTCGCGCTTGATGATCTCGTAGTCCTCCACGGGATCGCGCCCCTCGAAGCCACCCGTCAGATCGACGACATGCAAGATGAGGGCCGTGCGCTCGACGTGGCGCAGGAATTCGTGGCCCAGCCCCTTGCCCTCGGCCGCCCCCTCGATGAGACCGGGCACGTCGGCAACCGTGAAGCTCAGGTCTCCGTAACGCACCATACCGAGGTTGGGCGTGAGCGTGGTAAAGGGATAGTCGGCGATCTTGGGACGCGCGGCCGACATGCAGGCGATGAGCGAGCTCTTGCCCACGGACGGCATGCCCACGAGCGCGGCGTCGGCCATGAGCTTCATCTCGAGCTCGATCCAGAACGGGTCTGTCGGCTCGCCCAGCTCCGAAAACGACGGGGCGCGCCTGGTCGGTGTCACGAAATGGGTGTTACCACGTCCCCCGCGCCCACCTTTGGCGACGATGACGCGCTCGCCGTTATGCGTGAGGTCCGCGATTTCCTCGCAAGGCTGCAAGTCCTCGTCGAGCAGCCGCACGATCGTACCCACGGGAACGCGCAGGATAAGGTCCTCGCCGTTTGCGCCGTGCATGCGCTTTCCCTGGCCATGGGTGCCCTTCTGCGCCTTGAAGTGATGCTTGTAGCGATAGTCAATGAGCGTGGAGACGGTCGCGTCCGCGACGATGACGATGTCGCCACCACGCCCGCCGTCGCCGCCGTCCGGACCGCCCTTGGGAACATGCGCTTCGCGGCGAAACGACGTGCAGCCTGCGCCGCCATTACCGGACTTGACCTGTATGCGAACCTGATCAGTGAACGTCCCTGCCATGTCAGATTCCCTTGAAGTCCATGAGCGGCTCGAGGTAGTCCTCCTCGACGCCCAGGCCGTCGGGGGCAATCTGGAAGAGCAGGCTAATCCAGCTCTCGAGCGTACGACCATAGAGCACGGCATCGAGCTCGTCGGCGATGACGGCGTCGATGGCGTCCTCCACGCTCTGCTCCGTATAGGGCCAGACACCGTCCTCGCCCACCCCGAGCGCATGCTCGATGATCTCGAGATTGGTCTCGCCATAGAAAAGGCCCTTGATGAGCGTGGCATAGCCGAGCGCGACGTCAAAGGGCACCGAATCGCCCTGTCGAATCTCGACGTAGCGCTTGAGGCGCACGTCGGGCCACACCATGCTCATGAGATGCTCGATATCCGCCTTGTCCATGGGCGCGTCGACATATGCTTCGGCCGCGGTCATCGAACCGGTGGGATGCGCATCGGGACGCGTAATGAAGATGGGCGGCGTGGACAGGAGCCAGTCAGCATAAGCCGCGAAACCGAACCCCTCGTCAAAAAGACCCGGAATAGCGCCGCAGCGCGCGGGATCGACCTCGCGCCACACCTTCATGCGACGAAGCGGCGTGGAGTTTGGCTCCCCCTCGAAAACGGGCACGTTATCGAGCAGGTACGAGAAAACAGGGCCAAGCAGAGTGGCGATGCGCAGCTTGCGCACGGCATCCGCCTCGCTGGCAAAGTCGATGGAAACCTGCATCGAGGTGGTCGCGCGCATCATGCGTTCGGCATGCATGCCGGGTAGCTTGGAGAAGTACTCGTCCATGAAGCGATAGCGCGGCTTGGGAATGATGGGGAGGTCGGCCGCGTGGTTCTTGGGATCGTATCCCAACGGCACGAGCTTGTAGTCGTAGGGCTTGAGAATCTGCTTCATGCGCAGCGCGAAGTTATCGTACTCGTGCTCGACATCGGCCAGCGAGAGCATGGGCGAGATGGAGAGCTCGAGTTGCGCCGCGGGCTCGATGGTGACGTTGGAATCGAGGCGGAACAGCGACAGGATGTCACCCTCCTCGTTGCGCACGACCTCGGAATAATAGGGGCTCAGCTGCTCGAGGATATCACGCACGCCCAGACGACCGTGCTTCTCGATGTAGGGCACGCGGTCACCGTCTTCGTCGAGCACGAACTGCTCGATCTCGACGCCGATATAGCCCATGTCACCGCCCTTGCACCCCGATTCGAGGTACTCGATGATTAGTTCGCGATTGTCGAATTGCTCGGTCATAGCTGCCTCATTCGTTGACGTTTTGGTTAACCCGATATGGTACCGCAACTCACTCGCCCAGATACCTCGCAACGAGCGGGTTGCTCTTGATGACGGCGCGCAGGTTGTCGATGTACGTCGCGAGCAAGCCGTCAAGCACACGCTCCTTGTGGATGAGGTATCCGACGGTCATGGTGATGTCGGTGTCGAGCGGTATGGTGACGATGCCGTCCTGCATCTCGGGCGTGAGTATGCCCGTCGAGAGCGTGTAGCCATCGAAGTCGGTGAGCAAACTCGTGAGCGTGGCACGGTCGGAGATGCGTATCTTGCGCTTGTGCGGTACCTCGGAAAGCGGTTCTTCGGAGAAGAAGAAGGAATTGGCGACGCCCTGCTCGAACGAGTAGCGTGGGTAATCTTCGAGCTCGTCCAGCTTGAGAAGCGAGCGCTGCGCCAGCGGATGATGCTCGCCCACGAAGACGTTGACGGGCGCCTCGAAGAGCGGCGTGAACGTGAGCTGTGCATCCTCGAACGCGCTTCTGAGCACGCGGGCGTTGTGCCGATCGATGTAGAGAATGCCAATGTCGGAGCGATGCGTGCGCACGTCGTCGATAATCTCGCCAGTCGCTGCCTCGCGCATGATGAAGTCGTATTCCTCGTCATCGCAGCTGTCCACCGTGTCGATGAACGCGCGGACGCAGAACGCGTAATGCTGTGTCGAAACCGAGAAGCGCGCCTCGTGGCTCTTGCTCGCGTAATGCTCCTCGAGTATGTTCGCCTGCTCGACGATCTGCCGCGCGTAGGCAAGCAGCTCGTTTCCTTCGTTCGTGAGCGCCACGCCACGATTGGTGCGCGTGAATATGTCGATGCCGAATTCGCGCTCGAGTTCCTTGACGGCAATCGAGAGATTCGATTGTGATGCGTACATCTGCTTTGCCGCCGCGCTCATGGAGCCGGTTTCGGCTATCGCGATGAGATAGCGAAGCTGTTGGAGTGTCATAGTTTCCCTTCAATTGCATATATCGCCTAGTAATCTATTTTATCAATAGCAAGGTATCGAAACTACGCATGGTCAAAGTTCTATGCAAACGTTCGAAAGAGTGGTGAAATAGCGGACGTCTATCCGAGAGCAAGATCGATAACACACGAAAGGAGCTCGGCATGGCAAAGAAGAACGTTCCATATGACCAGGAGTACTACGACAAAGAGATCGAGACCATGCCGCGCGAGCAGCTTGAGGAGTTGCAGCTTGGCTATCTCAAAGACGAGCTGAAATTCGCCTACGACAACTGCCCGTATTACAAGCGCGCCTGGGATGAGGCTGGTGTCTCGCCCGAAATCGAGACCCTCGCCGACCTGGAGAAGTTCCCCTTCATCAACAAGCAGACGGAGCGTGACACGCAAGGTGTCGGCAGCTTCTTTGGCGAGCTGTGCGGTGTGCCCGAAGACGACGTCGTCTACATGGCCACTTCCTCGGGTTCGACCGGCGTGCCCACGATGAGCCCCTTTACCCAAGGTGATTTCGAGGACTTCATGAAAGCCGAAAGCCGCTTGTTCTGGCAGGCAGGCATGCGTCCCAACGATCGCTACCTGCACGGCATGAACTTCGCGCTCTACGTCGGCGGCCCTTGCGTCATCGGCGCCCAGGAGCTCGGCGCGCTCGGCATCTGGGTCGGCGCTGTTCCGAGCGATCGCCTGCTGTGGGCGATGAAGCAGTATCAGCCCACCTTCTTCTGGTCGTCGCCCTCATATGCCTGGCAGCTCGGCCAGAAGGCCATCGAGAAAGGCTATGACCCCAAGACGGACTTCGCCTCGCTCAAGCACATCATCATATCCGGGGAGCCCGGCGGCTCCATCGAGTCAACGCGCAAGGCCATCGAGGAGATCTGGGACGCGAGCGTCTACGACTTCTTCGGCCTATCTGACATCTACGGCGCCTGCGCTGCCATGTGCGACGCCAAGGACGGCCTGCACATCATCGAGGACCAAATTCTCGTCGAGGTCGTCGATCCCGTCACGGGCGAGGTCCTGCCCGATGGTGAGCGCGGCGAAATCGTCTACACCACGCTCAAGAAGCGCGCGCGTCCGATGATCCGCTTCCGCAGCGGCGACATCGGTCATGTCAACCGCGAGACCTGCGAGTGCGGCCGCACCATGACCCGCATCTACATCCAGGGCCGCAAGGACGAGATGTTCATCGTGAGCGCCGTCAACGTGTTCCCCAGCGACATCGAATACATCGTGCGCAACGACAAGGGGCTGTCGGGCGAGTACCTCATCCGCGTGTACGACGAGAACTACACGACGCGTTACGAAGTCTCCGTCGAGCGTGCGTTTGGCTCCGACGAGGCGTACGATGAGATTGCCAAGCGCGTCGAGAACGAACTCAAGACGCATACCGGCGTCCGGCCGGCCAAGGTGCTCGTGTTCGACACCGACAAGCTGGGCACCTCAAGTGAGCACAAGGCCAAGCGCTTCATCGACGAGCGCAACCAGGACGCGTAGGAAGGCAAGGGATATACCATGACCAAGAAATTCGCCATTTCCGGACAGCATTACCTGTTCGATGTTCAATCCTTCGCGGCGCTCGTCCTCGCACTTGGCGGCGATGATTACGAGTATGCGCTGCGCGACCGCACGACCAAGCGCGTCATCGAGGACGTCGCAGACGGAGAGAGCGAGATCGGCGTGCTCGTCGAGACGACACGCTCGAAAGACGGGCTCGAGAAGGCGTTTGACGAGGCTGGCGTGGAATTCGTCGAACTCATTGAGTCGACACCACGTGTCGCGTTGCCCAAGAGCCATCCGTTCGTAAACGCCGAATCGCTCACGCTCGACCAGCTCGAGGACTTCCCGTACATCTACTTCGAGCAGGAGGAGGATGCCCCGGTCTATTTCGCCGAGGAGGCGCTTGCCGATGAGCATCGCCGCAAGAGCATCGCATGCACGGATCGCGCATCGCTCTCCGAGCTCATCGTCGCACTCAACGGCTACACGGTGACAAGTGGCATTCTCGTCGGCATCTCCGATGGGTCATCGCTGGCCACGGTGAGCCTCGACACGGACGTGACGCTGCATCTGGGCTACATCGTGAAGAAGGGCGCGGAGCTCTCCGACACGGCCAGGAAGTTCGTCGAGAAGCTCGAGGGCAACCTCAAGAAGTACGCGAAGTTCTAACGCAATTCATTGACTCGGCTTTGCGAAGGGGCGGCCCACATGGACCGCCCCTCTTCGTTGGCTGGCAAAATGAGACAACGACTCTGAGACGCGGCCTCATTTGCGTGCGTTGAACGCCACGGCCTCGAAGCGGGCGGTCTCGGTCGAGGGGACGGTCTCGACGACCGTGCTCGACGTGAAGCCGCGGTCGGCATCGACCGGATACGAATCGATGACCTCCACGTCCTTGAAGCCCGCCACCTTCATCTGGGCGCGCAGCTCGTCTTCGGGAAGCGCCGCCTGGATGCTGTTACCGATGCCGCGCGCCTTCTCGACCACGGCAGCATCGCGCGTGACATCCGAGACGATCGTCTCGCAGATGAGCAGTCCGCCCGGCTTGAGCACGCGGTAGAACTCCTCAAGCGCCTTGCCCTGGTCGTAGAGCAAGGTCATCACGTTGTTGATGTAGACGACGTCGACCGTGCCCTCGCCAATGCCAGCCTCCATGAGGTCTTCGGGATAGGCAACCTTGAAGTCCATGTTGTTGGCCTTGAGGTTGTTCTTGCGCCAGGCGCGCTCGGAATCCTCGATCGCCTCGGCGATGTAGCTCGGCGACCAATCCACGCCGATGACACGGCCCGTACCGCCCACCTTCGCGCTGAACTTGAAGCAGCCCTTGCCGCGCCTGCATGCCACGTCGAGCACCGTCTTGCCCTTGAGCTGTGCTGCGTCGGGCAGGGTCATCTTGCTCATGGACGCAAACCCGTACTCGAACTGCTTGCCGCCGTAGTACTCGGCTATCGTCTGGCCACCCGCCGCGGCAGTCTCGCCCGGCCGCATCGCCTCCTCGGCGTTGATGTCGAGCGTGCGCACGCGCTCGGACAGGCTGCGCCTGTGCTCGTCGACCTGCAGCTCGTCATTATGCGCGTAGTAGGCCTCGTTGCCGTAATGCGCGATGAACTGCGTGGTCGTCTGGCGCGTCGTGAGCTCGGCCACCGTGACGAGCATCTCGCGGCCGTTGCCCCAGGCTTCCTCGATGAACTTGATCGCGTTGGTCATCTGGCTGTCAGCGGTCTTCACGAGCGGGTCAATCGCGTTGACCTCCTCGCGATACGCATCGCTGATGGTCGCGAACGCCTCCTCGCCGACCACGGTGCCCGCGAGCCTGCACTGCTCCATGAGGTGCTTGAGCTTGACGATGACGAGGCTTTCCTTGCGCTCGTAGCTGGGCTTTGCCGTGCCGGACGCTACCTTGCGCGCCAGTGCCTGCTCGCGTGTCGAGGCGACGATGCCAACCGTCTCGTCGATGGACGCTCCCTCGAGCAGCGCCGGCTTCGCGTCGCGCAGGATATCGCGCAACGAGATGACGACTTCCTCCTGCTCGAGCGCATGCGCGCAGGCATTCGCGACCGCATCGAGCATGAGGCCCAGCAAGGCGACGCGCTCGTCGAACTCGGCGGCGCGGGCGCGGTTGATGATGTCGAGTCCCGCCGCGCCGGACAGTATGTTCATGATCTGGTAGTCGGAGCGGTACTTGTCGAAGAGGTTGTAGTACACCGAGAAGCTATCCGCGATCTCGTCGTCACGCAGGAACTGCCCGATGAGGTCGCGGTTGATCGGCTTGCCCATCTCCTCGTACAACGCGATGGCCTCGGCCAGATCCTCCCATCCGCGCGCCGTGACGAAGCTCTTGCCACCGCCGGGCTTGGACTGCACGAGGTAGAAGCAATCGGGTTTGGCCTCCAGGAACGTGGTGACAGCCGGGTGGATGCCCTTTTGCGCGGCATAACGCTTCCATGCGGCGTACTCGGGCTCGACCTCGATTTCGCGCAGGCGGTCGAGCGTGACGATATCGAACTCGTGCACCGACTTGTTGTACTCGGGCGGATTGCCCGCGCAGACGATAATCCAATCGTGCGGAACGCGATGACGCCCGAAGGTCTTGAACTGCAGGAACTGGAGCATGGAAGGGTACAGCGTCTCCGAGACGCAGTTAATCTCGTCGAGGAAGAGGATGCCGGCGTGCAGCCCCGTCTCGCCCATGTAATCGTAGATCGAGGACACGATCTCGCTCATCGTGTACTCGGAGGAATCGTACTCGAAGCCCTCGAAATCGTTATGCACGATGCGCGGCAGGCCAAGCGCGCTCTGGCGCGTGTGGTGCGTCATCGAATACGAGACGATGCCGATTTGCAGCTCCTGGGCGATCTGCTCCATGATGGCGGTCTTGCCGATGCCCGGCGCGCCGATGAGAAAGATCGGGCGCTGGCGTGCGGGGTTGATCTTGTACATCCCCGCCTCGTCCTTGAGGAGGTACGCCTCGACGGTGTCCTTAATCTGTTCCTTTGCGTCGGCAATGTTCATGGCCTGAATCCTTTCCTTCGAGACCGTCTTATCACGAATGGGCGCGCTCGGCGCTCTTGAATCGGTTGATGCCATCCTCGTCGATCACCACGCGCATGGCCCACGGCGGCACGCTCGGCAGATGCGTCTCGCCATTGTCGATGAAGACGAACGCGACATCGTACGGCGGCATCTTGTCGGGGTAGTAGCCCAGGCCATCGGTGAAGTACAGCAGCCCCTGCAGGTCCTCGAGCTCGCCGCGGTCCTGCAAGTCGGAGACGTAGTCGAACACCGGCCTGAAGTCGGTGCCACCGAATCCGCGCACGTAGAAGTTGGCGAGGTAATCCTTGAGCTGCTCGGGGTTCGAGATCTTGGTGTCGGACTGCACCTTCGCATCACATTGGATGATGTGGATGTTCACCTTGCTGCCGAACCCCTCGGACTGCATGAGGATGTCGAAGGTGTGCTCGATGAAGCGCTTGCACAGGTTGCCACTCACGGACTCGGAGGTGTCGATGGCGATGACGAAGTCACGCACGCGCTTGGTCTCCTTGTACTCGAGCGGCTCGACGAGCGGCATGTTGCCGTAGAGCTTCATGCCGTAGGTGTAGAAGATGTAGTCGAACTCGTCGTCGTTGATGCGCATGTCCTCGGACACCGTGGCAAAGCGTCGCAGAAAGTCGCTGTAATCGTAGGTCTTGCGGTTGGCGATGGCGAGACTCGAGATCAGGTCGCGCGCCTCGTCGCCCCATTCTTTGGAGAAGGTCTCGAGGTTCATCTCGATCTGGCGGCTTATCTCCTCCCACTCCTTCTCCTCGTGGGCGGTCTCGTCGTTGACCTGCTCGTCGGCATCATCCTCGCTGCTCGAGCCCTCGAGCTCGTCGTTGGAGGTGTCCAAGCTCGACCCATCGGCGTTCGAGCTGGCATCTTCGCCCTCGTCGTCTTCGGACGCCTGCTCGTCATCGCCGTCGTCGTTACCCTCCACCTTCTGGTCGGACGTATCGGTCTGGCTCGACTCCATATCGCTTGTCGCCTGCAGGTCCTGGGCGTTCGTGTCCGCGGACTCCTCGGCGCTTTCGTCTTCCTCGCCGATCTCCTCGATGTCGCCGGGCTTCTCCTCGCCCTCGGAATCGTTGAAGGCCGGCCACGACTCGTGGTTGTCGCGCTCGAACAGCGCCTGCATCTCGACGATGTTGCTCTTCGAGTAATTGAAGTACGTGGCCCCCTCGGGGTTCTTCATGATGCGGTCGAACAGGTGGTAGAGCTTGGCCGGCATGAACGCGCCGATCGTCTGCTTGATCTGCGAGAGGTATTGCTCGCGGTCGGCGTCTTGCTCGCTCGTGAAGCGCGTCGCGCACATCTCCATCGCGACGCTCTCGACGATGACATCGCACGCCAACGACCATGCCTCCCGGTTGCCCAGGTGGTCGCGGTTGTACGGGTGACGGAAGATGCAGTGCAAGATGAGGTGCAGGTAGTCGCGCACCGCCTCGTCGAAGGACTCCTCGAAGCGCGCCAAGACGCTATAGGGCTCGAAGTAGATGTTCGTACCGTCCGTCGAAAGGGGGTAGCGGGCGCGGGAATGCACCGGGACGAGCTCCATGCGCCACAGCGCCAAGTCGAGGAAGCGGAACTTCAGCATGAGCTGGACGCGACATTCCTCGATGATGTCAGTTGCGAGGCGGGCGGCACGGTTGAAGCGCTCGGTCTTCTCGTCGGTGATCTGCGCCACGCCTCGGCCCTCCCCCTATAGGTCGAAGTCCACGGCGCTGCGCTGGAACATGCGCCGCTTGATTTCGAGCAAGTACCCGGTCATCGCCGCATCCTGCAATTTGCCGATGTGGTCGATGACATCGAGAAGATTATCCTTGTTCAGAACATCCAGTTCAATAAGCTCATCAATTAATGAGCGGTCGTCGTGGCGCGCGATCGCCTCGCATACCTCCTCGAGGTTCTTCGTGAGAACCTGCGTGAGCATGATCTTGTTGGTGCTGCTCATGAGGATGGGATCGGAGAGACGCTCGATCGCGAGTTTGGCTTGGCCATATACGTCGAAATCGTCGCCTGCGGTACTCGCCTGCTTGTCGAATTCGTGCATGTTAACGATCGCGCTGTCGTAGTGCTTGAAGATGCGTGCCAGGTCGACCGAGCTGCTCAGGTTGAACGCCAGCTGGATCTCGTGCACGCTGCGCGGTGCATCGGGGAAGTAGAAGTCGAAGCAGGCGTGACCCTCGTGGGGTTCGTCGAGGTCGATGTGGAAGTGCTCGACGAAGCAGTCGAGGCTCAAGCCGCGCATGCCGACGCGACGGATGCGGTCGCTCAGGAACAGCTCGCGCAGATGGCGTGCTCCGCCGAAGGCGTATGGGTCGATGACGGTCACGTCCTCGGGGATGCGCACGCTCTCGGTGCCGTCGGCGTAGACGACGACGTGCGAGCCGTCGTCGTGACGCTCGATGAGCAGACCGGGGACGGAATAGAAGCGCTCGTTGCCCTCCTCGACGCCGATGCTCGTGAGGGAGGGGGCCTCGTCACCGTTGTGCGCGCCATGCGTGATGAGCGCGGTATTGCCAAGGCGCCTAAGGTTGCGGGGAATGAAGGCGCGCGAAAGCGAGGTGTCGAGGAAGGCCTCGTCGCCCACCTCCTCGAGTGTCGAGGGAAAGTCGGCGATGGCAAGCTCGTGGCAATCGCGGAAGGCCGCACCCCCGATGCGCAGCAAGCCCTCGGGCAGCATGACCTTCGTGACGTGCGCATGATGCGCGAAGGCGTGCGGCTCGATTTCGATCGTGCCGGGCTGCACCGTGTACTCACGCGCCTTGTCGTCGAGCAGATGCACGAAGTGCTTGCCCTCGGGCGTGTTGCGATACAGGCCGCCCTCGCGGTCGATTTCGAGAATGCCGCCTGCGGCGATGGAAAAGCCCGCATCATCTCCGGAGAAGCTGAGCTTGGTGTCGGCCGCGATGCTATTGCCCAGCGTCTCGAGCGTCGCGGGCACGCGCAAGGTCTCGATACCCGTCCCGGTGAACGCGTCGTCGCCGATGGACACGAGCCCTTCGTCGAGGGTGACCTGGGCGAGCTTGCGGCAGCGGAAGAAGGCGCGCTCGCCGATGGTGCGCAGGTCGCGCGGGGACGTGAAGCTCTCGAGACCCGAATAGGAGAACGCGTAGTCCTCGATCGTGGTGATGGCGTCGGGAAGATCGACTTCGTAGAGCTCGGAGCGATTCGCGAAGGCCTTCTTCTCGATGACCTGGCAGCCATCGGGCACGGCGTAGCGCTCGCAAGACAGCGCCAACACGCGCAGATGCGTGCCTTCGTGCGCGAAGATGGCCTTGCCATCGGTCGTGATGTAGGGGTTCTCGTCATCGATGCGGATGCTCTCGAGCTTGCCCTGGGCAAAGAGGCCCGGTGCGAAGTCGTAGGTGGCAAAGCCGATGACGAGCGTGCCCAGCTGTCCCTCGTCGAAGATGCTCGACGTGACGCGCGCGAGCATGCCGGGCAAGGTGAGCTCGGACAGCTTGCGGCAGCCACGCACCCACGACGAGTCGTAGGTCTCGACGTTGCGGGGCAAGACGAGGCGTTCGAGCTTCGTGCACGCGCGAAACGCGCAGTTGCCGATCTTCTCGATCTGCGGCGAGCAGATGATCTCGCACACCGACTCGAGATACGAGCACGCATCGACGGCTAGCTCGGCCACCGGCTTGTCCTCGATGGTGGCGGGAATCTCGAGCGTGACGGTGTCGGTCTTGCAGCCGATGATGCGCACGTACTCGTCATGCACGGTCACGTACTCCCACAGCGTGCCGTCATCGAGCATAAGCGCGCGCTCCTCCGAGCACGCAGCCGCATCCTCGCGAACGAGACGCTCGTGTTCGTCGTGGTTGCGCGCGAAGATCTCCTGCATGCGCTCGACTTCCTCGACGCTTCTCAATCCATCGCTCAGAGCCACGACAGCCACTTCCTTGATTCTCGAGAACTCCTCGTCGCCTTCGGCGTCAAGGCCACCAGTCATAACCGGCATTTCCCTACCCCAGCCCATCTCTAGCGAAAATCGCTCATGTCCTTGAGCAGGAAGGCCTGGTAGTCGAAGCCGCCGAGCTTCTCGACGTTCACGACGCAGCTCGTGAAGCGCGCGTCCTCGTCCGTCTCGACAACGGGCGCCTGCCCGTCTGCGGCCACGGCGTCGCAGGGCTGGATGGGACGCGCCTCGAGCGTCTCGTAGGTGGGCATGTCCATGCCGGCGTTATGCAGCCAGAGCGCGAAGTTCTTGCGATTCGGAGCCGCCTGGACGACGTTTCCGATTGCGCGCGCCTCGGCGATGACCTGCTTGTCGCGCGGTGTCGTGGCGAGTACCGTCTGGCACACGAGCTTGCCGCCCGGCACGAGCAGGCGGCCGATGAGCTTGATGACGTGCGCCGGATCGTAGAAGAGGTTGAGGGCACTGTTGACGTAGACGTAGTCGAGGCTACCCTCCTCGATGCCGATCTGGTCGATCATCTCGGGATAGGTGACGACGAACTCCATGTTGCTTTTGGTGAGCTTGTTCTTCTCGACAGCATGGGCCTCGCCTTCGCGGGCGCGCTCGATGAAGGGCTCACGCCAATCGACGCCGATGACATGGCCGGCCGGACCCACGTGGTCGGAGAGCTTGTAGACGCCCAGGCCACGACGGCATGCCAGGTCGAGGACGGTCTGGTCGTTCAGGCCGCCGGGGACGAACATCTCGCAACGACTATCGAGGCCGCCTGCCTCGGGAAGCTGCGCGTAGTGTGCCGCAAGATCGTCGAGTGAGAACGCCATGGATGCCTCCTAGAACAAAAAGGCCCGCGACGCGGGCCCTGGGTTTTGGTGGTGCCGACGAAGAGACTCGAACTCTTGACCCCCGCATTACGAGTGCGGTGCTCTACCAGCTGAGCTACATCGGCCTGGCGCGTTTCGCGCAGTTGCAAAGTCTATCAGACTCGCACGCGTTTGTGGGAAGAAGTTCGGTGGAGGTTATGCAAATGTTTTGCTCATGTCATGCGCACGCTACACATTTTGTTGAAGTCCCGCTGAGCGGGGCGTATACTGGATAGCCCGCTTGATGCGGGCACGTTCCTTGAAAAGGGTTTGAGACTGGGGGTGACTGGTTTCGACAGGATAGTTTGAGCGAAGGGCAGCAGGCCGTGGTCTCCTCGCCACGTTAAACAGGGGTAAAGCCAATTAACTGGCAAAGTTGTTTCTTTCAAGGGTGCGCAGGCTCAACCTGTCGCCCTGGCTGCCTAATTTAGGTTCAGCCCTCCCAACCAGATGCTAAACCTCTGACATCTGCACGGGATCATTTTCAGGAGGTTGCTCCCGGGGACGTAGTCGGTATGCCCCGGGCTAAGATCGAACCGGCGGGAAGCCGCTCTCGCTTGTCGGTGTGCCTGGCGGTTTCCTATTCGAACATCGACTGAGCTTGGAGACACCTTTCGCAGGATTATCGTGGACCGGAGTTCGATTCTCCGCACCTCCACCAAAAGAGAATTAGGCGAACTCCCATTTGGGAGTTCGCCTTACTTTTGCTCGCTCTTTTCAACACGCGATTCCTTTTCCTCACGCATAACATCAATGTATCCGCCGGTGATGATACCCGCAGGCAACGCTATGATTGCGATTCCCACAAGCGACGAAATCATGGCAATGACACGACCTGCTGCCGACACCGGATACAGATCTCCATATCCAACCGTTGTGAGCGAGACACATGCCCAGTAGATTGCGTCAAAGAAGCTATCAAACGTATCTGGCTCAACGTTAAAGAGAATGAGGGAAGTCAAAAAGATATAGCCAATGGCTATAAGGCAGACGACACCCAAAATCGCTCGCTCGCGTCTAATGACCTCTCCAATCACATAGAAGCTTCGAGACCTTTTGGCAAATCGGAACAGACGGAGTATCAACACAAGGCGAATGATCCTCAGAGCCTTGAATCCCTGATTGAGCAGGATAAATGTAGGCAAGATAGTGATAAGGTCGATAATCGCCATTGGCGTGAACGGATAGATGAGAAAAGAGACTGCGCCCCTTTTTATCGTTACGTCAGCGCAAAGCCACCGGGCAACATATTCGAAGATAAAGACAGCCGTTGTCGCATATTCGAGCGCAATCGTCCATGTTGGAGACTCTTTGATGGTGAGGGGAATCAAGCTTGCGATAACGACGATGAAGGAGAAAACCGCGTAAGCATGGTTTTCGTTTACTAGGAAGTTGAGCTTTTTAACGAAACGCGACGCTGTACTCATGCTCTTTGCCCTTCCATATAACAATGCTCATCTTTGATTTTTCCGAGTTTACATTCTATCGGCATGCTGGATCGAGCATAAATAAGAGAGTTATCTCACTTCGTAAGGCAAGCAAAAAAGCCCGAGTATTGAGATGTATATACATAGGGTATATACTGTACTCGCCAGCAAGACACCAAGGAAGTGATGACAGTGATCACGGTATCGAGTAAACCGCAAACGAAAATATCGACATGGGGTAATTCCGATGCCGTAAGGATTCCCTGCGCTATATTGCGCGCGGTTGGCCTGCTGTCGGGCGATGATGTCGAGCTCATCGTAAATGAGCGAAACAACATCGAGATTGTTCCAGCCGGAAAATCACATCGTAGCGTACGCCCCAAGCGCGGCGTCACGTTCGACGCTCTGTTTTCCGGCTACAATCCCCAAGTTCATTCTCCCACTCCTGCATGGCCTGATGATGACATGATGGGTGCCGAGCTGGAAGCGTGGACGCGATGATATGCGAGCAGGGCGATATTGTTTCGCTAAACTTCAATCCCTCTCATGGACATGAGCCTGCAAGTCGCCATTACGCCATCGTTCTAAGTCCCTGGCGCGTCAATAGCATGTGCGCGCTCACGCTGCTTGCTCCTGTCACGTCTGTTGACAACGGCTATCCACTTCACGTACGTATTGCCGATGACAACCCTATTCACGGTTTCGTCCAATGCGAAGCAATCCGCGCAATGGATCTTGAGACGCGAGGAAACATCAACTCAATTGAGCGCGTCGGAGCCGTTGATGATGAAACCCTCTCGGAAATACTCGCCTGCGTATTGATCGTTCTCGGACTCGAAGACCAGTAAGCAGACGCCCCCCCCCCGAACACCAAAACATCAGGAAAGCGGTGAATCATGGCATATCAATCGCGTGATGAAATCGACGAGCGCTATCGCTGGGACCTCTCCAGCATCTACGCCGATGACGAGGCGTTCCTCGCTGCGCTCGAGGAAGCGAAGGGCTGCGCAACCAAACTCGCGGCGTATCGCGGCAAGATCTCGCAATCGCCCGAGGAGCTCCTTGCCTACTTGCAGCTGAGCGACGAGGCGGGCGTGGAGCTCGGCAAGCTCGTGAACTACGCGCAGCGCAAGCTCGACGAGGACACGCGCAAGGCGACCTATCAGGATTACTCCGCGCAGGTCATCTCCGTCTACACGGAGGTGTCGAGCGCCACGAGCTGGTTTGCCCCCGAACTCCTCAAACTCGACGATGCGCAGATGGAGCAATTCTTCGTCGCCTGCCCCGAGCTCGAGCTGTACCGTCGTGCCCTGCACATGGTCTTTCGCCAGCGCGGCCACATTCTGGGCGATGCCGAGGAAGAGCTGCTTGCCCGCGCGCAGGACATGGCCATGCAGCCCGAGCACATCTTCTCGCTCTTCAGCGATGCCGACCTCACGTTCGAGGATGCCATCGACGCGCAAGGCGAGACCCACCCCGTCACGCATGGCAGCTACGTCCCGCTCATGATGTCGGATGACCGCGTGCTGCGTAAGTCGGCCTATGCCTCCCTGTATGCGGCATACGAGCAGTTCCGTAACACGGCTGCCGCGACCCTGGGAGCTCAGGCAAAGCAGCTCAAGTTCTACACGGATGCACGCAAATATCCCACGGCACTCGAGTATTGCCTCGACCAAAACGAGGTACCCACCGAGGTCTACACCAACCTCATTTCGTGCGTACACGAGCATTTAGCACCCATGCACAAGTACGTCGAGCTGCGCAAGCAGGTGCTGGGCGTCGACGAGCTGCATTTCTATGACCTCTACGTGCCCATTGTCGAGGATGTCGACATGGAGTTTACCTACGAGGAAGCATGCGACCTCATCCTCGAGGCGCTTGAGCCACTGGGCGAGGGCTACCTCGAAATCGTGCGCGAGGGCCTGTCGAAGCGTTGGATCGACGTGTACGAGACGCCCGGCAAACGCAGCGGCGCGTATTCCGCCGGTGGCTACGGCATGCATCCGGTCATCCTCATGAACTTCCAGGGGCAGCTCGATGACGTCTTCACGCTCATCCACGAGATGGGCCACTCCATCCACACCTATCTGAGCTGCAAAACCCAGCCGTCCGTCTATTCCGATTACGTGATCTTCGTGGCCGAGGTCGCCTCGACCGTCAACGAGGCGCTCCTCACGCAGCATCTGCTCAAGACGCGTACCGACCCGCGCGAGCGCGCCTACATCCTCAATCACTTCCTCGAACAGTTCAAGGGCACGCTGTACCGCCAGACGATGTTTGCCGAATTCGAGCTTGCCTTCAACGAGATCGCCGCGCGCGGCGAGGGTATCACCGCCGAGGCGCTCGGCGAGATATACCGCGAGCTGAACGCCAGCTATTACGGCCCCGACATCGTCGTGGATGACCAGATCGCCGTCGAATGGGCGCGCATCCCGCACTTTTACTACCAGTACTACGTGTATCAGTACGCGACGGGATTCTCGGCGGCCATCGCGCTGTCGAATCGCATCTTGAAGGAGGGTGCGTCCGCCGTGGCCGATTACCTGGGATTCCTCTCGGGCGGGTCGAGCAAGACGCCCATCGAGCTGCTCAAGGGCGCCGGGGTGGACATGACCACGCCCGAGCCGACGGCGCAGGCGCTCGCCTACTTCGACGAGCTCGTCGACGAGTTCGCCGATGCGGTAAGATAGTGCGGCTATGAATAACGCTCCCATCGGCATATTCGATTCCGGATTCGGCGGTCTCACCGTCGCACGCGCCATTTACGAGCGCTTGCCGCAGGAATCGCTCATCTTCTTCGGCGATACGGCACGCTGTCCGTATGGCCCGCGTGACCTGCGCGAAGTGCGCGGCTTCGTGCACCAGATCGGCACTTGGCTCTCAAAGCATGACGTGAAGCTCATCATCATCGCCTGCAACACGGCAACGGCGGCGGGCCTCGCGCTTGCCCAGATGGAGTTTGACGTCCCGGTCATCGGCGTGGTCGAGCCCGGGGCGCGCGGTGCCGTGCGCATGACGCGCAACCGCCGCGTCGGCGTCATCGCCACGCAGGCGACCATCGACTCGGGCATCTACCCGGACACGATTCGCAACCTCGATGCGGGCGTGACCGCGTTCTCTTCGGCAACGCCGCTCTTCGTCGAAATCGTCGAAGACGGCATCCGACGCTCCAACAGCCCCATCGAGCGCCTCACGGCCGAGGCGAGCGACGTGTACCTGCGCCCGGCGTTCCAGTCGATCGCACGCGACTACCTCGACCCCATCAAGAAGGCGGGCGTCGACACGCTCGTGCTGGGCTGCACGCATTACCCCGTGCTGGCTCCGCTCATCCAGCAAGCCGTGGGCGAGGATGTCGCGATCGTCTCGTCCTCCGAGGAGACGGCCAAGGAGGTCGTCGAGACGCTCACCTATCGCGGGCACCTGGCCGACGGCTCGGTGCCGCAGCACAGCAGCTTCTTCACGACGGGCGCCGACCTGGACGACTTCCGCAACATCGGCGGGCATATCCTGGGCTACCCCATCGAAGACCTCAGCTACGTGGATGTTCAAGACCTCTAGGCAGGAGAAACCATGACAGTCAACATCGGTTTGGGACGCTCCTATGGGCGCGGTCCCGAGGAAAAGCGCCCGACGAAGATCACGCGCCACTTTCTCGATAACGTTCCCGGCTCGTGCCTCATCGAGACCGGTGCCACCAAGGTCCTGTGCGCGGTGAGCATCGAGGAGCGTGTCAAGGCATGGCGCAAGGGGGCAGGTGCCGGCTGGATTACCGCCGAGTACGCGATGCTTCCGGCGTCAACCGCCAAACGCACGTCGCGCGAACACCTTACGCGCAAGGGCCGCAGCATGGAGATCGAGCGTCTCATCGGGCGTAGCCTGCGCTCGGCGGTCGACATGACCGGCTTGGGCGGCGAGGTCACCTTCACCGTCGACTGCGACGTGCTGCAGGCAGACGGCGGCACGCGTACGGCGGCCATCACGGGAGCGTGGGTCGCGCTGCACGACGCGCTCGAGATGTGGCAGAACGCCGGCAAGATCAAGACGAGCCCCATCATCGACCAGGTTGCCGCCATCAGCGTCGGCCAGGTGGACGGGCGCATCCTGCTCGACCTCGACTACCAGGAGGACTCGCGCGCCGAGGTCGACCTCAACCTCATCATGAACGCGCGCGGCGAGATCATCGAGATCCAGGGCACGGGCGAGCAGTGCTCGTTCGATCGCGCGAAGCTCGACAAGATGCTCGATGTCGCGACCTTCGGGATCGACGAGCTGCTCGAAGACCAAAGAAGAGCCTTGGAGGAGTAGACATGGCCACGAAGAAAGTCGTCATCGCGACGAATAACGCCCACAAGCTCGAGGAGATTTCCCGCATGCTCACGCCGGTGACGGGCTGGGAGTTCGTGAGCCTCAAGGACTGTGGCAGCTATCCCGAGCCCGTGGAGGATGCCGACGACTTCGAGGGCAACGCGCGCATCAAGGCGCTGGCCGCGCGCGACAACACGGGACTTCCCGCACTCGCCGATGACAGTGGACTGGTCGTCGACGCGCTCGACGGCGCACCCGGCGTCTTCTCGAGTCGCTTCGCGGGCGAAGACGCGACCGATGCCGACAACAACGCCAAGCTGCTCGAGCTGCTAGCCGACGTGCCCGATGACGAGCGCACCGCACGTTTCGTGTGCACGCTCGTCTTCGTCGACACGGACGATTCCGAAATCGTGGCGTATGGCAGCTGCGAGGGAAAGATCGGCTACGAGGAGCGCGGCAGCAACGGCTTTGGCTACGACCCGCTCTTCTTCGCCGACGCCTTTGATGGCAAGTTGACCACGGCCGAAGTGCCCAGCGGGCAAAAGGACGCCATCTCGCATCGTGGCGAGGCACTGCACGCCTTCATCCGCGAATTCGAATCACACTAACAAAGCGGTTCCTGCAACAAATGAGACAGCGAGACTGAGCGTTTGTCTCATTTGCTAACGGTTGCTGTTCTTCATGGAGCGCGCAATCTCGCGCTTGGCGTCGCGTTCCTTGATGGAGGCACGCTTGTCGTAGAGCTTCTTGCCCTTGCAGACGCCGACTTCGACCTTCACGCGGCCTTCTTCGGAAAAGTACATGGACAGCGGAATGAGCGAGTAGCCCTGCTGGGAGGCCTCTTGCTCGAGCTTGAGGATCTCCTTCTTGTGTAGGAGCAGCTTGCGGCGGCGCTCGGGCTCGACGTTGAAGATGGACCCGTTGCTGTAAGGTGCTATGTGCACGCCGTTGAGCCATGCCTCGCCCTTACGAATGGTTATGAAGCAGTCGCGCAGCTGGGCCGAGTTCTCGCGCAGCGAACGCACCTCGGTGCCCGTGAGCACGATGCCAGCCTCGACGCGGTCTTCCACGAAGTAGTCGTGCAGCGCCTTGCGGTTCTTGGCGATATATGTGCGTTCCTTTTTCACGTGCCGTCCGCCCGTCGTCTTTATCCGTACGTCGTGTAAACCATTCTAGAATACTCTCTCCCGTTTACGGCTCAAAACCGCCCGACAATTGTTTCTGAATCGTTTTGTCCGGATATGAAAATGATGTTTCTTTATAGTAGTTTTGGTGTGTCATAGCTTCGTCGCGATTTCGTGTGAGGGGCACGCGCGACGAGTTTGATTGGAAGATGGAGGTATCTATGCAAGATTCGTTTATCGAGTCGCTCGAGTCGCGTGGTCTGACACGTCGCGCCTTCCTCGGCTTCTGTGGCACGATTGCAGCTGCAATCGGCATTGAAGGCGTAACGGCTGCTGACGTCGCCGAGGCCATCGAGAGCAACTCCCTCATCGGCACGGACGGAGGTTTGGGCGAAGGCGGTCTCGCACCGGTCATCTGGATGGAGCTTGGCTCCTGCACTGGCTGCACCGAGTCGTTCGCACAGGCCGACAACCCCGATCCGGCAACGTTGATCCTCGAGTATCTCGCGCTCAACTACGCCGAGACCCTTTCCGCTGCCGCCGGCTACTCCCTCGAGGAGGCCCGTGAGGAGACCATCGAGGCTGCCAAGGGCAAGTACGTCGTCGTCATCGAGGGTGCGGTCATGACCCGCTACGACGGCGAAATCCTGCGCATCGCCGGTGCCCCCACCTGCGCTCCGCACGAAAGCCACCTGATTCACACGTGCAAGAACGCCGCCGTGGTCATCGCCGCAGGATCCTGCGCCGTTGACGGTGGTTTCTGCGCCGCATATCCCAACCCGGGCGGTGCCGAGGGCATTCAGAAGTACCTCGCGGACAACGGTGTGTCGACTCCGGTCGTCAACCTTCCCTCTTGTCCCGTCAATCCGGCCAACCTGGTCGCGGTTATCGTTCAGTACCTGCTTCTGGGTGGCGAGTCCGTCGTCGCCGGCCTCAACGAGTTCAACATGCCCAGCGCCATGTACGGCGAGACCATCCATGACAACTGCGAGCGTCGCGGCCACTTCGAGAACGGCGAGTTCGTCTACGAGTTTGGCAGCGAGGAAGAGGCCAAGGGCTACTGCCTGTACGCCCTGGGCTGCAAGGGTCCGCAGACCAAGGCCAACTGCCCGCAGGTTCGCTGGAACCGCCGCGTGAGCTGGTGCGTCGCCTCCGGCGCCCCCTGCATCGGCTGCTGCAACGGCGATCCACGCACGACGGTCCGCAACTGGATCGACGTCGATTCCCCGTTCCTGGGCCGTCTCAAGACCCTCAGGCTCGGCAGCATCGCATTCCAGCCGACCCCGATCGCGCTTGGCGTCACCGGTCTTCTGACCGCCGCCCTCGTCGTCCATGGCATCGGCATGAAGGCCACGGGCCGTACCAAGGGTGGCGCTCCGTTCGAGAAGGAACGCGAGTGGGACATCAAGCACGGCAAGAAGGAGCCCTCCACCGTACCTGTTGTCGAAGAGCAGGTCATCGTTGATGTCGAGGAGGGTGAATAAACATGGCAAAGCATTCTATTATTGATCCGGTCGACCGCATCGAGGGTCATCTGCGCGTCGAGATGGAAGTCGAGAACGGCGTCGTGACCGACGCGTGGGTTTCCGGCGGCCTGTTCCGTGGCCTCGAGCTCATCGTCGAGGGTCGTGACCCCTACGACGCGGCCATGCTCGCCCAGCGCGTCTGCGGCGTCTGCCCCGTCTCGCACTGCCATACCTCCGTCTACGCGGCCGAGGAAGCCTACGGCATCCAGATTCCCGAAGGCGGTCGCCTGGTACGCAACCTCATCGAGGGCGCGCAGTTCATGCATAGCCACATCCTGTGGTTCTATCAGCTGAGCGCACTCGACTACGTCAACCCGCTGCATGCGCTCGAGGCAGACGTCAACAAGACCTACGAGCTGTGCCAGACGCTGGGCCTCGCCCAGACCGACTTCGCGGCTCTCAAGGACCGTCTCGCCAAGTTCGCGGCCAACGGCCAGTATTCCTGGCTGTCCGGCGGCTGGTTCATGGAAGGTCTCGCCCCCGAAGCCTACAAGCTTCCGGCCGAGGTCGACCTCATCGCCACGGCCCACTACATCGAGGCTCTCGACATGCAGGCCACGGCCGACGAGATCTCCGCGATCATCGGCGGCAAGATGCCGCACGTCCAGACCTCGATTCCCGGCGGTACCGCCTGGTACCCGAGCGTCGAGAAGCTCGACGACGTGCTGTTCCGCGCCAAGAAGCTCAAGGACTGGGTCGACAACGTCATGATTCCCGACGCCATCGCCATCGCGAGCGTCTACCTCAACGATGTCGTGACCATCGGCAACAACAAGCACGGCAACTTCATGGCCTACGGCGTCTTCGACCGCCCGTCTCGCGAGCTCGACGACCGCTTCTTCCCCGCGGGCATCGTCCGCATGGGCAGCGGCGCACCTGTTCTCGAGCAATTCGACGGTTCGAACATCACCGAGGACACGGTGCACGCCTACTACGCAGGCGACCAGAAGCCGCTGCATCCCACGGTCGGCGTGACGGTTCCCCCCGAGACGTTCCCGGGCTACTACAAGAACGAGGCCGAGGAAATCGTCAACGACAAGTACACCTGGTCCAAGGCCCCGCGCTATGCCGGTGAGCCCATGGAGGTCGGTCCGCTTGCTCGCGTCCTCGTCTCCTACATGAGCGGCAACCCCGAGATCGTCGCGGGCGTCAACGCCGTTCTCACGGGCCTCAACCTTCCGGTTGCCCCGGCAAGCATCGTGAGCCTCAATTCCGCGCTCGGCCGTCTGGCCGCCCGCCCCATCGAGGCCTCTGCCGTCGCCGGCTACATGATCGACTGGTGCGGCGAGCTCGTCGAGCTCCTCGGCCTCATCGAGGCCGGAGCCGTCGAGGGCAACCCCTGGTTCGCGGAGCGCGTCCGTGACACGGGCCTGGGCGAGGGCTTCTGGGAGGCTCCGCGCGGTGCTCTCTATCACACCGAGACCATCGCCGGCAATTCGATTACGCACTACCAGGAGGTCGTCCCCACCACGTGGAACATCTCCCCGCGTGACGAGTACGGCATTCCCGGCACCATCGAGCAGGGTCTCATCGGTACCCCCATCACCAACATCGAGGCTCCGATCAACGCCCTGCGCATCGTCCATGGATATGACCCATGCGTCGCCTGCGCGGTTCACATCGTCGAGCCCAAGACGGGCCGCGAGTTCAAGATGCACACGAGTCCTTGGGGAGGTCGATAATCATGGCACATCTCGTACACTATCCTGAGGCGCATCCGTTCATCTTCCGCTTTACCCACTGGGTCAACCTCATCTGCATGCTTCTCCTCATCCTCTCGGGTATCGAGATTCACTACCCGGTCGTGCCGGGACTGATGGGCATGGCTCGTGGCGTTCACATGTTCTGCGCGTTCGTGATCTTGATCAACCTCGTGTTCCGCATTGTCGCCGCCGGCTTCGTGAAGTCCGCCCCGGCATACGGCACCCGCGAGACCAAGCTGGACATGTACACGTTCTTCCCGCAGAAGGACAATCGCCATCAGCTCATTCCGTGGATCAAGTACTACCTCTTCTTCAAGAAGGAGCATCCGCTGGGCGGCAAGTACGGCGTACCGCAGAAGCTGTCCTACCTGCTCATCGCGGTGGCCATCTTCTTCATGGGCTACACGGGCTTCTGCCTGTGGGCGCCGACGATGAACATCGCGTTCTTTGCCGGCTTCACCACGCTCGTCGGCGGTCTGATGAAGGTGCGTGTCATTCACTACTTCATGATGTTCTTCTTCATCTGCTTCACGCTCATCCACATCTACCTCGCCAACATCGAGGGCATCGATCCGACCAAGGTCATGCTGCTTGGTTCCAAGCCGCATGGTGGTCTGACCTACAGCACGGAGACCATGAACATCTCCGGCTATGATCCCATGGACGAGGAGGTCATCGTCATGGAGGACAAGGTGATCCTCGAAAAGGAGTAGGCGCTCCTTTCCATATGACGACCGGAAGGCCCGTGGAAAACCGCGGGCCTTCTTCTTTGCGCTAGAATGGCTCGGACGAGGGAAAGGTTCACCTATGCCCATTGAGACAAACGACAACATCACGCTCATTGGCATGCCCGGTGCGGGTAAGAGCACCCTTGGCGTCGTGCTCGCCAAGAAGCTCGGCTATCGATTCGTCGACACAGATCTGCTCATCCAGGAAAGCGAGGGGGCACTTCTCTCGGAAATTCTCGAGGAACATGGTGTCGAGGGTTTCGTGGAGCGCGAGAATGCCATCCTCGCCAACCTCTCCTGCGCCCACCACGTCATCGCGACTGGCGGCTCCGCCATCTACGGATCCGAGGCCGTCGAGAACCTAAGGGCGCTTGGCACGATTGTCTTCCTCGACTTGAGCCTTGACGAGATAACGCGTCGTCTTCAACCGGATTTGCTCGACCGTGGCGTCGTCATCCATCAGGGTAGCACGCTCGAAGACCTCTACGAGGAGCGCCAGCCGTTGTACGAGCGGGCAGCCGACGTCATCGTCAAGCTCGATGGGCTGAGCACGCTCGAATCCGTCGAGAAGCTTGCGGCAGAGCTTGCGTTGTATCTGCAAGCATAACGAAGGAGACATTGTGGAAGATATCAAGCAGATGGTTGTCTGCGTGGGAAACATGCTCATGCTCGATGAGGGCTTTGGCTCGCATATAGCCAAGGTGCTGACGAACTACGATACGGCACGCGAGGCCTTTGACGAGAAACACGCGCGCACGTTGATCGAGACGTTCCGCGAGTACGACGCTCACGTTGAAGGTGACGAGCGTATTCCCGTCCTGGATGCGGGGACCATGGGGCTTAGCCTGCTTCCCTTCATTCGCGATTTCGATCGCCTTGTCGTCGTCGATGCAGTGGATTGTGGACCAGACGCTATTCCAGGCACTTGCTACACCTTCACGCCCGAGGATATGGCGTCATACAGCATCATGCACTCGCTGCACGACATGCGCATCTCAGACGTGCTCAACAACGCACGGCTAGCGGGCCACGATTGCGACATCCGCTGCGTGGGCGTGCAGAAAAAGAACATCGCGCCACGCGACTTCACGGTAGATTTGACCCCCGAGGTAAAGGCTGCCGTACCCTATGCAGTCGATGCGGTGCTGGAACTGCTGGAGATAGAGCTGTAGGTAGCAAGAAGAAGGCCCGCAAATGCGAGCCTTCTTCTTGCATATATATCTCTCGAAACTTAGCGCTTGGAGAACTGCGGACGCTTGCGGGCCTTCTTGAGACCGTACTTCTTGCGCTCGACCATACGCGGATCGCGCGTGAGGAAGCCGGCCTTCTTGAGCTCGGCGCGGTAATCGCCAGCCTCGAGCAGAGCGCGGGCGATGCCGTGGCGCAGGGCGCCGGCCTGACCCGAAATGCCGCCGCCGTTGAGCGTGGCGATGACATCGAAGTGCTTGGCAGTGCCCGTCACGGTAAAGGGAGCCGTCGCGAATTCGACGAGGGCCTTGCGGCCGAAGTAATCCTCTGCATCGCGCTTGTTGACGGTGACCTTGCCGGTGCCGGGGACGAGGCGGACGCGCGCAATGGCGTTCTTGCGGCGACCGGTGCCATAGTAGATGGCTTCTTTCTTGGTATCTGCCATGGGTTATGCCTCCAGGTCAATCTTGCGGGGATTCTGCGCCTGATGCGGATGCTCGGGGCCTGCATAGACCTTGAGCTTCTTGCCCATCTGGCGTCCGAGCGTGTTCTTGGGGAGCATGCCCTTAACGGCGTGCTCGATGACGCGCTCGGGATGCTTCTCCATTGCCTCCTGGAAGGTCTCCTGACGCACGCCGCCGGGATAACCCGTGATGCGGGTATACACCTTGTCGGTGACCTTGGCGCCAGTCACTTTGATCTTGTCGCAGTTGACGACGATTACGAAATCGCCCGTATCAACATGCGGCGTGTAGGTCGGCTTGTTCTTGCCGCGCAGGATCTGCGCAACGGCAGAGGCAAGACGACCCAGGGTCATGTCGGTCGCATCGACCAGAAGCCACTCGCGCTGGACTTCGCCGGGCTTCGCATAGTAGGTCTTCACGTGTGTTCCTCCAACTAAACTACCATGTTGTTCAATCACAGAGTTTCACGGGGCTCTGAAAGCGAACCCGTTAAGAATACTCGTGGTGCGACACGAAAGCAATAAAAATATGCCAAATGGGCGGCGCTTTTTGCCCTCTAGAGCTCGTCCTCTGACTGGCGCTCCGTCATCTCCTCCTCCTCGGAGGCGACAAGGTCGGGATCGACGACGTCGACATGCGTCGCCTCGTCGCTCACGTTGTCATCGGTCGCGTCAGACGCGGGCAGCTCTGGTTCGGCATCGAGCGCCTCGGCAACCGCCGCGGGATTGAGCGCCGCGGGGACTTCGGACGCGAGCGCGGGAGCTGGCTGCGCAGCGGCGACGTTCACTGGCTCGCCCGTTGGCGGAGCCGGCGTGCTGGCGGCTTGGCTCGGCGCATGCGGCGGATTAGGCGCATCCGCTTGTCCACCCGGCACCTCGAAGGGCAGCGGATCATCCTTCGACCCCCAAGCCGCAACGTTGAACTGACGCGTCCAATAGCCAACGGCCCTGGAGACGAGCAGCTGGACGAACGTTGAGTAGACAAAGCTGACATAGCACATGACCAAGATGATCGGCAGCATGCCGAGGATGAGCGTCAGGACGTAGCCCGCAAAGGCCGAATCGGAATAGGCACCATTGCTCGCCATGATAATGAGCGGCGTGAGCGTAGCGCCCAGCACGATCGACAGCACGATGAGCGTGATGATGCCGATGATGATGGCCCCAATGACCTCGAAGAGGAGCATCATGCCAAAGATGCGCATGATCCCGCCAAAGTCGCGCTTGATCATGGCCCAGACCTTGGCGAACTGGAAGCCCGCGCCCAGACGGTCGTACATCGTCATGCGGATAACGCCGACCCAGGTGATCACGCTCGCGAAGACGAGGAGCACGAGGCCGACGACGTAGAGAATCCAGCCAAGCCCGGCATAGAGGATGTTGCCCGGATTGACCACCATGTAACGGCCCGTCGCCGTGTAGATGCCGGTCTCCGCGCCAAGCGAGCTCAGCCAGCCGCCGATCGACATGACGATGCTCGGAAGAATCGCCACGACGAAGGCGATGACGAGCGCGAACCAGCCCCAGCGCAGCATCTTGCTGCCCGGACGGCCGTAGATCTTCTTGGGCATGGGCGAATCGACGCCCCAGGCCGCCTTGTGGGCCCACTCCCAGCAATAGCCATACACGGTCATCTGCCCGAAGATGGGAATGAACTCGATGAGGCCGAGCAGGCAAATCTTGCCGAACCAGCCCTTCGACGACTTGATGTCGTCATAACACGTGCGAAAGTATCTCCCGCTGTAATTCGTCTGCTCCATGGTCTCCTCCGATTTGCCGACTATGAGATTAGTCTGTGTTCCATAGTATCATGAGCCGCCATTTCGAGCGTGTCATCGAGAGGTCGAAGTTTTGCCCCTGGATAACGTCGCTGCAAGGCCGCTTCGATGAGGGCGTCAGCCACATGCGGGTTCTTGGGGAGCAGCGGGCCGTGGCTATATGTCGCGATGACGTTGCGATAGCGCAGTCCCTCGGTCCCATCTTCGCCGTTGTTACCAAACCCCCTCATCACCGTACCCAGCGGGCAAGCGCCCTCGCGCAGGCGCGTCCGGCCCGCATGGTTCTCGAACCCGACGACCACCGGCGTGCCCTCGACGGCATCGGCCCTGAAGACGATGTTGCCGATGAGGCGCGTATCACCTGCCTCGGTATACATGGGTAGCGCGCCGATGAACGTCGCCGTTTGCCCCTCGTGATCGCGATAGTACTCGCCGAGGATCTGGTAGCCCCCGCAAATGGCGAGCACGGGAACGTCGCTTTCGATCGCATGCTTCAAGCGCTCCGCCTTTGACCCCGCGACGCCCACTCCCAGGTCTGCAAGCAGCGTGCGCTGGTCGAAATCCTGACCGCCCCCGATGAAGAAGAGGTCGATGTCCCCGAAATCTGCATCCTGGCCAGCGCCGATGTCCACGATTCGCGCATCGATGCCACGCCATTCGCAGCGCCTGGAAAGCGCGATCGTGTTTCCCCGGTCCCCGTAGAGGTTGAGAAGGTCGGGGTACAGATGCCCGATCGTGATGTGCATGGTCTCGTCACCCATCGCGCCTACCCCTCCCAGAATCCCGCAAGGCCGAGAACGCTTGCGGCCTTTGCACGAAAGGCGAGCATTGCCGAATAGTTCGCGACGACGGTCACGTTACGCTCCATGCGGCCGAGTTCCTCGATGAGCTCGCCGTAATCATGGAGGATGCGTATGCCAGATGCGGGCATGCCGGCATACTTGAGACGAAGCGCCATGTCCTCGGCGCGATCGCCGCTGCAAATCGCACTCGTCTTGTGCGCGCAGATCGCCTCCCAGCCGGCATCGTAGATCCACGAGACATCCGTACCGTCACATTCCTGATCGTTGAGAATGCACACGAGGCCCATGTCCTCGTCGGTCTCGTTGAGCAGAAGGTTAATGATCTGATTGCAGCCCGCCGGGTTCTTCATGAGCATGAGACGCACCTTGGTGCCATGCACGTCGAGAACCTCCGAGCGCCCGAAGCCGTGCTTGAACTTTCCGAGCGCCTCGAAGGCCCGCTCCTTGGGAAACCCGAAGGCCAGCAAGCCGGCCACGACGCATGCGCAATTGTAGATATCGTAACCAGCGGGCACGTCGACCGGCACGACCGAGCTCACTCCATCGACGCTCATCTCGAGCACGCAACTGTCGCTTTTGCGCTCGAGTATGCGGTCGACGGAAACCATGGGCATCGGACGTGCGTAGCCGCAGCTCGGGCAACGAAATCCTCCCAGATGCGCAAACGTGATGTAGTCATAGGCGTATTCGGTGCCGCACATGATGCAGTGCGTCGCATCGGAGAGGTCGGTGACGCGCTCGGGATAGATCTCGCAGCTCACGCCATAGAAGATGACGTCGTTATCAACTTTTCGGGCAATCGAGGCGACCATCGAGTCATCCGCGTTGAGGCAAAGCGTCGCATGCGGAGAGTTCTCGACGCCCGCCATGATGTTTTCGAGCGTATGCGTGACCTCGCCATAGCGATCGAGCTGGTCGCGAAAGACGTTCGTGACGACGAGAACGTCGGGGTCGATCTGCTTGCATACGCGACGCAGGGCACCCTCGTCGCACTCGATGGCGGCGAGCTTGTAACGTGGCTTGCCCGTCATGCTCGAGCGAATCGCGAACTCGGTCGTTATGCCCTGGATGAGGTTCGCGCCACTGCGGTTGTAGAACGCCTCCTCGCCCATGTTCTCGAGTGCCTGGGCGACGATATGCGTGGAAGTCGTTTTTCCGTTGGTGCCCGTGATGACGATGGTGCGCACGCCGCGACTAAGCTGGTGCAGATAGTCTGGGTCGATCTTGAGAGCGAGCTTGCCGGGCAATGAGGTGCCGCCGCGGCCAAGCAGGCGCAGCGCATGATACGTCGCCTTGCAGACGAACGCCGCGCAGACCGTCCTCGCGCCCATGGCTAGTCGGCGTCTTCCGCGCGCTCGAGGAGCCTGGCGATACGATCCGTGTAGACGGGGTCCTCGATTCCGGCAATCGCGACGTCCACGGTCGGAGCTGCGTCCCAGAGTTGCTCGAGGCGATAGTAGTCACGTGGGCCAGGCTGGAAGATATGCACGACGATGGGGCCGTAATCCATGAGCACCCATTCGCTCTCGTCGAGGCCCTCGATACTCGCGGGTTTGACGCCGCACTCCTCGAAGAGCCGTTCCTCGACCTCCTCGGCGATTGCATCGACACGGCGATTGTTCGCCGCCGTGCATATGACGAAATAGTCGGTGACGTTGAGCAGGTCCGATACATCCTGGATGACGATGTCGGAACCCTTCTTCTCGTCGATGGCCCGTGCGGCAACAAGTGCCTGTTCCCTGTATGCGCTCTGCTCGGTCAACGTGCCCCCTTTGCGGACGTGCGATTTCGCTTGCGACAATGATAGCGAATTGTATTACAACACGGCATCCGGGTTGCCCTGGCGCGACTTGTCGATGGGATGGTGACGTTTCACCAGGCCGTTCCAGATGTCGAGAGCGGCCGGATCGATGAAGCGCTTGCGATCGATGAGCGAGCGCATGGTCGCGGCATATGCCTCGAAGTAGAGCTCGTCGAGCGGGACCTTTCCCGCCATCTGGCGCAAGCGCTTGACCTCGGGACGACCCTTCGACTTGCGGAGCGGCTCGATCATGTCGGCCACGAAGATGATGATGTCCAGGTCGCTCATGTCCAACGAGCCGAGCGTGTGGTTGTGGATTGCGCTGATGATGCCGTCGTCGAGCTCTGGGAACTCACGTCTTACGGCCGCGGCGCCGGTAAAGGAATGCAGCACCGGATACAGGTATTCGATATGGTCGGGGCGCTCGATGCCCAGCTCGTCGAGACGCGCCGGCAGTTCGTCATCGGTGAGCAGCTTGTCCCAATCATGCAATAGGCCTGCGATGCGGGCGTCGTATTCGCTCACCCCATACATCCGCGCGAGCTTGCATGCATACTCGGAAACCGAATGGACGTGGTCGAGGCGCTTGCCCGACAGGCGTTCGTCGACCGCCTTGGTCACACGTTTCAAAAACCTCTTGTCTTCCTTCACGCTCTCAAGCCCTTTCCTCTCGATACGCGGGTCGGGGTGATGAGACAGTTG